>NZ_JBIBJD010000012.1:0-361494 GCF_042958445.1 Streptomyces sp. NPDC007991
ACCTGGGGCATCTACTCCGGCTACGAACTGTGCGAGAACACCCCGCTCAAAGAGGGCAGCGAGGAGTACCTGGACTCGGAGAAGTACCAGCTCAGACACCGCGACTGGGAGACGGCCGAGCGTGAGGGCCGCACCATCACCCCGCTGATCGCCCGGCTCAACACCATCCGCCGCGAGAACCCGGCCCTCCAGCAGCTGCGCGACCTCCACTTCCACCACGCGGACCAGGAAGCGGTGATCGCCTATTCGAAGCGGCAGGGTTCGAACACGGTTCTGGTGGTCGCCAACCTCGACCCCCACCACACCCAGGAGGCCACGGTCTCGTTGGACATGCCGCAACTCGGCCTGGACTGGCACGAGTCGGTGCCGGTGCGCGACGAGCTCACCGGCGAGACCTACCACTGGGGCAGGGCCAACTATGTGCGCCTCGAACCGGGCCATAGGCCCGCGCACGTCTTCTCGGTTCTGCGACCGTCCACCCCGCAGATCGGAGGGTCACCCACAACATGATCGTCAACGAACCCGTGCCGGACACCTTCGAGGACACTCCCGCCAGGGACCGGGACCCGGAGTGGTTCAAACGCGCCGTCTTCTACGAGGTACTCGTCCGCTCGTTCCAGGACAGCAACGGCGACGGCGTCGGTGACCTCAAAGGCCTGACCGCGAAGCTCGACTACCTCCAGTGGCTCGGCGTCGACTGCCTGTGGCTGCCGCCGTTCTTCAAGTCGCCCCTGCGCGACGGTGGCTACGACGTCTCGGACTACACGGCCGTGCTGCCGGAGTTCGGCGACCTGGCCGACTTCGTGGAGTTCGTCGACGCCGCCCACCAGCGCGGCATGCGCGTGATCATCGACTTCGTCATGAACCACACCAGCGACCAGCACCCGTGGTTCCAGGAGTCGCGCAAGGACCCCGACGGGCCCTACGGCGACTACTACGTGTGGGCGGACGACGACAAGCAGTACCAGGACGCGCGGATCATCTTCGTCGACACGGAGGCCTCGAACTGGACCTACGACCCGGTCCGCAAGCAGTACTACTGGCACCGCTTCTTCTCCCACCAGCCGGACCTCAACTACGAGAACCCGGCCGTGCAGGAGGAGATGATCTCCGCCCTGAAGTTCTGGCTGGACCTGGGCATCGACGGCTTCCGGCTGGACGCGGTGCCGTACCTGTACCAGGAGGAGGGCACCAACTGCGAGAACCTGCCCGCCACGCACGACTTCCTGAAGCGGGTACGCAAGGAGATCGACGCGCAGTACCCGGACACGGTGCTGCTGGCGGAGGCCAACCAGTGGCCCGAGGACGTGGTCGACTACTTCGGTGACTATCCGAGTGGCGGCGACGAGTGCCACATGGCCTTCCACTTCCCGGTCATGCCGCGCATCTTCATGGCGGTGCGGCGCGAGTCCCGCTACCCGGTCTCCGAGATCCTGGCCAAGACCCCGGCCATCCCCTCGGGCTGCCAGTGGGGCATCTTCCTGCGCAACCACGACGAGCTCACGCTCGAAATGGTCACCGACGAAGAGCGCGACTACATGTGGGCCGAGTACGCCAAGGACCCCCGGATGCGCGCCAACATCGGCATCAGGCGCCGTCTCGCCCCGCTGCTGGACAACGACCGCAACCAGATCGAGCTGTTCACGGCCCTGCTGCTGTCGCTGCCGGGCTCGCCGATCCTGTACTACGGCGACGAGATCGGCATGGGCGACAACATCTGGCTCGGCGACCGGGACGCGGTGCGCACGCCGATGCAGTGGACGCCGGACCGCAACGCCGGGTTCTCCTCGTGCGATCCGGGACGGCTGTTCCTGCCCACGATCATGGACCCGGTCCACGGCTACCAGGTGACCAACGTCGAGGCGTCCATGGCCTCGCCGTCGTCGCTGCTGCACTGGACCCGCCGCATGATCGAGATCCGCAAGCAGAACCCGGCCTTCGGTCTCGGCTCGTACACCGAGCTGCCGTCGACGAACCCGGCGGTGCTGGCGTTCCTGCGGGAGGCCCCCGTTTCCGGGGAAGGAGGGGACGACCTGGTGCTGTGCGTGAACAACTTCTCGCGGTTCGCGCAGCCCACGGAGCTGGATCTGAGCGCCTTCGAGGGGCGGCACCCGGTGGAGCTGTTCGGCGGGGTCCGCTTCCCGGCGATCGGCGAGCTGCCGTACCTGCTGACGCTGGCAGGTCACGGTTTCTACTGGTTCCGGCTCCGCAGGGATACCTTGTGAGGCCTGAGGCGGCCTGAGGAAGCCCCGATTCACGGGGCGGGCCGCAAACCCCCGGGGCGGGGCGTTTCTCCCGCCCCGCCCGGGGCACGCATCAGTAACACCCCGCCCATCCGCGTGAGCCGGAGGGGCGCCGCCGGCACCTGCTGAAGGCCCCGGAGGCGCACCAATCATGGGTGAAAGGACGCGACGCCATGTCGGAAGCCGTCACACGCACCGTCACCGCCCCGCCCGGCCTTCTTGCCTCTCTCGATCCGCTGCTGCGGGAGTGGCTGCCACGGCAGCGCTGGTTCGCGGGCAAGGGACGTCCGGTCACCGGGTTCACGCTGGTCGAGGCCACCGAGCTGCTCCCCTCCAACGGCAAGCTCGGCCTGTACCACCTGCTCGTGCGCGCCCACCAGCCGTCCGTGCCGTCGCACGGCGCGCCCGGCCATCCCGGCGACTGCTACCAGCTGCTGATAGGCGCGCGCGAGGCGCTGCCGCCTCGGCTGGCGCCCGCGCTGATCGGACACCTGTCGACGGGGCCGCTGGCCGGACGGACGGTCTACGACGCCCTGCACGACGCCAGGCCCGCCGAACTGCTCCTGGAGGCGCTGCGCACCCAGGCCCGGATCGGCGGGCTCCGCTTCGAGCGGGACCTCGACCAGGACATCCGGTCCGGGCTGGTGCCGCGCGTGGTGACCGCGGAGCAGTCCAACTCGTCCGTCGTCTACGGCGATACGTTCATCCTGAAGCTCCTGCGACGGATCGTGCCCGGCGTCAACCCGGACCTCGAACTGCCGCTGGCGCTGGCCCGCGAGGGCTGCCCCCGGGTGCCCGCGCCGACGGCCTGGATGGTCGCGGACGTCGACCCCACGGCGGACCCGGTGATCTCGGCGGGCCCGGCCGACCTGGCCGGCCAGCCGTATGTGCTGGGAGTGCTCCAGCCGTTCGTGCAGGGCGCCTCCGACGGCTGGGAGCTGGCGCTGCGCGAGCTGGCCAAGGGCGAGGACTTCGGCGCCGAGGCCCGGGCGCTGGGCCGGGCCACCGCCGAGGTGCACACCACGCTGGCCCGGGCACTGCCGACGGTCACGCTCGGTCACATGCAGCTCCGGCTCATGGTGGACGGCATGATCGAGCGGCTGGAGGCGGCCGTCCAGGCGGTGCCCGCGCTGCGGCCCTACGCCGACGGGCTGCGGTCGGCCTTCACGGCGCTGGGCGATCTCGCCGCCGAGGGCCGCACCTGGACCGCCCAGCGTGTGCACGGCGATCTGCACCTCGGGCAGTGCCTGCGCTCGCCGGCCGGCGAGTGGTGGCTGATCGACTTCGAGGGCGAGCCGGCCCGGCCGCTGGCCGAGCGGCGCATGCCGCAGCCGGCGGTGCGGGACGTCGCCGGCATGCTGCGGTCCTTCGACTACGCGGCACGCTCGGCCGATCCGCCCCAGCCGGACTGGGCCGAGACCTGCCGTTCCGCGTACTGCTCCGGGTACGCGGAGGCCTCCGGCCTCGATCCGCGCACCGACCCGGTGCTGCTGCGCGCCTATGAGACGGACAAGGCGATCTACGAGGTGGTGTACGAGGCCCGGCACCGCCCCGACTGGCTGCCGGTGCCCCTGGCCGCCATAGACCGGCTCGCCTCGACCGGCCACCTGGCCTGACCCGACCGACCTGACTGACCCACCTGCGTCCTGGAGGCTCCGCCCGTGACCCCCCGCCCTGAGTCCAGCGGTTCCCGTCCCAAGGGGACGGCAGGGGAGAAGATCCCCGAGCAGCCCACGGCCGCCCAGAAGAAGAGTGCGGCGAAGAAGACGGCGGTGCCGAAACAGGCGGCGGCCAAGAAGGCGACGGCCCCCGCGAAGAAGGCCGCCGCCAAGAAGACGCCCGCCGCGCGGCCACCCGCGACGAAGGCCACGGCCAAGAAGGCGGCACCGGCGAAGACGACGGCGAAGAAGGCCGTCGAGAAGAAGGCTGTCGCGAAGAAGGCGGGTGCCGCGCAGTCACCCGCGAAGAAGGCCGCCGCCGAGAAGACGACCGCGGCGAAGACGACGGCGAAGAAGGCCCCCGCCAAGAAGGCCACCGCCGCCAAGGCGACGGCCACCAAGGCGGTTGCCAAGAAGGCGACAGCGAAGAAGGCGGTCGCCAAGAAGGCCACGACGGCGAAGGCGGCGGCCACCAAGGCCACGGCCACGAAGGCGGCAGCCACGAAGGCCCCCGCCACCAAGGCCACCACCGCCAAGCCCCCCGCGAAGAAGGCCCCCACGAAGAAGGCTCCGGCCAAGAGGGCCACCGCCGCCAAAAAGGCCACCGCCGGGACCACCACCGCAGCCCCCGCCCAGACCCTGCCGCCGGAGACGGAGCTCGCCGTCTCGCCCGTCGTCGGCGCGGCCGACCGGGAGCGGCTGCTCAACAGCACGCATCACAACCCGCACTCCGTGCTCGGCGCCCACCCCGTGCCCGGCGGGATCGCGTTCCGGGCGTTCCGGCCGTACGCCCTGTCGGTGACCGTCGTCGTCGGAGAGGTGCGGGCGGAGCTGGACGACGACGGGGACGGGTTCTTCTCCGGGCTGCTGCCGCTGCGGGAGGTCCCGGAGTACCGGCTGCTCGTGGAGTACGAGGGGACGGTCCTGGACACCGAGGACGCCTACCGTTTCCTGCCCACGCTGGGCGACCTCGACCTGCACCTGATCGGCGAGGGCCGGCACGAGGAGCTGTGGACGGCGCTGGGCGCGCACCCGATGACCCACCAGGGCGTGACCGGCACCCGGTTCGCGGTGTGGGCGCCGAACGCGCTCGGTGTGCGCGTGGCCGGCACGTTCAACTTCTGGGACGGCACCGGCCACGTCATGCGCTCGCTGGGCTCGTCGGGCGTGTGGGAGCTGTTCCTGCCGGACATCGGCGAGGGCGAGCTGTACAAGTTCGAGATCACCCGGCCGGACGGTTCGAAGACGCTGCGGGCCGACCCGATGGCCCGCCGTACGGAGGTGCCGCCCGCGACCTCGTCGGTCATCACGTCCTCGCGGTACGAGTGGGGCGACGACGCGTGGCTGGCCCGGCGCGCCGAAGCCCCGGCGCACGAGGCGCCCTTCTCGGTGTACGAGGTGCATCTGCCGTCCTGGCGGCCGGGGCTGACGTACCGTCAACTGGCCGAGCAGCTCCCGGAGTACGTGAAGAACCTGGGCTTCACGCACGTCGAGCTGATGCCGGTCGCCGAGCACCCGTTCGGCGGCTCCTGGGGCTACCAGGTGACCGGCTTCTACGCGCCGACGGCCCGGCTGGGCACACCCGACGACTTCCGGTACCTGGTGGACTCGCTGCACCGGGCCGGCGTCGGCGTGCTGATGGACTGGGTGCCGGCGCACTTCCCGCGCGACGACTGGGCGCTGGCCGAGTTCGACGGCCGGCCCCTGTACGAGCACGCGGATCCGCTGCGGGCCGCGCACCCCGACTGGGGCACGCTGGAGTTCGACTACGGGCGCAACGAGGTACGCAACTTCCTCGTCGCGAACGCCCTGTACTGGTGCGAGGAGTTCCACATCGACGGGCTGCGCGTGGACGCGGTGGCGTCGATGCTCTACCTCGACTACTCGCGCGAGCCGGGCCAGTGGACGCCCAACGAGCACGGCGGCCGGGAGAACCTGGACGCGGTGGCGTTCCTCCAGGAGATGAACGCGACGGTGTACCGCAGGGTGCCCGGCGTGGTCACGGTCGCCGAGGAGTCGACCGCCTGGGACGGCGTCACCCGGGCCACCCACCACAAGGGCCCGAGCGGCTTCGGCGGGCTCGGGTTCGGGCTGAAGTGGAACATGGGCTGGATGCACGACTCGCTCCAGTACATGAGCCACGAGCCGGTGTACCGCAAGTACCACCACCACGAGATGACGTTCTCGATGGTGTACGCGTACAGCGAGAACTACGTCCTGCCGATCTCCCACGACGAGGTGGTGCACGGCAAGCGCTCCCTGGTGTCGAAGATGCCGGGCGACTGGTGGCAGCAGCGCGCGGGCCACCGGGCGTACCTGGGCTTCATGTGGGCCCATCCCGGCAAGCAGCTGCTGTTCATGGGGCAGGAGTTCGCGCAGGGCGCCGAGTGGTCCGAGGCGCACGGCCCCGACTGGTGGCTCCTCGATCCGGGCTACGGGGCCGAGGCCGAGCACCGGGGTGTGCGGGACCTGGTCCGCGACCTCAACACGGTCTACCGCGCGACCCCGGCGCTGTGGCGGCTCGACACGGACCCGGCCGGTTTCGAGTGGGTGGTCGGGGACGCCGCCGACGACAACGTCCTGGCGTTCCTGCGGCTGGATCCGGAGGGGACTCCGATCCTGTCGGTGTCGAACTTCGCGCCGGTCGTCCGCCAGGACTACCGCCTGGGCGTGCCCGAGGACGTCCCGGCCTGGCACGAGGCCGTCAACACCGACGCCGCGCGCTACGGCGGCAGCGATGTCACCAACCCCGACCCGGTCAAGCCGGAGGCCCAGCCCTGGCACGGCCGCCCGGCGAGCATCCGGCTGACCCTGCCGCCGCTGTCGACGGTGTGGCTGCGCCCGGCGTAGACGGCCTGTGACTGTGACGGGAGGGCCGGCTTCCGTCACAGTCCGTCCGGTCCGGGCCTGCTGGGGTGGCCGCATGCACACGGCCGTGTACTCTCCCGGGCTCTTCTTCGCCCTGACGGTCGTCCCGCCGACGGCCGGACTGTGGCACGCCCTGCGGGACCCAAAGGCCCTCCCGCGGTAGGCGCGTCCAGCGATGGGGGCTACCCGAATGCCTCCGACAGGGACTCGGGCAGCTCCCCGGTGTGCAGCACGCCGAGGCGCTGGGTCGCGCGGGTCAGAGCGACGTACAGGTCGCTGGTGCCGTACCGGGCGGGCTCGACCACGAGGACGGAGTCGAACTCCAGGCCCTTGGCCTGGCGCGGGTCGAGGAGGACGACGGACTGCGTGAGGTCGGGTTCGGCGCCCGCCGTCACGCCGTCCAGCCGGGCCGCGAGGCCACGGTGCAGGTCGCGCGGGGCGATCACCGCGAGCCGCCCCTCGGCCGGGGTGAGTTCCCCGACCGCCTTGGCGACGGCGCCCGGGAGGTCGTCGGTGGCCCGTGCCCAGGGGTGTACGCCCGTGGAGCGGACCGAGCTCGGCGGCTCGAAGTCCGGGTGCTCGGCGCGGACCACGGCCGCGGCGACGTCCATGATCTCGGCCGGGGTGCGGTAGTTGACGCCCAGCCGGGTGTGCTCCCAGCGGTCCTCGACGTACGGGGCGAGGATGCCCGCCCAGGAGCCCACACCGGCCGCCTCCGCCGTCTGCGCGGGGTCCCCGACCAGGGTCATCGAGCGGGTCGGGCTGCGCCGCATCAGCAGCCGCCACGCCATCGGCGACAGCTCCTGCGCCTCGTCCACGATGATGTGCCCGAACGCCCACGTGCGATCGGCGGCGGCGCGCTCGGCGGCGCTGCGGTGGTCGTCCTCCTCGTGCCGCTCGGCGAACCGCTCGGCGTCGATGATGTCGTGCGCGGACAGCACCTCGGAGGACTCGGGGTCGTCCTCCTCCTTGTCCTCGAACTCGTACGTCCGGGACGCGTAGGACACGTCCAGCACGCCCTGCGCGTAGGCGATCTGCCGCTCCCGCTCGCGCTGCGCGCGCTCCCGGGCCAGCCGGTCGTCCTCGCCGAGGAGTTCGGCGGCCTCGTCGAGCAGCGGCACGTCCGCGACCGTCCAGCGCCGGGTCACCGGGCGGCGTACGGCCTCGGCGTCCTCGGCGGACAGGAACTCCTCGGGGGCGGCGAGGAAGTCGGCGACGAGCCGCTGCGCGGTCAGCAGCGGCCACAGCTGGTCGACGGCGGCCCAGACCTCGGGGTTCTCGGCGAGGTCGTCGCGGATCTGGGTGATGTCGCTGGGGTCGAGCAGGCTGGACCCGTCGAAGGGGTCGGTGCCGATCCGCTCGGCGTACAGGTCGGTGAGCGCGTTGAGGATGTGGCCCTCGAAGTGCTCGCGGGCCGCGTTGTGCGGCAGCTTCGCGGCGCGGGTGCGCTCGCGGGCGACGTTGACCAGACCGTCGTCCAGCATGAGCACTTCGCGTTCGTGCTCGATGGCGATCACCGGGTCGGGCAGCGCCTGACGGCTACTGACGACCTCGGCGAGGACGCCGGCCATGTCGGCGCGGCCCTTCACGGCGGCGGCCTCGGGCGTGTCGGTGGCGGTCGCCTTCACGCCGGGGAACAGTTCGCCGACGGTCGCGAGGAGCACACCGGTCTCGCCCAGGGAGGGCAGCACCTCGCCGATGTAGCCGAGGAACGCCGGGTTCGGCCCGACGATCAGCACCGCACGCTTGGCGAGCAGCTCCCGGTGCTCGTACAGCAGATACGCGGCACGGTGCAGGGCGACGGCCGTCTTGCCGGTTCCCGGGCCGCCCTCCACCACCAGGACGCCCCGGTGCGGGGCGCGGATGATGCGGTCCTGGTCGGCCTGGATGGTCTGCACGATGTCGCTCATCCGGCCGGTGCGCGCGGAGTTGAGCGCGGCGAGCAGCACGGCGTCGCCCGTCGGGTCCTCGTGGCCGGTGCGGGTCTCGTCGCCGAGGTCGAGGATCTCGTCGTGCAGATGGGTGACCCTGCGGCCGTCGGTGGCGATGTGCCGCCGGCGCCTCAGCCCCATCGGGGTGTGGCCGGTGGCCAGGTAGAAGGGGCGGGCGACCTCGGCACGCCAGTCGATCAGCACCGGTGTGCGCTCGGCGTCGTCGGTGCGCAGGCCGATGCGGCCGATGTGGTGGGTCACGCCCGAGGTGAGGTCGATCCGGCCGAAGCACAGGGAGCCGTCCACCGCGTTCAGCGCGGCGAGCAGCCCCGACCGCTCGGCGACGAGGATGTCCCGCTCCAGTCTGGCCTGCTGGGGGGTGTTGCCCTGCGCGAGCGCGTCCATGACGGAGGTCTCGGTGTCGCCGCGCAGCGCGTCCACGCGCGCGTACAACCCGTCGATGAATTCCTGCTCCTGCCGCAATTCATCGTCCGGAAATTCGGTGTTTGACAATTCCGCTCCCGCCCGGATATACTGTGCTCACTGAACTTCACTATGGCTTCAATCGACTTGAAGTCACGAATGAACAAATATACGCGAGGAAATCCCCCGAGCGCAATTGCTCGGGGGATTTCCTCGTTTCCGGGCGGCCAAGCAGCCCGCTACAGCACGTCGGCCAGCTCCTCCAGCAGCCGCCGCTTCGCCCGCGCGCCCACCATCGCCTTCACGGGCTCACCGTCGCGGAACACCATGAACGTCGGCATCGACAGCACCTTGTAGGCGTTGGTGGTCCGAGGGTTGGAGTCCACATCGAGCTGGACCACCTTCAGCCGGTCGCCCTCCTCGGCGGCGAGAGCCTTCAGCACCGGCCCCATCTGCTTGCAGGGCGGGCACCAGTCGGCGGTGAACTCCACCAGCACCGGCAGGCCGGCGCCGATCACCTCGGCCTCGAAGTCCGCGTCCGTCACATCGGTCACCATGTGTGCCTCCCCAGTTCGCAACCAGGATCCGGACCCCCCGGAACCTCCGCCTCGGCGGCCAGCTCGGCCCGCGCCAGCTGCCGGGCGACCGTCTCGCGCACGCTCGTCAGCTGACCGATCAGGGAGTCGAGTTCGTCCAGCTTGCGCCGGTAGACCGCGAGGGACGCCGGACAGGTGTCGCCCTCGGGGTGCCCGGCCCGCAGACACTCCACGAAGGGCCGCGTCTCCTCCAGGTCGAACCCGAAGTCCTGCAACGTCCTGATCTGCTCCAGCAGCTTCAGGTCGTGCTCGTCGTACGTCCGGTATCCGTTGCCCGCACGCCGCGCGGGCAGCAGGCCCCGCGACTCGTAGTACCGCAGCGTCCGCGTCGTGGTCCCGGCCCGTGCGGCCAGCTCGCCGATTCGCATGCGTCGAACGTAATCCTTGACGCCGACGTCAAGGCAACGGCGTTTTCTAGCGGGCCCCGGCGGACTCCAGCTCCCGGGCGTCCTCGGAGGGCTGATCCGCGGCCTTCGTCCTGCCGGGCAGCAGCAGCGCCACCACGACCGTCCCGACGCCCAGGACCACGGCCCCGACCAGACTGGTGTGCGCGACCGCGTCGGCGAACGCGGAACCCACCGCGTCGGCCATCTGCCGTGCCCCGCCGGCGAGTTGCCCGGCCTGCGCCTTGAGCCGCTCCGCCTGCTGCGGGTCACTGGTGTGCGCCGCCTGCTCGGCGAGCTGCCGGGCCTTGTCACCGATTCCCCGGGCGACGGCGTACCCGGCCCCGACGGAGTCCTGGGCCGTCTCCAGCGACGAGGCGGGGAGCTTGCCGCCGGCCGTCGCGTCCGCGAGGTGGCCGGAGTACGACGTGGCCAGCAGCGAGCCGAGGACGGCGATGCCGAGCGACCCGCCGAGCTCCAGCGACGTGTCGTTCACCGCGCCGCCGACGCCCAGCTGGGCCTCCGGGAACGCCCCCATGATCGCGTCCGTGCAGGGCGACAGCGCGAGCCCGATCGCGAGGCCGAGCACGATCAGGGGCGCGACGAAGTCGCCGTACGACGACCCGGAGCCGACCCGGGTGAGCAGCGCCAGGGCCGCCGTACCGCCGGCCATGCCGGCCGTGACGGTCCACTTCATGCCGACCCGCGGGGTGAGGTAGCCGGTGAGGGCGGAGCCCACGAAGACGGCACCGGCCAGCGGCAGCATCCGCAGGCCCGTGTCCAGGGCGTCGTAGCCGAGGACGAACTGGAGGTGCTGGGTCAGGTAGTAGAAGGCGCCGAAGACGGCCAGGAAGAACAGGGCGACGGCGAGGTTGGAGCCCGCGAAGCGGCGGTCGGTGAAGCGGCGCACATCCAGGATCGGGCGCGGGTGGCGCAGCTCCCAGAGCACGAAGGCCACGAGCCCGGCGCCCGCGACGACCGCCGCCGTCACCGCCTTGACGCCCCAGCCGAAGTGCGGACCCTCGATGATCATGTAGACGAGCGCGCCGATCCACACCACCGACAGCAGTCCGCCGCCGTAGTCGATCCGCCCCTGGTGGCCGGACCGGGACGGCGGTACGAGGACGAACGCGCCGACGATGGCCAGGGCGGCGACGGGCACGTTGATGAGGAACGTCGACGACCAGCCGTGGTGCTCCAGCAGCGCCCCGGCGACCAGCGGACCGGCCGCGATGGCGAGCCCGGCCGTGGCCGTCCACAGGGTGATCGCCTTGGCGCGCTCGGCGCGCGGGAAGGTCGCCGCGAGCAGGGACAGCGTCGCGGGCATGATCATCGCGGCCCCGGCACCCATCACGGCACGCGCCGCGATCACCGCCGTGGCACTGTCGGCGAGGTAGCCCAAGACGGCTCCGCCGCCGAAGACGACCAGCCCGAGGACGAGCGCGCCCCGGCGGCTGTGCTTGTCGCCGATCGCGCCGAGGAGCAGCATCAGCGCGGCGTACGGGACGGTGTAGCCGTCGATGACCCACTGGAGGTCGGCGCTGGACAGGCCGAGGTCCTCCGTCATGGCGGGCGCCGCGACGGTGAGGGCGGTGTTCGCCATCACGATGATCAGCAGGCTCAGGCAGAGCACGAGGAGCGCCCACCAGCGGCGCGCGTAGGGGCGGTCCGTCCTCTCGGCCGGTTCGGTCACGACGAGTCGCATGGCAGGGGTCGCCTTCCTCACTGACTTGCACAGGGGTGTGCATTTGCACAACCATGTGCAATGTACGTCGTTGCACACTGCTGTGCAACTCGATGGAGGAAGGGCACAATGGCGTCCATGACCACGGGCACCACCAGCCGCGCCGACGCCAACCGGCGCCGCATCCTCGACGTCGCCCTCGGCGAGCTGTTGCGCGACCCCGACGCGTCCATGGACCAGATCGCACGCGCCGCGGGCGTCGTACGGCGGACGGTGTACGGGCACTTCCCGAGCCGCGAGGCGCTGATCAGCACGCTCGTCGACGAGGCGGTGGCGTCCTTGTCGGCGGCGCACGCGGCGGGCCGGGAGGGCGTGGAGGACCCGGCGGAGTCCGTGGCCCGCTCGGTGCTGGCGGTGTGGGAGCTGGCCGACCGCTATCGGCTGCTGATCGCGCTCGCCCAGCGCACGGTCACCATGCAGGGCATCCGGGAGCGGCTCGCCCCGGTCCGGGAGGCCGCCACTGGGGTGCTCCGGCGCGGCCTCGACGAGGGCGTCTTCAGCTCACCGCTGCCCGCGCCGGCCCTGGCGTACGTGCACGAGCAGATGCTGGTCGCGCTGATGGAGGCGGTGAACGACGGGCTCGTGGCAGCGCGAGAGGCGGGCCGCTGCGCCGCGGTCACGGTACTGACCGCGGCGGGCGTGCCCGCCTCGAAGGCCACCGAACTGGTGGCGAAGCTGAACGATTGATCTTGTCTGCGTTGATCTTGCCTGCGTAAGAACCGGGCGGCTGAGCGACGGGGGGACACTCAGCCGCCCGGAGTCTCGCGGGGGGCGCGGCGCGCGGGCCGTCAGGCCTTCGCCAGCTCCTTGTCGCCGCCCTGCTCGGGCACCTCGGCCTGGCCGTCGCCCGGGCCGCCGTGCTCGTCGTCCAGCAGCGTCTTCTCGTCGAAGGGCAGCCGGCCGGCGAGGACCTGGTCGACCCGCTCCTTGTCGATCTCCTTCGTCCAGGTGCCGATCAGCACGGTGGCCACGGCGTTGCCGGCGAAGTTGGTCAGGGCGCGGGCCTCGCTCATGAAGCGGTCGATGCCGACGATGAGGCCGATGCCGTCCACCAGGGCGGGCTTGTGCGACTGCAGACCACCGGCCAGGGTCGCGAGGCCCGCGCCGGTGACACCGGCGGCGCCCTTGGAGGCGACCAGCAGGAAGAGCAGCAGCGGGATCTGCTCGCCGATCGACATCGGCGTGCCCATGGCGTCGGCGATGAACAGCGAGGCCATGGTCATGTAGATCATGGTGCCGTCGAGGTTGAAGGAGTAGCCGGTCGGGACGGTGATGCCCACCACCGGCTTGCTGACGCCCAGGTGCTCCATCTTCGCGATGAGCCGCGGCAGCGCGGACTCGGAGGAGGAGGTGGACAGGATCAGCAGGAACTCACGACCGAGGTACTTGAACAGCGTGATGATGTTCAGGCCGGCGATGACGCGCAGCAGGATGCCGAGCACGATGAAGACGAAGAGGAAACAGGTGACGTAGAAGCCGAGCATCAGCACGGCGAGGCTCTTGAGCGCGTCCACGCCGGCGGAGCCGGTGACGGCGGCGATGGCGCCGAAGGCACCGATCGGGGCGGCCCACATCACCATGGCGAGGATGCGGAAGACGAGCCGCTGGATGTGCTCGATGCCGCGCAGGATCGGCTGGCCCGCCGAGCCCATGCCCTGCAGGGCGAAGCCGGCGAGCAGGGCGATCAGCAGGGTCTGCAGGACCGACTCGTTGGTGAAGGCGGAGACGATCGTGGTCGGGATGATACCGAGCAGGAACTCCGTGGTGCCCTTGACCTCGGGATCGACCTGCGCGTGACCGGCGTCCTTGACCGCGTCCGTCACCGCGAGGCTGGTGCCCGGCTCCAGGATGTTGCCGACGACCAGGCCGATGCCCAGCGCCACCAGCGACATCACCATGAAATAGCTCAGGGCGATACCGCCGACGGCACCGACCTTGGTGGCCTTGCGCACCGAGCCGATGCCCAGCACGATCGTGCAGAAGATGATCGGCGAGATCATCATTTTGATCAGGTTCACGAAGCCGGTACCGATCGGCTTCAGCCCGACCGCGAAGTCCGGCGCGGCCAGGCCCACCGCGATACCGGCGGCGACCGCGATGATCACCGCGATGTAGAGATAGTGCGTGCGGTCCCGCTTGGCCTTGGGTGCGGCTGGTGCCGTATCGGCTGCGCTGGTCACGGCGGCCCTCCTTGACGACGTCGTCGGCATCACCGGCGTGCGGCTCACGTCCGGGACAGGGAGCGGGGAACTCCCGGGGATGCGTATTGGGGAATGCCGTGACTATGTCCTGCTCTGTGAGCGCGGTCACCCTTCCGTTCATTTAGTTCACAATCAGCCACGAGGCAGACTGACGGCATGCGCTTCTCCGTACCCGGTCCCCGCAGCCTGGCGGGCCAGCTCTTCGCCATGCAGGCCGTCCTGATAGCGGTCGTCGTGGCCGGATACGCGCTGTTCACCTACGTCAGTGACCGCAGCCAGGCCGAAGAGGCGGCGCGGCGCCAGGCCAGGGCGGTGGCGCGGTCCGTCGCCGACTCCCCTTCGGTGCTGGAGGCGGCCCGCGGCTCCGACCCGACGGGCCTGCTCCAGCCGTACGCGCTGCGGGTGATGCGGGACACCGAGGTCGACTTCATAACGATCATGAATCCGCAGGGCATCCGCTGGACGCACCCCGACCCGGACCGGATCGGCCAGCCCTTCCAGGGCCACACCGAGAAAGCCCTCAAGGGCCAGACCTTCACCGAGACCTACACCGGCACGCTCGGCCCCTCGGTCCGTGCGGTCACCCCGATCCAGGACGGCAGGAAAATCGTCGGCCTGGTCAGCGCGGGCATCCGCGTCGACGAGATCAGCCAGCGCGTGTCGGACCAGCTGACGGCCCTGCTCGGCGTCGCGGCCGGCGCGCTGGCCCTGGGCGCCGTCGGCACCTATGTCGTCAACGCCCGGCTGCGCCGCCACACCCACGGCATGAACGCGGCCGAGCTCAGCCGGATGCACGACTACCACCAGGCCGCCCTGCACGCCGTACGCGAGGGGCTGCTGATGCTGGACGGGCAGTACCGTGTGGCGCTGATCAACGACGGAGGGCGGGAGCTGCTCGGCGTGGCCGGGGACGTGGTGGGCAGGTCGGTGGCGGAGCTGGGGCTGCCCGCCCCGCTGACGGGTGCGCTGCTGGCGTCGGAGCCGCGGGTGGACGAGGTGCATCTGACGGCGTCGCGGGTCCTGGTGATCAACACGTCTCCGGTGTCGGGCGGCGAGCGGCGCGGTACGGTCGTCACCCTGCGCGACGTCACCGAACTCCAGTCACTGATGGGAGAGTTGGACTCCGAACGGGGCTTCACGCAGGCGCTGCGCTCGCAGGCGCACGAGGCGGCGAACCGGCTGCACACGGTCGTCTCGCTGATCGAGCTGGGCCGGGCGGAGGAAGCGGTGGAGTTCGCGACGGCCGAACTGGAACTGGCACAGGCGTTGACCGACCAGGTGGTGGCGGCGGTGAGCGAGCCGGTGCTGGCGGCACTGCTGCTGGGCAAGACGGCCCAGGCGAACGAGCGGGGCGTGGAGCTGATGGTGTCGGAGGACAGCAGTCTGGACGACGGCCTGCTGCCGGAGTCCCTGCCGGCCCGCGACCTGGTGACCATCCTGGGCAACCTGATCGACAACGCCGTGGACGCGGCGCAGGGCAGCGCGCGGGCGCGGGTGACGGTGGCGGCCTACACCCAGGACACGTCGGGCCCCGGGGGCCCCGAGGAAGCCCCGGAGCTGGTCTTGCGCGTCTCGGACACCGGCCCGGGCGTGGACCCGGAGCACGCCGAGGCGGTCTTCCAGCGCGGCTTCTCGACCAAGCCGGCGGGGCCGGGCGGCCGGGGCCTGGGGCTGGCCCTGGTACGGCAGGCGGTCCAGCGGCACGAGGGGGCGCTGTCGGTGTCGGAGGCCGAGGGGGGCGGGGCCGAGTTCGAGGTACGGCTGCCGCTCAAGGAGTCGGGGGCGGTGGCCGGGGGCGTGACATCCAGGACCTCGGTGTCCAGAGGCGCCGGAGGCGACGCATGACGAGCGACAGCACGCCCGAGAGGGACATCCGCGTCCTGGTCGTGGAGGACGACCCGGTCGCCGCCGACGCGCACGTCCTGTACGTCGGCCGTGTCCCCGGCTTCGTCGCGGTGGGCAAGGCGCACACGGGCGCGGAGGCCCGCCGGGCCCTGGAGCGCACCCCCGTCGACCTGCTCCTGCTCGATCTGCACCTGCCGGACGTGCACGGACTGCACCTCGCGCGCTCCCTCCGGGCGGCCGGGCACCACGCGGACGTGATCGCGGTGACGTCGGCGCGTGATCTGGCGGTCGTGCGCGAGGGCGTCTCCCTCGGAGTCGTGCAGTACGTCCTGAAGCCGTTCACCTTCGCGACCCTGCGCGACCGCCTCGTGCGGTACGCCGAGTTCCATGCCGCGGTCGGCGAGGCGAGCGGCCAGGACGAGGTGGACCGGGCGCTGGCGGCCCTGCGCGCCCCGGGTCCGGCGGCCCTGCCGAAGGGCCTGAGCGCACCGACGCTGGAGCGGGTGACGGTGGCCCTGCGCGACAGCGCGGAGGGCCTCACGGCCGCCGGTGTGGCGGAGACCGTGGGCATCTCCCGCATCACGGCCCGGCGTTACCTGGAACACCTGGTGGACGCGGGCCGCGCGGCCCGCCGCCCGCAGTACGGCACGGTGGGGCGCCCGGAGCTGCAGTACCGCTGGGTCACGGGCCAGTGACGGGCCGTCAGTCACCAGCGGCAACCACCGAACCCGCGCACACGCATTGACCTGACTAGACCACTCAACTTACGTTCACCACGCAGCCGTCCCGGCCACAACGAAGTGCGTCCGTAGGAGGTTCGTGCCGTGCGCCCCACCGCCGCTTTCACACCTCTGCTCGCCCTTGCCCTCGCCGCGACCACCCTCACCGCCTGCGGTGGCGGTTCCGGCAGCGACCCCGACACCGTGAAGGTCTCCTTCAAACAGTCCACGGACAACTCCATCAAGGTGATGGACACCTATCTCGCGGACATCAAGAAGCAGTTCGAGAAGGCACACCCGGGCAAGAAGGTCGAACTCGTCCCGATCAAGGCCCCGGACTCGGAGTACTACACCAAGCTCCAGCAGATGCTCCGCTCCCCCAAGACCGCCCCCGACCTGGTCTACGAGGACACCTTCCTCATCAACTCCGACATCACCAGCGGCTATCTCAAGCCCCTCGACCCCTACCTCGCCAAGTGGCCCGACTGGAACCGGTTCATCGACACGGCGAAGGCGGCGGCCAAGGGCGAGGACGGCAAGACGTACGGTGTCCCCGACGGCACCGACACCCGCGGACTCTGGTTCGACAAGGGCGTCTTCGCCAAGGCCGGCCTCCCCGCCGACTGGCAGCCGAAGACCTGGAAGGACGTCCTGACCGCGGCCCGCACCATCAAACAGAAGGTCCCCGGCGTCATCCCGCTCAACGTCTACACGGGCAAGCCGGTCGGCGAGGCGGCCACCATGCAGACCTTCGAGATGCTGCTCTACGGCACCAACGACGGCCGCACGGACCCCCTGTACGACAAGAACGCGAAGAAGTGGATCGCCGGCGGCCAGGGCTTCAAGGACGCCCTCGCCTTCGTCGAGACGGTCTACAAGGAGAAGCTGGGCCCGGACGTCTCCGACGCGCTCGACCCGAACGTCATGACCCGGGTGCGCGGCGAGTGGCTCCCCAAGGGCAGGCTAGGCATCGCCCTCGACGGCTCCTGGCTGCCGCAGGACTGGCTGCCCGGCAGCGGCCACGCATGGCCCGAGTGGTCGAAGAAGCTGGGCCTGGCCGCCATGCCGACCCAGCACGGCCAGGCTCCCGGCAAGGTGAGCATGTCCGGCGGCTGGACCTGGTCGATCCCGGCCAAGGCCGGCAACCCGGACCTGGCCTTCGCGTTCATCAAGACGATGCAGACCAAGGCCAACGCACAGAAGTGGTACGTCGCCAACTCCGGCATCGCCGTCCGCGAGGACGTGGCGAAGGACCCCGGGTACGCCACCGCCCAGCCGGGCATCAGGTTCTTCACCGACCTGGTGGCCTCGACGCACTACCGCCCGGCCTACCCGGCGTACCCGAAGGTCTCCACGGCCATCCAGGAGGCGATGGAGAGCGTGACCACGGGCGACGCGTCGGTGGAGGAGGCGACGAGCGCCTACACCAGCGCCCTCAAGGACGCGACGGACGACGAGGTGATCGAGCGGTGAGCGAGGGCCGGCGCGCATGACCGCCACCGCACCCCGCCCGCCGCTCGCCAAGACACCCGAGGCCACGCACCCGGCACGCGGCTCCCGCCTGCCGCTGCGGGCCCTGCCCCTCACGCCCGCCGTCGTCCTCCTGCTCCTGTTCCTGGCCGGCCCGATCGCCTACTGCGTCTTCATCGCCTTCACCGACCTCCAGCTCACCGGCCAGGCCGAGGAGTCGTTCGTCGGCTTCGAGAACTTCACCCGGGCCTTCCGGGACGAGGCGTTCCTCAACGCCGTATGGCTGACCCTGGTGTTCACCGTCCTGTCATCGCTCGTCGGGCAGAACACGCTGGGCCTCGCCCTGGCGGCCCTGATGCGACGCGCGTCGAAACCGGTCCGCACGCTCACCGGCGGCATCGTCGTCACGGCATGGGTCCTGCCGGAGGTCGTCGCCGGTTTCCTCCTCTACGCCTTCTTCCGCCGCGAGGGCACCCTGAACGCCCTCCTGGACTGGCTCCACCTGCCCTCCCAGAACTGGCTGTACACGCTGCCCATCCTGGCGGTGTCCTTCGCCAACGTCTGGCGCGGCACGGCCTTCTCGATGCTGGTCTACTCGGCCGCGCTGAACGAGATCCCCCAGGAGATCACCGAGGCGGCCGAGGTGGACGGGGCCGGGGGCCGGCGCCGCATGTGGCACATCACCCTCCCCATGATCCGCCGCTCCATCGCCACCAACCTGATGCTGAACACCCTCCAGACCCTCTCGGTCTTCGGGCTGATCTGGGTGATGACGCGAGGCGGCCCCGGCGGCAGAAGCCAGACCCTGCCCCTGTTCATGTACGAACAGGCCTTCCAGAACAGCCTGATCGGCTACGGCACCGCGGTGGCCCTGCTGCTCCTCCTGGTCGGCTCCCTCTTCTCCCTCGTCTACCTGCGCCTGCTACGGACGGAGGTCTGACCCGCATGGCCGTCACCCTCGCCTCCCGCCGCACGGCCCGACGCCTGGCCGCGGACGCGGGCCTCCTGGTGGTCGCCGCCGCGTTCGTCCTCCCCCTGGCCTGGGTCGTCCTGTCCGCCCTGGACCCGCACGCCGACCTCCGGGTGAAGGCACCCGACGGCCTCACCCTGGACAACTTCGACGCGATCCTCACGCCCGAGATCACCTTCACCCCCCTCCTCAACAGCCTGATCCTGTGCGGTGGCGCGACGCTCCTGACGGTGGTCTGCGCGGCCCTGGCCGCCTATCCGCTCTCCCGGTTCCGCTCCCGCTTCAACCGCCCGTTCCTGCTGACGATCCTCTTCGCGACGAGCCTGCCCATCACGGCGATCATGGTCCCGGTGTACGCGCTCTTCGTCCGGGTGGACCTGATCGACACCATGCAGGGCACGGTCTTCTTCTTCGCCGCGTCCCAACTGCCGTACGCCATCTGGCTGATGAAGAACTTCATGGACGGCGTACCGAAGGAACTGGAGGAGGCGGCCTGGACCGACGGGGCGTCGTCCCTCCAGTCCCTGGTCCGCATCGTCCTGCCCCTCATGGGCCCGGGCGTGGCCGTCGTGACGGTCTTCTCCTTCGTCATGATGTGGGGCAACTTCTTCGTCCCGTTCATGCTCCTGCTCACACCCGACCAGATGCCGGCGTCCGTCAGCATCAACGACTTCTTCGGGAACCGGGGAATGGTGGCGTACGGGCAACTGGCGGCGTTCTCGGTCGTCTACTCGACACCGGTGATCCTCCTGTACGTCCTGATCGCCCGGCGCCTGGGAGGGGGTTTCGCACTGGGAGGGGCGGTCAAGGGCTGAACGCTGGGGGAGGCACGACTGAACACGACGCACCGGCACCCGCCGAAGCGCGGAAGGGGCCGTGTCGGGGGGTGTCCGCCCGCAGCGGTTGGCGCGTCGACGGACAGTCAGTCGGTACGCAACCCCATCGCGCCGTTCCGAGGACGGACACCCCCCGGCGCGGCCCCGACCCACCACTCGGCATCAGGCGCGACGCGCACCCCCACCACACCCGCGCAGGCCGCCGCAGGCACCCACCCCACCGATCACCGCACCAGACACGGCCGCTTCGCGTCGAACTCCCAGCCAGGCACCAGATACCGCATCCCCACCGCATCGTCCCGAGCCCCCACCCCCTTCTCCCGGTACAGCTCATGCGCTGCCAGCAGCCGGTCCATGTCGAGTTCGACGCCCAGCCCCGGCGCGTCCGGGACGGCGATCTCCCCGCCCACGATGCGGGGCGGCGACACGGTCAGCCGCTCCAGCCCCTCCTGCCAGATCCAGTGCGTGTCCAGCGCGTTGTACTCCCCGGGCGCCGCCGCCCCGCAGTGCGTCACCATCGCCAGGGAGATGTCGAAGTGGTTGTTGGAGTGACACCCCCACGTCAGCCCCATCGCGTTGCACAACTGCGCCACCCGCACCGACCCCCGCATCGTCCAGAAGTGCGGATCCGCCAGCGGAATGGACACCGACTGGAGAGCCAGGGCATGGGCCATCTGCCGCCAGTCCGTCGCGATCATGTTCGTCGCCGTGGGCAACCCCGTGGCCCGCCGGAACTCCGCGAGGATCTCCCGCCCGGAGTAACCGCCCTCCGCCCCGCAGGGATCCTCGGCGTACGCGAGCGTGCCCACCAACGGCCGGCACAGCTCCACCGCCTCCCGCAGCGACCACGCCCCGTTCGGGTCCAGGGTGATCCGCGCCTCGGGAAACCGCGACTTCAGCGCACGCACCGCCGCGACCTCCTCGGCCCCCGCCAGCACACCCCCCTTGAGCTTGAAGTCCCGGAACCCGTAGTGCTCGTAGGCCGCCTCCGCCTGCCGCACGATCGCCTCCGGCGACAGCGCCTCCTCATGCCGCACCCGGTACCACTCCACGGACGCGCCGGGCTCCCGGACGTACTCCAGATCCGTCCGGTCCGGGTCACCGACGTAGAAGAGGTACCCCAGCACCCGCACGGAGTCCCGCTGCTGCCCGTCACCCAGCAGCGCCGCCACCGGCACGTCCAGATGCTGCCCGAGAAGATCGAGCAGCGCCGACTCCACGGCGGTCACCGTGTGGACCGTGGTCCGCAGGTCGAAGGTCTGGGCACCCCGCCCCCCGGCGTCCCGGTCGGCGAACCGCTCCCCGATCTCGCGCAGCACCCGCTTGTAGTCCCCCACCTTCGCCCCGACGACCAGCTGCTCGGCGTCCCGCAGCGTCCGCGTGATCTTCTCCCCGCCGGGCACCTCCCCCAGTCCGGTACGCCCCTCGGAGTCGGTGAGGACGACGACGTTGCGCGTGAAGTACGGGCCGTGCGCGCCGGAGAGATTCAGCTCCATGCTGTCCCGGCCCGCGACGGGGTAGACGGCGAACGCCGTGACGGTCGGCTGCTGCCTGCTGCTCATCAGGTGCCCTTTCTCAGACATACGGTTCACAGACTCAGGACATCGAGGACCCACTCGACGGCCAGCACCCCGCCCAGCCCGAGCACGGCGAGCGTCGTCGTATAGGACGTGCGAACCTTGATCGCCTCGATGACGGACAGGTTGAAGTACTCCTTGAACAGCCAGAACCCGGGGTCGTTGACGTGGGAGAAGGCGATGGAGCCGCAGGCGACGGCCAGCACCATGACTTCCGGGTGCACCCCGCTGCCCGCCAGCAGCGGCAGCGCCACCCCGGAGGCCGTGACGACGGCGACCGTGGCCGAGCCGAGCGCGATGCGCAGGATGACGGCGACGAGCCAGGCGAGGACGATCGGCGAGATGGACCAGCCGTTCGTGACGTCCTTGATGTAGTCGGAGATCCCGCCTTCGACGAGGACGTTCTTGAAGGCCCCGCCCGCGCCGATCACCAGCAGGATCATCGCCATCGCCTGGGCCGCCGAGCCGCAGGAGGCCCCGACGTCGCTCAGGCTCCGCCCGATCCGCGGCCCGAACACCCAGACGGCCAGGCACAGGGTCAGCAGCAACGCGATCGGCGCGGACCCGACGAAGGCGACGACGTGCAGGAACGGGCTGTCGCCCGAGGCCGCCATGTCGGTCACGGCGGCGGCCACGATCAGCACGACCGGGAACAGCGCCACGAACAGCGACCAGCCGAGGCCCGGCATCTCCTCGTCGGTGAACTCGCGATCGCTGACCAGGCCTTCGGGGATGGCCGGGGTCAGCCGCGCGACGAACGGAAGACGAGGCCAGGTCAGGGCGATGAGCGCACCGGCGGGCACGGCGACGAACAGGCCGTAGAACAGCGTGAGTCCGACGGAGGCGTGGAAGGTCGCGGCGACGGCGGTGGGGCCGGGGTGCGGCGGCAGGAAGCTGTGCATGGTGGACAGGGCGATGGACATCGGCAGGCCGACCCACAGCAGCTTCGCGCCGGTGACCCTGACCAGCGTGAACGCGATGGGCACGATGATGACGAACGCGACCTCGTAGAACATGGTCACGCCGATCAGCATGGATGTGACCACCATGGCGACCTGGACCCAGCGCGGCCCGAAGGCGTCGAGGAGCTTGCCGGCTATGCGCTGCGCGGCGCCCGCGTCCCCCATCACCCGGCCGACCATGGCGCCGAGTCCGATGGTCAGCATGGTGTCGCCGATCTGGTCACCAATGCCCTCGGAGAGGACGTCCGGGATGGTCGCCACCGGAATCCCCCGGACCAGTGCGACACCGACCGCCACGAGCAGCAGGGCCGCGAAGCCGTTCAGTCTCAGCCTGGTCATGAGGAGGAGCAGAACCAGAACGCTGATTCCGACTACGAGCAGAGGCAAGGCAGTTCCCCTTTGAACCGGTGTCCCATCCCTATATGCAGACGGCGTCCACGTATGAAGATGGAGGCTAAGTGGGTGAACGTGCCGGGTCAATGGCCGGGTGATCACGGATTCGCGCGGACCTACGATGAGCCGAGCGCAGGACAGCAGGGGGCCCGCGGCGTGAAGCCGGCTCGCATGACATGTTCGGCGGCCTGAATCCCGTGATGGTCACCGCGCTGGGTGACGAGAAGCGGGGTGGGCAGCGCGAAAGTCAGGCTGCGCGCGGCCGCCGGGGAAGGCTTGATCAAACAGCGGGCGGGCGAGAAGACCGCCACCCGTCTCGCGGCGTCACTGAGCGAGTTGAGCGGATGGGGGTCGGATCTGCCCGACCCGCCCCCCTGCGGCCGGCCGGCCGCCCGGGCGCGGCGTCCCCGCACCGCAGCCCCGCCCACCCGGGCACAGCACCCCGACACCGCCGCCCCGCCCAGCCGGGCACAGCGCCCCTCAGTCCGCCGCCCCGTCGGCCGCCCCGTCCGGCAGGACCCCCGCCCGGAACGGCTCCACCCCCTCCACCCTCCGCACCCGCGTCGGCTCGATCAGCAGCATCACCCGGCGCTCCCCGGGCAGCAGCCACGGATACCGGTCCTCCCCGAGGTACTTCCGCGCGAGCCGGTCCATCGCCCGCTCCGCCTCCTCGCCCTCCACGAACCGGACGACCTTCCCCCGGATCTCCGCCCGGTCGTACGGGTTGGAGGGGTCGTGGTGGGACAGCGAAACGTACGGATTGCGCCGCAGATTCTCTTCCTTCACCCGCCCGATCGACGTGTTGACCATGACGTACTCCCCTTCGATGTCCGCCCACATGGGCGACACCTGGGGCGCACCGTCCGCACCCACCGTCGCGAGATGCCAGAAGTTCGTCGCGAGGAGACGCTCGCGAATATGCCCACTGAGCTTGCCGTTCACCTGACTGGCCACCTTTCCGGGCCCACGCTCGCCGGGCCCGGCGCCATCCTCGCCACACCTCCGCCCCGGCCGACAGACGATCTTCAGCCCCGGTCGAACCCGGCGGTAGCCGTAGCTTCCTACAATCCGTGATCCTGGCCGAACAGACCGTAGTCACCGCAGCCCGACACCCCTAGCTTGTGGCCCGTGCGCCGACCTTCAGCCCGCCCGAGCCAGCCCGCACCCCACCCCGCGCCCGCCACCCCGACGCCCCCGCCCTTCAACGCCCCCGCCGCCCGACGGCTGCGCGCGGCCCTCGGCATGACACCCGAGCACGTCGCCCACGACATACGCGTCTCCTACGGGCACCCGCACATCACCCCGGGCCACGTCATGGCCTGGGAACGCGGGGCCGCGACCCCCTCCGGCTCCGAACTCACCGCACTCGCAGGGGTGTTGTGGTGCTCGCCCGGTGAACTCATCGACAGACCCCGCACCCTGCGCGAGCACCGCATCGCCCGCGGTTTCGCCCCGGAGGACGTGGCCCGTGCCGTGGGACACGAACTCCACGCCTATCTGCGGATGGAGGAGACCGACACCTGGCGCGGCACCGACCGCCAGTCCGCCGCCCTCGCCGAGCTGCTCGGCCTGCGCCTGCCCGACTTCGTCTCCGTCACGGGCCGCGACGCCAAGCTCGGCGAACTGCTGCGCAACGCCGTCACCACCCGCTGGCAGGCCTACGTACGTCCGGTGGCCAAGGTCGTGCCCCTGGACCGGCCGTTCCTGGAGGGGGCCCTCCAGGGGCTGCACCAGGACTACCAGGGGCACATGGCCGCCACGCTGAGCTGGGGCGGCGGCGGCAGCGACGCCGGCGACGCGGCCCGCGACTTCCTCGACCGGATCGTCGAGCACTTCTGGGCGCGGATCCAGAAGAGCCCGGCCCAGGGCCCTGGCCCAACGCAGGCGCGGCCGCTCTAGAAGACCGACTCGGCCTCGTCCATGCGGTCTTTCGGCACGGTCTTCAGCTCGGTGACGGCTTCCGCGAGCGGCACCATCACGATGTCCGTCCCGCGCAGCGCGGTCATCCTGCCGAACCGCCCCTGGTGCGCGGCCTCCACCGCGTGCCAGCCGAACCGCGTGGCGAGCACCCGGTCGTACGCGGTGGGCGAGCCGCCGCGCTGGACGTGGCCGAGAATGACCGGCTTGGCCTCCTTGCCGAGCCGGCGCTCCAGCTCAAGGGCGAGTGCCGTGCCGATGCCCTGGAAGCGCTCGTGGCCGAACTTGTCGATCGCGCCCTTGCCGTAGTCCATGGTGCCGTCGGCGGGGTGGGCGCCCTCGGCGACGCAGACGACCGCGAACTTCTTGCCGCGGGCGAAGCGCTCCTCGACCATCTTCACGAGATCGGCCGGGTCGAACGGCCGCTCCGGCAGACAGATCCCGTGCGCACCGGCCGCCATGCCGGACTCCAGCGCGATCCAGCCCGCATGGCGTCCCATGACCTCCACCACCATCACCCGCTGGTGGGACTCGGCGGTGGTCTTCAGGCGGTCCATCGCCTCCGTGGCGACCCCGACCGCCGTGTCGAAGCCGAAGGTGCGGTCGGTCGACGAGATGTCGTTGTCGATCGTCTTCGGGACGCCGACCACCGGCAGACCGGCGTCGGACAGCATGCGGGCCGCCGTCAGCGTGCCCTCGCCGCCGATCGGGATCAGCGCGTCGATGCCGAACTCGTGGATCATGTCGGAGGCGTTCTCGCAGGCCTCGCGGAGCCGGTCGCGCTCCAGCCGGGACGACCCCAGGATCGTGCCGCCACGGGCCAGGATGCCGCTGACCGCGTTCAGGTCGAGGGTGCGGTAGCGGCCGTCCAGCAGGCCCGAGTAACCGTCCTCGAAGCCGATGACCTCGTCGCCGTAGTTGTCGACCGCCCGGTGCACGACCGACCGGATCACGGCGTTCAGGCCGGGGCAGTCTCCGCCTGCGGTGAGAACTCCGATACGCATCGTGCTGTGTCTCCTGCTCGCTGTTGACACCGGTGAGCCTCTGCCGATTGTTTCACGCTCCACAGCCCGGTGTGGCACCCGAGACGGATGGGCGCCTTATCTATCGACGGAGGTATTGTCAAGAGGGTTCTGCTCACCTCGGTGGGCGATTTTTGTGCCCCTGGCTGGATAGCCGTTGGCTTGATACGCACCCCCACTCGAGACGAAACGGAGAGCGCGCGTGACCCGCAGCGTGTACGTGACCGGCATCGACCGCGGCGACGGCCGCCAGGTCGTCGAACTGGGGGTCATGGAGCTCCTCACCCGGCAGGTGGACCGGGTGGGCGTCTTCCGTCCCCTCGTCCATGACGGGCCCGACCGCCTCTTCGAGCTGTTGCGCGCCCGCTACCGGCTCGCCCAGGACCCGGCGACCGTCTACGGCATGGACTACCACGAGGCGTCCGCCCTCCAGGCCGAGGCCGGCACGGACGAGCTGGTGTCCACGCTCGTCGACCGCTTCCACCTGGTCGCCCGCGACTACGACGTGGTCCTGGTCCTCGGCACCGACTACGCCGGCACCCAGCTCCCGGACGAACTGTCGCTCAACGCCCGGCTGGCCAACGAGTTCGGCGCCTCCGTGATCCCGGTCGTGGGCGGCCGGCAGCAGACCGTGGAGTCGGTGCTCGCCGATACGCGCAACGCCTACCGGGCCTACGACACGCTGGGCTGCGACGTGCTGGCCATGGTCGCCAACCGGGTGGCGCGCGAGGACCGCGACGAGATCGCCGCCCGGCTCGGCTCCCGGCTCCCCGTGCCGTGTTACGTCCTGCCCGACGAGCCCGCGCTGTCCGCCCCGACCGTCTCGCAGATCGGCCACACCCTCGGCGCCAAGGTGGTCCTCGGCGACGACTCGGGGCTGGCCCGGGACGTGCTCGGCTTCGTCTTCGGCGGCGCGATGCTGCCGAACTTCCTGGGCGCCCTGACCCCGGGCTGTCTCGTCGTCACCCCGGGCGACCGGGCCGACCTGGTCGTCGGCGCGCTCGCCGCGCACAGCGCCGGCACCCCGCCGCTGGCGGGCGTGCTGCTCACCCTGGACGAGGTGCCCGGCGACGACATCCTCACCCTCGCCGACCGCCTCGCGCCCGGCACCCCGGTGCTGTCCGTGGCCGGCACCAGTTTCCCCACCGCCGAGCAGCTGTTCTCCCTGGAGGGCAAGCTCAACGCGGCCACCCCGCGCAAGGCGGAGCGGGCGCTCGGCCTGTTCGAGCGGTACGCCGACACCGCCGGCCTCGCCCGCCGCGTCTCCGCCCCGAGCAGCGACCGCGTCACGCCGATGATGTTCGAGCACAAGCTGCTGGAGCGGGCCCGCTCCGACCTGCGCCGGGTCGTCCTGCCCGAGGGCACCGAGGAGCGCGTGCTGCACGCCGCCGAGGTGCTGCTGCGCCGGGGCGTGTGCGAACTGACCCTGCTCGGCCCGGTCGACCAGATCCGCAAGAAGGCCGCCGACCTCGGCATCGACCTCGGCGAGTCCCAGCTGGTCGACCCGGCCGCCTCCGACCTGCGCGACGCCTTCGCCGAGCAGTACGCGGCCCTGC
Organism: Streptomyces sp. NPDC007991; assembly: GCF_042958445.1. NCBI lineage: Bacteria > Bacillati > Actinomycetota > Actinomycetes > Kitasatosporales > Streptomycetaceae > Streptomyces > Streptomyces sp. NPDC007991. The sequence continues at coordinate 27,315 of NZ_JBIBJD010000012.1, forward strand.
GCGCCCACCGGGGCGTCACCGTGGAGCTGGCGTACGACGTCGTCTCCGACGTGAACTACTTCGGCACGCTGATGGTCCAGGAGGGCCTCGCCGACGGCATGGTGTCGGGTTCGGTGCATTCCACGGCCGCGACCATCCGCCCCGCCTTCGAGATCATCAAGACCAAGCCGGACGCCGACATCGTCTCGTCGGTGTTCTTCATGTGCCTGGCCGACAAGGTCCTCGTCTACGGCGACTGCGCGGTCAACCCGGACCCGAACGCCCGGCAGCTCGCCGACATCGCCATCCAGTCGGCCACCACGGCCGGGCAGTTCGGCGTGGAGCCGCGCATCGCCATGCTGTCGTACTCCACGGGCACCTCCGGCTCCGGCGCCGACGTCGACAAGGTCCGCGAGGCCACCGAGCTGGTCCGCACGCGCCGGCCCGACCTGAAGATCGAGGGCCCGATCCAGTACGACGCCGCCGTGGAGCCGTCGGTCGCGGCGACCAAGCTGCCCGGCTCCGAGGTCGCCGGGCAGGCGAGCGTGCTGATCTTCCCCGACCTGAACACCGGCAACAACACCTACAAGGCCGTGCAGCGCTCGGCCGGCGCGATCGCCGTCGGCCCGGTGCTCCAGGGTCTGCGCAAGCCCGTCAACGACCTGTCCCGGGGCGCCCTCGTCCAGGACATCGTCAACACCGTCGCCATCACGGCGATCCAGGCCCAGTCCCCCGCCCCGTCCCCGAGCGAGAAGGCAACCGCCCTGTGAGCCCCACCCGTGTCCTCGTCCTCAACTCCGGCTCCTCGTCGCTGAAGTACCAGCTGCTCGACATGCGCGACAACAGCCGGCTGGCGGTGGGCCTGGTCGAGCGCATCGGCGAGCAGACCTCCCGGCTGAAGCACACCCCGGCCGGCGGCGGGAGCCGGGAGCGCGGCGGGGCGATCGCCGACCACGACGCCGCCCTGAAGGCCGTCGCCGAGGAGCTCGCCAAGGACGGTCTCGGCCTGGACTCGCCCGAACTGGCCGCGATCGGGCACCGGGTGGTGCACGGCGGCAAGTCCTTCACCGAGCCGACCGTGATCGACGACGCCGTGCTCGCCGAGATCGAGCGGCTCATCCCGGTCGCCCCGCTGCACAACCCGGCCAACCTCACCGGGATCCGCACGGCCCGGGCGCTGCGGCCCGACCTGCCGCAGGTCGCCGTCTTCGACACCGCGTTCCACACGACCATGCCGGAGTCGGCGGCCCGCTACGCGATCGACGTGAAGACGGCCGACGAGCACCGCATCCGGCGCTACGGCTTCCACGGCACCTCCCACGCCTATGTCTCCCGGGCCACCGCGAAACTGCTCGGCAAGGACCCCGCCGAGACGAACGTGATCGTGCTGCACCTGGGCAACGGGGCGTCCGCATCGGCCGTCAGGGGCGGGCGCTGCGTGGACACCTCCATGGGGCTGACGCCTTTGGAGGGGCTCGTGATGGGTACGCGCTCGGGAGACATGGACCCGGCCGTCATCTTCCATTTGATGCGTGTTGGTGGAATGTCCGCCGACGAGATCGACACTCTTCTCAACAAGAAGAGCGGTCTGATCGGACTGTGCGGTGACAACGACATGAGGGAGATCCGCCGCCGCGTCGACGAGGGCGACGAGCAGGCGGAGCTGGCGTTCGACATCTACATTCACCGCCTGAAGAAGTACATCGGCGCCTATTACGCCGTCCTCGGACGGGTGGACGCGGTGGCCTTCACCGCCGGTGTCGGCGAGAACGCGGCGCCCGTGCGGGAGGCCGCCCTGGCGGGTCTGGAGGAGCTGGGCCTGGCGGTGGACGGCGAGCGCAACGCCGTACGCGGCGACGAGGCGCGGCTGATCTCGCCCGAGGGTGCCCGGGTCGCTGTGGCGGTGGTGCCCACTGACGAGGAATTGGAGATCGCGACACAGACCTACGCGCTGGTAATTGGTTCGGGGAATCACACCTGAGCGGCATCCCGCCCTTTTGTATTTTCCGCCAGACGGAATATTCCGTTGCGAAACAAACCGATAGGATCGCCCCCATGCGCCGTTCGAAAATCGTCTGTACTCTCGGCCCCGCGGTCGACTCCCACGAGCAGCTTGTCGCGTTGATCGAAGCCGGGATGAACGTGGCCCGCTTCAACTTCAGCCACGGCTCGCACGCCGAGCACCAGGGCCGGTACGACCGGGTCCGTGCCGCCGCCAAGGAGACCGGCCGGGCCATCGGGGTCCTCGCCGACCTCCAGGGCCCCAAGATCCGTCTGGAGACCTTCGCCGAGGGTCCTGTGGAGCTGGTCCGCGGTGACGAGTTCACCATCACCACCGAGGACGTCCCCGGCGACAAGACGGTCTGCGGGACGACCTACAAGGGCCTGCCCGGCGACGTGACCAAGGGCGACCAGGTCCTCATCAACGACGGCAACGTCGAGCTGAAGGTCACCGAGGTCGAGGGCCCCCGGGTGAAGACGATCGTCATCGAGGGCGGCGTCATCTCCGACCACAAGGGCATCAACCTGCCCGGCGCGGCCGTCAACGTGCCCGCGCTGAGCGAGAAGGACATCGAGGACCTCCGCTTCGCGCTCCGCATGGGCTGCGACCTGGTCGCGCTGTCGTTCGTCCGGGACGCCAAGGACGTCGCGGACGTGCACCGCATCATGGACGAGGAGGGCCGCCGCGTCCCGGTCATCGCCAAGGTGGAGAAGCCGCAGGCGGTGCAGAACATGGAGGACGTCGTGATGGCGTTCGACGGTGTGATGGTCGCCCGCGGTGACCTCGCCGTCGAGTACCCGCTCGAGAAGGTCCCCATGGTGCAGAAGCGCCTGATCGAGCTGTGCCGGCGCAACGCCAAGCCGGTGATCGTGGCGACCCAGATGATGGAGTCGATGATCACCAACTCCCGTCCGACCCGCGCCGAGGCCTCCGACGTGGCCAACGCGATCCTGGACGGCGCCGACGCGGTCATGCTGTCCGCCGAGTCAAGCGTGGGCGCGTACCCGATCGAGACCGTCAAGACGATGTCGAAGATCGTCACCGCGGCCGAGCAGGAGCTGATGTCCAAGGGCCTGCAGCCGCTCGTCCCGGGCAAGAAGCCGCGCACGCAGGGCGGTTCGGTGGCCCGTGCCGCCTGCGAGATCGCCGACTTCCTCGGCGGCCGGGGCCTGGTGGCCTTCACCCAGTCCGGCGACACCGCCCGCCGGCTGTGCCGCTACCGCGCGGTCCAGCCGATCATCGCGTTCACCACGGACGAGTCCACCCGCAACCAGCTCGCGCTCAGCTGGGGCGTGGAGCCGCACGTCGTGCCGTTCGTGAACAGCACCGACGAGATGGTCGACCTGGTGGACCAGGAGATGGTGAAGCTGAACCGCTTCGACGAGGGCGACATCGTGGTCATCACGGCCGGCTCGCCCCCCGGCGTCCCCGGCACCACCAACATGGTGCGCGTCCACCACCTGGGCGGCGGCGCCAGGGACTGACCCGGAAAAGGGCCTGAGGGCCCGTGTACGGCGCTGAGGGCGCCCCCTGGACTTCAGGGGGCGCCCTCGGCGTGTGCGGCTCCCGAACGGGCCTTGAGAGGCGTTCAGTCGGTGACGAAGTTGTGCAGCCCGGGCACGTGCAGCGTCCCGCCGAACTGGCCGGCCTGCTGGACCTTGACGTTGGTGAAGTAGATCAGCGGGATGTTCAGCGGCGGCGGGTGCTCCGGGTCGAACGTGATCGGGATCAGTCCGAGCAGGTTGCCGGAGATGCTCTCCGTGTACATCACCGTGTCGCCGTCGCGGATCGTGGACGTCGAGCCCTTGGCCGCCTGCACGTGGTAGGTCTTGCCGGACTGCTTGTCCTTGACCGTCTGGTGGAGGTCGCCGATGTCGGTGCCGCCGGAGATGACGTACTTCAGGACCTTCTTGACGGTGCCGTTGGCGGTGCGCACCTCGACGACGCCCTTGTAGTCGGCGCCCTTGAGCGTCAGCGAGCTGGCGTTGAGGAACCACGGGTCGTCGGGCAGCGGCACCTTGTTGTCGACGCCGCCCTCGGCGTCGGTGGCGGCCGGGCAGTCCCCGGCGTCCGTGGAGGAGCTCGGGGACGGGCTGGGCGAGGCGGTGGCCTGCCCGGCCTCCTGCGCCGCCTTGCTCGCCTGCTCCGCCGCCTTCTCGACGGCCTCGCCGGTGTCCTCGGCCGTCTTCGACGCCTTGCCGGTGGTGTCCTTGACGGTGTCCTCGACCGTGCCGGCGGCCTTCTCGGTGGTGTCCTTCACCGAGCCGGCGGCGTCGTCGTCCTTCGTCCCGGTGCTGTCGGACGCGGAGGCGGACGGGGTGGGGCTCGGGCCGGCGCCGGCCGTGTTCCCGCCGTTGAAGATGCCGCCGATGGCGTCGCCGATGTCCTCCAGCAGGTTGCCGCCGCTCTCGGACGGCGAGGGGGACGGGGTGGCGGCCGAGTCGCCGTCGGGCGCGCTCGGGGAGGGGGCCGGCTCGGGGTCGCCCTTGTCGTCGGAACCTGAATCCGACGAAGAGGAGTCGCCCGTGTCCGCGCCCGTGCCGCCTCCGCCGGACGAGGGGGACGGTGTGGGAGCCGTCCCGCCCTGGTCGGCGCTGTCGTCCTTCGAGCCGTCGCTCGCCGAGGGGGACGGCGTGGGCGAGGCGGAGTCGTCGCCCTTGGGGTCCTTGGCGTCCTCCAGGGCCGCCACGCACTCCTTGTACTCGTCGGCCGTCAGGCTCTTCGACGTCGGCGTCGCCGGGCTGTCGCTGTCGGCGATGGCGAGCGTGGATGTGAAGCCCATGCCCATGAGGACCGCCGTCGGCATCGCCGCCATGGCTATCGCCTTGCCCGCGGGCCTGTTGAACCTGGTGAACAGCGGCTTCTTGGGTGCCGCGTGGCGCGGCCCGGTTCTCACACGGGACGCCTCCACATCAGCCCCGTGGGTCACCTCGTCAGCCGGCACTGTGCCTCCCGTTCGCCCCGTTGGCCGGGTTCGTTCCTGACAGATCGTTCGGCTGGCCCGCCCCGTCCACGGGCCGCAGCACCGTGGTGTCGTGGTCCGTGGCGCCGGGGGCCTCGCCCGTGCCCGTGGTCGCGTGGGCGGCGAGCTGCCCCGCGGGCGGCGGGCCCGGCGCCCAGGCCACGGCCATCGCCCCGCCCACGAGGGCGAGGAAGAAGCCGATGAGGAAGCCGCCGAGGTTGGACACGGGGATGGACACCAGCGCCAGCAGGATCGCCGCGACACCGGCGAAGACGCGGACGTGCTTCTGGAACCAGAGGCTGACGCCCAGCACGACGAGCAGCACGCCGATGATCAGGGAACCGGCACCCGCGGTGGTCGCCATCGCCAGCGTCAGGTGACCGATCTGGAGGTTCGCGTACGGGAAGTAGGCGATGGGCAGTCCGCTGAGCAGGACGAACAGCCCGGCCCAGAACGGCCGCGTACCCCGCCAGGCGCGGAACTGCTGCCTCCGGAGAGTGAACTGGCCGTCTGCGGCAGGAGTCTCGGCGCTCATGGAAAAACAGCTCCCTGGTACGGCGTTGCTGTGGTGGTGATGTGGGCCGTCCGTGAAGGCCCGGCCGGAAGGTGGACGGGCGGGGGCGCCACCGGCTCCCCCGCCCGTCATCGAGTGCTTAGTAGCACTCCTTGACACCCGTCGACAGCGACATCTTCAGGCCGCTGAGCTTGAAGGTTCCGGCGGTGGTCGCCCACGCCGTCTGCTTCACGTCGGTCAGGGTCGCCCGGTCCGCCTGCTGGGCGAAGCCGTACGGGTTCGACGTCTCGCCCTTCCTCATGGCCGGACCCTTGTTGGCGTCCTTGGCGGCCACACCGATGTCGATGTTCTCGAACGTCGCGTCGGCGCTGAGGTCGGCGACATCGATGTAGAGGTTCTGGGCCTCGACCGGCTTGGCACCCTGACCCGCACGCAGGATCAGGCTGACGTTCCCGAGCACCGGAATGTTCGGGGTGACGACCGACTGGCACAGGTTCTTGATCGTCGCCGACTTGAACGACGAGACCGCGACCGGGTGCACAGCCTTCTTGCCGTCGAGCGTGTACCCCTCGTCGAGGGCGCCGTACTGCGAGAAGCCCTCTCCGACGAGCTGGTCGGTCGTGACCTTGAACGACTGCCCGGAGACACTGAACGACGCGGCGAGAGCGCCCTGCGCGAGGGCGACACCTATCGCAGCCGTGGCGGCGACGCTGGGCACCATCACCACAGCGAACCGCTTCCATCTGGTCCCGCCACGCACCTGGGACTCCATATTTCCTCCTTCTCGGACGTACATCTCCTGTCCTGGCTCGCCCCGAGTCGCGGCTCAGCCGGGCAGGGATGGGAGAAGTGCTACGTCCTCGGGAAGGAGAGCGCCTGCACTCGGAGGCGCAACTCGCGCCCGAATCACCGGCGATCACCCCCGAGCGACAACCACTGGTCGCGCCTGACACGCATCACGCACAACCCTGCTGGACAGGCTTCGCCGGGTGGGCGAAGACCCCCCTGTCCAAGAGCCGGCGCCACTGCCGCCGGCTCTGCTCGGTGGGGACCCAAGGACGTCCCGCGACCCAACCGGCTGCCGGGGTACGGGAATGGACCGAGCGTGGCCGATCGTGGTGCATTCTCGCCGCCCGCACAAGGGGGTTCGTTACTGACTAGTAACGGCGGGATAACCGAACAACGACCCCCCGGTCTCGGACGACGACACAGGGTGGCGCCGAACCGCGGTACAAAGCTGTTGATCGCTGGACAGAAACCGACAGATCAACGGCCCTGACTTACTCGCAGTAACAGCGGCCGCGATTACCAAGTTTTGGTAAAGCGCGGCCGCCGTGACGCTGCGTCGGCAAATCCTTCACGCGGGCGCCACAGGCCCCCGCGTTTAACGACTGGTCAGAACAGGGCCCGGGCCAGGGCCCTGCGCGCCGCGATCACCCGCGGATCCTCGGGTCCGACCACCTCGAACAGCTCCAGCAGCCGCATCCGTACGGTGTCCCGGTCGTCACCCACCGTACGCCCCACGGTCTCGATGAGCCGGCCGAAGGCGTCCTCCACATGGCCGCCGACCAGATCCAGGTCGGCGGCGGCGATCTGCGCCTGCACATCGGCCGGCTTCTCGGCCGCGTCCCTGCGCACCCGCTGCGGGTCGACACCCTGCACCCGCTGGAGCAACTCGGCCTGGGCGAGGCCCAGTTTGGCCTCCTCGTTGCCCGGGTCCTCGTTCAGTACGTTCTTGTAGGCCTGGACGGCACCGCTCAGGTCACCCGAGTCCAGCGCCTGCACGGCGGCCTCGAGGAGGCCGTCGTACGGACCGGCCGGCCGCTCGGGCGCCGGCTGGGCGCCGCCCGGGTCGGCCTCGGGGTCGACGGCGAGGCCGGTCAGGCCGAAGCGCTGCTCGGCGACCTGCACCAGCTGGTCCAGCGTCTGCCGGATCTGCGCCTCGCCCGCGGCCCCCTGGAAGAGCGGCAGCGCCTGCCCCGCGACGACCGCGAACACCGCCGGGATCCCCTGGATGCCGAACTGCTGCATCAGCATCTGGTTGGCGTCGACGTCGATCTTGGCGAGCAGGAAGCGGCCGTTGTACTCGACGGCCAGCCGCTCCAGGACCGGGCTCAGCTGCTTGCAGGGCTGACACCACTCGGCCCAGAAGTCGATGACGACGGGCACCTCGGCGGACCGCTGGAGGACGTCCCTCTCGAACCCCGCCTCGTCGACGTCGATGACGAGGTCGGCCGGGGAGATCGCCCCCGTGCCGCCCTCCCGGGCGGCTTGCGCACGCGCCTGCTCCGCCTTCGCCTTGGCCTCCTGGGCCGCCTTCACCGCGGCGAGGTCGACGACTCCGCTCATGGACATGTTCCGTGGCTGCATGCGCCTATCCTCCCCCGTACTGCGACCGCGTGTGAAAAACGGTGTGAAAGCCGGGCCGGCCGGTGCCCTTCGGCGCCGGGTCCCCACCCCACGCCATGTCACTCCAGCCCGTGTACGTCCCCCACGGGCTTTCGCTACGAGTCGTAGCGTAATGCCACACTCCACCGCCGGAACACCACCCTTCGGTGATCTCCCTCACGGCCTCGCGGGAAACGCCGGTTTATGGTCATCCCATGCCGAGCCGCAGCCCAGCCAGCCGCACCGGGCGCCCGCGCAGCGCCACGGCGGACGCCGCGATCCTGGCCGCGACGCGGGCGGCGCTGGTCGAACTGGGCTGGTCCAAGCTCACCTTGGGAGACGTCGCGAGCCGCGCCGGGGTTGCGAAAACGACGCTGTACCGCCGCTGGGCGGGCAAGAACGAACTGGTCGTCGACGCGGTCGCGGAACTCTTCGACGAACTTCAGCTCCCGGACAGCGGCTCACTGGCCGCGGACATCGAGGGCGTCGTCCTGCAGTTCGCCGCCATCCTGGCCCGCCCGGAGGCGAAGAGCGGCCTCATGGCGGTGGTCACGGAGGCCACCCGCGACGACGCCCTGCGGAGCCGTATCCGCGCGTCGGTGGTCGACCGCCAGAAACGCCTGGTCGTGGAGGGCAGGTCCCGAGCCCAGGAGAGAGGCGAACTCCCGCCCGAAACGGACCCGGCCACAGCGTCCCGCACCGCGGACCTGATCTTCGACATGGTGGCGGGAGCGGTGGTCCACCGCACGCTGGTGAGCGGGCAGCCGGTCGACGAGGAGTGGGTCCGCGGCTTCACGCTGGTCCTGCTCAGGGGCCTGGCGGCAGAAGCCGCGGACCCGGCCACCGGCTGAGCGGCGGCCCCCGCTCACCCTGGCGGCCCGCTGAAGTCGGGGTCGGGCCGGGCGCGTTCGTCGAGCAGCTCGGCGAGTTGCCCGGCCCGCTCCTCGGTGCGCGGCGGCTCGGCGGGCACCGCCGGTTCCTCTTCGCCGGAGCGGGCCCCCTTCGGGCGACCAGGTCGCGCGGGGACGCCCAGATCTGTTCACGCTGCCGCGGACCTCAGAACCCCGCAGGCTCCGTGTACACCCCCCACTCGTCCCGCAGCACCCCGCAGATCTCGCCGAGGGTCGCCTCGGCCCGTACCGCCTCCAGCATCGGTTCGATCATGTTCGTGTCCGACCGCGCCGCGGCGATCATGTCGTCGAGCGCCGCACGGACCCGCGCGTCGTCCCGCCCGGCCTTCCGCTCCCCGAGCACCCGGACCTGGTCCCGCTCCACCTCATGGCTGACCCGCAGGATCTCCAGATCGCCGGTCACCGAGCCGGTGTGGACGTTCACCCCGACGACCTTCTTGTCGCCCTTCTCCAGCGCCTGCTGGTACCGGAACGCCGATTCCGCGATCTCGCCGGTGAACCAGCCGTCCTCGATGCCCCGCAGGATCCCGGAGGTGATCGGCCCGATCGGGTGCTGCCCGTCCGGGTGCGCCCGCACTCCCCGCTCCCTTATCCGCTCGAAGATCTTCTCGGCGTCGGCCTCGATCCGGTCCGTGAGCTGCTCGACGTACCAGGAGCCGCCCAGCGGGTCGGCCACATTGGCGACGCCGGTCTCCTCCATCAGCACCTGCTGGGTGCGCAGCGCGATCTCCGCCGCCTGCTCGCTGGGCAGCGCGAGGGTCTCGTCGAGGGCGTTGGTGTGCAGCGAGTTCGTCCCGCCGAGCACGGCCGCCAGCGCCTCCACGGCCGTCCGTACGACGTTGTTGTACGGCTGCTGGGCGGTGAGCGAGACCCCTGCGGTCTGCGTGTGGAAGCGCAGCCACTGGGCCTTCTCGGACCGGGCGCCGTACACGTCCCGCATCCAGCGGGCCCAGATCCGCCGGGCCGCCCGGAACTTCGCGATCTCCTCGAAGAAGTCGACGTGCGCGTCGAAGAAGAAGGACAGACCGGGGGCGAAGACGTCGACGTCCAGCCCGCGGGACAGCCCCAGCTCCACGTATCCGAAGCCGTCCGCCAGTGTGTAGGCCAGCTCCTGCGCGGCCGTCGCCCCGGCCTCCCTGATGTGGTAGCCGGAGACGGACAACGGCTTGTACGCGGGGATGCCGGCCGCGCAGTGCTCCATCAGGTCGCCGATGAGCCGCAGATGCGGTTCCGGCTGGAAGAGCCACTCCTTCTGGGCGATGTACTCCTTGAAGATGTCCGTCTGGAGCGTGCCGTTCAGGACGGAGGGGTCGACGCCCTGCCGCTCGGCGGCGACCAGGTACATGCAGAAGACGGGCACGGCCGGGCCGCTGATGGTCATGGACGTCGTCACGTCACCCAGTGGGATGTCCTTGAACAGGACCTCCATGTCGGCCGCCGAGTCGATCGCGACGCCGCAGTGCCCGACCTCCCCCAGCGAACGCGGGTCGTCGGAGTCACGGCCCATGAGCGTGGGCATGTCGAAGGCGACCGAGAGCCCGCCTCCGCCGTTGCGGAGGATCATCTTGTAGCGCTCGTTGGTCTGCTCGGCGTTGCCGAACCCGGCGAACTGCCGGATGGTCCAGGTACGCCCCCGGTAGCCGGTGGCGTACAGGCCGCGGGTGAAGGGGTACTCCCCGGGCCAGCCGATCCGCTCGAACCCGTCGTACCTGTCGCCGGGCCGGGGCCCGTACACCGGCTCCACGGGGTCGCCGGAGAGCGTGGTGAAGTCCGCGTCGCGCTTGCGCGCGGAGTCGTACCGGGCCTGCCAGCGGCGGCGGCCTTCCTCTATGGCGTCAGCGTCCATACCCTCGAATTTACTAGGACGTCCAAGTAAATGTCGATGGCAGACCGCCGTACGTTCGCCCGTACGGCGGTGCGGTTACGCCTTGGCGGTCGCGGGCGAGTCCTCCGCGACCCTGGCCTCCAGCTCGTGGCTGATCCTTCGCTCCACGAAGAACGCGGCCGTCGGAACGGTCCCGGCGAGCAACACCCACAGCTGCTTGCCCACCGGCCACTTCGCCTTGGAGCCCAGGTCGAAGGCGAAGATCAGGTACACGACGTACAGCCAGCCGTGCGCGATGCCGACGACGCGGGTGAAGTCGGCGGCGCCGTTCATGTCGAGCAGGTACTTGGCGATGACGCCGAGGGTCAGCAGGACCAGCAGCACACCGGTGACGTAGGCCATCACGCGGTAGCGGGTCAGCACGCTCTTTTTCATGCCGTCGAGCGTAACCACCCGTTCCGGGAGATCTTGGCCCGGGTCACCCCTCCTCGAAGTCCCCCGCTGCGATCCGCAGCGGCCGCAGCATCGCGAAGATCTCGGCGCACTCCTCCGCGTCGTACACCCCGAGCCCGAAGTCCATCGCCATCAGGTCGCGGGTGGCCGCCTCGACCACCTCACGGCCCTTTTCGGTGATGCTGGCGAGGGTGCCGCGCCCGTCGTTGGGGTTGGGCCGCTTGTCGACGAGGCCCGACTTCACGAGCCGGTCCACGGTGTTCGTCACGGACGTGGGATGCACCATGAGCCGCTCGCCGATCTTGGACATCGGCAGCTCGCCGGACTTGGAGAAGGTGAGCAGCACCAGCGCCTCGTAGCGCGCGAACGTCAGCCCGTACGGCTTGACCACCGCGTCGACCTCGGCGAGGAGGATCTGCTGGGCACGCATGATCGAGGTGATCGCCGCCATGGACGGCACGTTTCCCCAGCGCTGCTTCCAGCGTTCGTCGGCGCGCGCGATCGGATCGAAGGAGAGACTGAGCGGCTTCGGCACGAACCCGACCTTACCGGCCGGTCACATGATGGTCAGCCCTGTCTCGGCCTTCGGTCACCCGGGCTCTCGGGCATGATCTCGAAGACCCCGGTCCACCGGTCGTCGTGCAGACAGGCGTTCATCGGCCCGACCAGAGTGGTGTGATCGGGGCCGGTGCGCCACCGTTCGATGGCTTCGAGGCTGTCCCACTCACTGGTGAGCAGCCACCGACCGGGATCGTCGAGGGAGCGGCAGAGCTGTTCGCGCAGATGTCCGGGACACCGTGCGGCACCGTCGCGTACGCCTTGGTAGGCGTTCACGAAGTCCGCTTCCCTTCCCTCCTGGACACGCAGCAGGCGCACCACGCGCACCCGCGCCGGTGCCGGCGCCTCGCGCGTCACGACGGGTCGAGAACGACGGGGAGTTCCGCGAGCCCGCGGAAGGCCGGGAACGGCACGGTCAGCCAGCGCACGTCCTCCGGCTCCCCGACCAGGGCCATCTCGGGGTGGCGCCCGAAGAGCGTGGCCAGGGCGATCTGCATCTCCAGCCGCGCCAGCGACGCGCCGATGCAGTAGTGCGGGCCGAGGCCGAAGGCGAGGTGCGTGGCCTGGACGTTCGGACGCTCGACGTCCATGCGGTCCGGGTCGGGGAACACCTCCGGGTCGCGGTTGGCCGCCGTGAGCGAGATCTGCACGAGCGCGCCCTTCGGGATGCGGGTGCCGCGGATCTCGATGTCCTCCGTCGCGTAGCGGAACGTCGAGTTCTCCACGGAGGTCTCGAACCGGAAGATCTCCTCGACGGCCGCGGCCGTCGCCTGGGGGTCGCGGAAGGCCAGGCGTTTCTGCTCCGGCCGGCAGAGCAGGTGGTAGACGGCGTTGCCGATCTCGTACGCGGTCGACTTGTGGCCCGCGAAGAGCAGCACCCACGCGGTGGAGACGAGTTCGTGGTCGGTGAGCGCGCCGTCCTCGTCCTGCGCCGCGACGAGTGCGCTGAGCAGGGCTTTGTCCGGCTCCCTGCGCTTGCGCGCGATCAGGTCCACCAGATAGTCGCGCAGGTTTCCCTCGGCGATCTCCAGCGCCTTGCGCGCCTCCGGCCCGAAGCCGGTCTGAGCGACCGTGGCGGACCATTCCTGGGCTTGTCTGCGCTCGTTCTCCGGGACGCCGAGGAGCTCGCAGATCACATGCAGCGGCAGCGGGAAGCAGAACTCCTGGAGGAGGTTCACCGGCTCCGACGCCGGGCAGCGCTCCAGCAGTTCGTCGGTGATCTTCTGGACCTTCGGCCGCAGCGATTCCACCCTCTTGGGCGTGAAGGTGGCGCCGACGATCCTGCGGAGCCTCGTGTGCTTCGGAGGGTCCGAGAAGAGCATGTTGTCGTCCAGGGCGATCGACGAGTCGCCGAAGATCCGGTGGTAGGCGTCGATGGCGCCGTACATGTCCTTGCTCAGCCGGGGGTCGGCCAAGGCGGCGCGGGCGTCGTCGTACCGGGTGATGAGGTACGTGTCGACCCCGTGCGGGGGCTTCAGCGGGCACACGGGCGCTGTCGCCCTGAGGGCGGAGTACACGGGATGCGGGTTGGCGCGGAACTCCCGGCTGCACGCCGAGGCCGCGGCGGCGGCCTCTTCTGACGACATTTCCTCGGATGCGAACGCTTGCGTCATGGCTGTCCCCAGGTCGAGAGTTCCGTCGGTCGAATCACACGATTTCCCCGCCGGCGCTGTGCTGCAAACACTGCTGGGCCATATGAGTTCGAGCGCAGGTGGAGGTGTGCGAAACGGCTCCGATTACCCGGCCGGCCTACCCCAGGGCGCCCTGGATCGCGCGGGTAAGTCCTGCTTGGTAAACATCAGGGACGGGCCAGTCCACCGTTCCCGGGCTGGTGCAGGCGCCGGATGACGAGGAAACCAGTGAGCGGACGCGGAGTGGAATCTGTACCAGTTCTCATCGCAGGCGGATCGCTGGTGGGTCTTTCCACCTCAGTGTTCCTGGGGCGTCTCGGAATCGAGCACATGCTCGTGGAGCGGCATGCCGAGACATCGACGCATCCGCGCGGCCGCGGGAACAACGTGCGCACCATGGAGATCTTCCGCACCGCCGGACTGGAGCAGAGCCTGCGCGAGGCCGCTGTCGCTCTCGACGGGAACGACGGCGTACTCCAGGTGGACACCCTCGTGGGAGAGCGGCGCCGCTGGATCGTCCAGGACATCGCCGCGGGCATGGACGTCTCCCGGGTGAGCTCCTCGAACTGGTGCCTGTGCAGCCAGAACGACCTGGAGCCGGTGCTGCTGAACCGTGCCCGCCGGGGCGGAGACATCCGCTTCGGCACGGAGCTGCTCTCCTTCACGCAGGACGACGAGGGTGTCCTGGCGCAGATCATGCGCCGGGACACGGGTGAGACCTACACCGTGAAAGCTGATTTCCTGGTGGCCGCCGACGGCCCGAGAAGCCCCGTCCGAAAACGTCTGGGAATCGGCCAGTCCGGGCCCGGGGCCCTGTTCCACAACGTGAGTGTCACGTTCCGGAGCAAGACCCTCAAGGAATATGTCGGGCCGAATCGCTTCATCGTCTGTTACACCACCGATCCACAAGGGGAAGGCGCCCTGCTGCCCGTGGACAACGAGGAGCGGTGGGTCATTCATATCCCTTGGTCACCCGATCGGGGCGAAACCCTGGAGGATTTCGGAAACGAGCGCTGCGCCGCACATATCCGCGCCGCTGCCGGTGTTCCGGACCTTGATGTCGAGATCACGGGGAAAGCGCCCTGGCACGCTTCCCAGCGCGTCGCGGACAGCTATGGACAGGGCCGGGTTTTTCTGGTCGGTGACTCGGCTCATGAAATGCCGCCCAACGGGGCGTTCGGCTCCAACACCGGAATCCAGGACGCCCACAACCTCGCCTGGAAACTCGCCGCGGTCCTGCGCGGCTGGGCCGGCCCGCCGCTGCTCGGCACCTACGAGCGCGAACGGCGGCCGGTCGCCGTCACGACGAGCGAGCGGGCCGCCCAGCAGGTGGCCGAGGAGCAGCACCCGGCGTTCGGCCCGGCGGCGGGGCGCAACAACGACGCGGCGGACCTCATGACGGTCGCGCTCTGCTACCGGTACGCCTCCAACGCCGTGGTGGGTGCCTCCCCCGAGCGGCCGGTCATCCCGGAGGCCTTCCGGATCGACGGCGAGCCGGGGAGCCGCGCACCCCACATGTGGGTGCGCAGAGCAGGCGCCCGGATCTCCACTCTCGATCTGTACGAGCGTTCCTTCGTCGTGCTCGCCGGGGCCGAGGGCCACCCGTGGCGCCGTGCCGCGGAGCGGGCCGGCGCGGAGCTGGGCGTTCCGGTCGAGGTGTATCTCGTGGGAGACGGCCCTGACCACGATCTCGTTCCCGAGCCGGACGCCGACTGGGCGGCGCTGCACGGCACCGCCGCCGACGGTGCCGTCCTCGTGCGCCCGGACGGTTTCGTCGCCTGGCGCTCGCCCACCCACCCGCCGTCCGCCGATCGTGTGCTGACGGACGTGCTGCGGACCGTGCTCTGCCGCGGCTGAGCACCCCCCACCGAACCGACCACGCCGAGGACATGCCCATGCCATACGAAGACGGCCCCCTGGCGGGCCGAGTGGACGTCCACCACCATTTCACCGCGCCGGCCTGGCTGGACTGGGCGGCGGAACACGGTGTCGTCAACCGCGAGAAGCTGCCCTGGTGGACCCGCTGGGACCTCGACGCGGCTCTGGAGGTCATGGACAAGACGGGCATCAGCACCGCCGTCATGACCGTCGCGATGCTCGGACGGTTCCGCGAGCGCGCGCAGCGCCAGGAGAGCGCACGGATCGCCCTGCGGGCGGCGGCCGATGTCGTCGAGGAGCATCCCGCGCGCTTCGCCTTCTTCACCCCTGTGTTCCTGGACGACCTGGAACTCTCACAGTGGAGCCTGCGCTACGGACTCGACGAACTCGGGGCCGTCGGAGTGAGCACGAGAACGAGCATGGACGGCGTCTACCTCGGTGACGCGTCCCACGACCGCCTCCTTCAGGAGCTGAACGACCGGTCAGCCGTCGTCAGCACGCACCCCATGGACGTGCCGGCCGGAAAGGACGGCGGTTCTGGACTGCCGGGGATGCCGCCCTTCGTGTGCGACTTCCTCATGGACACCACACGCGCGGCCGTCAACCTGATCCGGAACGGCACCCTGGACCGCTATCCGAACCTCAGCTTCGTCCTTCCCCACGGAGGAGGCTTCCTGCCGTACATGGCCACACGGCTCGAACTCTTCGGCGGGCACCTCACCCCGGCGATCGAGCCGGGCCGGGTCCGTGACTACCTGCACCGGTTCTACTTCGACACCGCGGGCCCCATGTCCCCCTCCGCCACGCCCACGCTGCTGACCACGGTGGATCCCGGCCGGGTCCTCTTCGGCACGGACTGGCCGCCCACCTCCGCGCAGGCCGTCGCCGACGTCGCGGTACCCGCCCTGGACGGCGACCCCTTCCTCTCACCGGAGCAACTCAGGGGCATCAACCGGGAGAACGCCCTGCGTCTGCTGCCGGCACTGGCCCGCTGAGTACCGCAGACGCCGAAGGCCGCCGCCCTCGCGGGCGGCGGCCTTCGGCGTCTGACCTCGGTGTCACCGGGTGGCCGGGACCGAGTCTCTCTCCCAGTGGTAGAAGCACGTCGCCATCGCGTCCTTCGGACCGCGCCAGGTCTGCGGGTCGTACGGGCTGACGTACGCCTCCAGCCTGCTGCTGATGTCGCGGAACTCGGGGTGCCCGGCCACGCGCGCGATGGCGGGGCCCGGGTCCTGCTCGGCCTCGATGAAGTGCATGTACACATCGCCGAACTGGAAGAGGGAACGCTGGGTCACCCCGACGAGACGGGGCAGGTCGCCGCGGTCGGAGGCCGCGAAGACCTCGGCGATGTCCGGCGCGGAATGCGGGGCCATCCGGGCGACGATCAGGGCGTGGTGCATGAGGTCTCCTTACGCGGCGGCGCCGTTCAGGCGGGCGTGACGGGGGAGGTCCGCCGCTCGCCGGCGGCCTGCTCGACGCGGTCGCGGATGAGGGCCATCTGGACGGGCGAGTTGCGGTTGATGATGTCCGTCATCCCGGCGTCGTCCACGGGCGCGTCCGGCCGCATAGCGAAGTCCTGGATCCAGCGCATCCGGACGCCCTCGGAGGTCTCCTCGTACTCCCACCGGATGTTCATGTACTCGAACGGACCCGGCTCGACCCGGCGTGCCGTGACGGTGAGCTTGTCGCGGTCGGTGGTCCGTTCCGACACCCAGCTCCACACCTTGCCGTTCTCGTCCGGGTGCATGGTCAGGCGGAAGGTCACCGTGTCGCCCTGCCGCGACAGCACCTCGGCGGCCGCGTACTCGCTGAACAGCCGGGGCCATCCCTCGACGTCGTTGGTCATGTCCCAGACCAGGTCGAGGGGTGCGGCGATGGTGATCTCGTTCTCGGTGTGCCCTGCCATCTCAAGCTCCTGCCGTGAGCGTGCTGTTGACGAGGTCGAGGAAGTCGCGGGGGGTCTTGCACTTCTCCGCGTCGGTGGGAAGCGCCCGGGCGTGCCGGTTCTCCAGCTCGCCCACGATGCCGAGCAGGCCCAGCGAATCCAGCCCGAACTCGGCGAAGGGGGTGTCGATCCGGGCTTCGAGGTCGTGCGGGTCGACGGTGACACCGGCGGCCTTCTTCATCAGTGCGGCCAGCTCTCGCAGGGTCACTTCACTGCTCATGCGCGTTCTCCTTGTCGTACGGGTGCGGGGGGCTTCACCGGGCGGCCGGTCCCGGGTCGCGGCGCAGGACGAG
This sequence comes from Streptomyces sp. NPDC007991, assembly GCF_042958445.1. Classification (NCBI taxonomy): domain Bacteria; kingdom Bacillati; phylum Actinomycetota; class Actinomycetes; order Kitasatosporales; family Streptomycetaceae; genus Streptomyces; species Streptomyces sp. NPDC007991. The sequence continues at coordinate 44,654 of NZ_JBIBJD010000012.1, forward strand.
CGCCGCGTTGGAGCCCATGAGTCCACGGCTGAGGACCAGGGCCGTGGCCAGCTCGGCCGGGCGCGCCGTCGACGTCACCAGGTCGATGTCGTGGCAGATGTCGAAGACGTTGGGGGTGGGCGGGATCCGCCCTTCTTCCATGGCCATCACCGCGGCCGCGACGTCCAGCAGGGGTGCCCCGCAGTAGGACCGCCCGATGCCGGTCTTGGGAGCGGTGACGGGCACCCGGGTGCCGTGCGGCCCCAGGGCGTCGGCGAGGGCGAGCGCCTCGGCGCGGTCCGCCTCCGGGACACCCATCGCGTCGGCGAAGACCACGTCGATCTCCTCCGGCGCGCAGCCGGCCTCGTCGAGGGCGCCGCGGATGGCCTGGGCGAGTCCCTCCCGGGAGCGGTCCCAGCGCGAGGCGCCGGTGAACGTGGCCGCATGGCCCGCCACGGTGGCGCGGACGTCCGCGCCGCGCCGGCGTGCGTGGTCCAGGTCCTCGACGATCAGCACGGCACCGCCCTCGGCCGGGACGAAGCCGCAGGCCTCCGGGGTGAAGGGGCGATAGGCCCGCGCCGGGTCCTCGGCCGTGCTGAGTTCCGGGTAGCCGAGCTGGCAGGCCATCGAGTACGGAGCGAGCGGCGCTTCGGCCGCCCCGGCCACGACCACGTCGGTCCCCCGCCGCACGGTACGGGCGGCGTGCGCGATGGCGTCCAGCCCGCCGGCCTCGTCGCTCGCGACCACTCCGCAGGGGCCCTTGAAGCCGCTGCGGATCGATATCTGGCCCGTGCTGGCCGCGTAGAACCAGGCGATGGACTGGTAGGGACCGACGAAACGGCACCCCTGTCCCCACAGCTTCTGCAGCTCCCGCTGGCCGAACTCGCCGCCACCGGATCCGGCCGCGGTGACCACACCGACGGAGTACGGCGAGTCGGTGGGCGCGTCGCTCAGTCCCGCGTCCTTCAGGGCGGCACTGGCGGCGGCCATCGCGAAGTGGCTGAAGCGGTCGGTCTGGACGAGGAAGGTCTCCTCGATGAGTGCCGCGGGGTCGAATCCCCGGACCTCGCCCGCGACACGGAGCGGAAGATGCCCGCATCCCTCCCGGGTGATCCGGTCGAGTACGGACAGGCCCTCCTCCACGGACTTCCAGTAGGTCTCCGTCTGCAGTCCGTTGGGCGCGACCACACCGATCCCCGTGAGGGCGGTGCGACGGTTCGGCTGAGCGCTCATCGTTTCCTCCCGGCCGGCCCCGTCAGGAGCACCGCGGACTGGAACCCGCCGAAGCCGCTGCCCACGGACAGCACATGGGCGAGCTTGCGCGGGCGTGCGGTGCGCGGCACGTAGTCCAGGTCGCACTCGGGGTCCGGGGTCTCGTAGTTCGCCGTCGGCGGGACCACCTGGTGAGCCAGCGCCAGCACGCAGGCGACGACCTCGATCGCGCCGATCGCCCCCAGCGAGTGGCCCACCATGGACTTGATCGAACTCATGGGCGTGTCATAGGCGTGGGCGCCCAGGGACCGTTTGACCGCGGCGGTCTCGTGGCGGTCGTTCTGGCGGGTGCCCGAGCCGTGCGCGTTGACGTAGTCGATGAGCGAGGGATCCAGCCGGGCCTGTCCGAGCGCGGTATCGATGGCCCTGGCCATCTCCAGGCCCTCGCTGGTCAGTCCGGTCATGTGGTAGGCGTTGCCGAAGGTGGCGTAGCCGCGGATCTCGCAGTAGATGTGCGCGCCGCGGGCACGGGCGTGTTCGAGCTCCTCCAGGACGAGCACGGCGGAGCCCTCTCCCATGACGAATCCGTCGCGGTGCGCGTCGAAGGGCCGGGAGGCGTGTGCCGGGTCGTCGTTGTTCGGCGATGTGGCCCTGATGGCGTCGAAGCAGGCCATGGTGATCGGGGAGATCGGGGAGTCGGATGCTCCGGCGACGCAGATGTCGGCGCGGCCGTCCTCGATCGTGTGGAAGCCGTAGCCCACCGCGTCGAGTCCGGAGGTGCAGCCGGTCGACACGGTCTGCACCGGCCCCTGGGCGCCGAGGTACTCGGCGACGTCGGACGCCAGGGTGCTGGGCGAGAAGGCCCGGTGCAGCTGCGGGCCGGCGGCGCGGTGGTCGACGTCCCAGCGTTGCCCGCGCTCGCTGACCAGGACGTAGTCGTGCTCCAGGCGGGTCGTGCCGCCCACGGCGCTGCCGAGTGAGACGGCCACGCGCCACGGGTCCTCGGCGGCGAAGTCGATGCCGCAGTCGGCCACCGCCTCCGCCGCGGCGACGACCGCGAACTGTATGTACCGGTCGGCCCGTTCGACGAGGCCGGGATCGAGCCCGTGCGCGACCGGGTCGAAGTCGCACTCGGCCGCGATACGTGACCGCAGTCCCTCGGGATCGAACAGGGTGATGCCGCGCGTCGCGGTACGGCCGCTGGACAGGAGGTCCCAGAAGGCCGGCACCCCGATACCGCCCGGGGCGACGACGCCGATGCCGGTGACCGCCACCCGCCGGGTCACGAGGGCACCCCGCGTCGCTCCGGCTGCGCTCCGTCCCCCTGCACGGCCGGGTACGTCTCGCCGCTCGCGCTCCCCTCCAGGGCTTCCGTGTCGACGTGGCCCATGCTCGGCTTCGGGGCCAGCGGACCCAGATGGAAGACCATCCGGGCTTCGGCGTCACCGGTGTTGCGGAAGCGGTGCCGCATGCCGATGGGGATCATGAGGCCCTGGTCGGCTCGGATCGGCTGGGTCATGTCGTCCAGGTCGACTTCCAGTTCGCCCTGGACGACGTAGACGAACTCCTCCGAGTACGGGTGGTAGTGCTCGCTGATGCGTTCACCGGGCTGCATGATGGCCAGGCCCATGAACCCGCTCGTGGAACCCACCGTGAGGGGCGTGAGCAGGGTGCGCAGGTCGCCGCCACGCTTGCGGTTGGGCTCGGTCTCGCTGAGGTCCACGATGCGCGGGCGCGTCTTGTGCATGATCCGTCTCCAGGTCGGTCTGTGGGGGTGTTGCCGATGGGCGGGTGTCGTCCACGGGATGCGGAGGGTCAGGACTGGGCGGCCGTGCGATCGGTGATCAGCGTCATGTCGGTGTGCGCCAGGAGGCGGGTGGCGTCCCGGTCGTCACCGAGCGGCCCTTCGACGCCGAGTGCGGCGCCGTCGAGCAGGCGGGCCAGCACGGCGGCCTTCCGCGTGCCGTGCAGACCGAGCGCCCTGACCGGATCCGTCTCGGGATCCCGCGTGTCGATGAGGCGGACGACCAGGTCGTCCCGGTGGAAGACGGTGCTGCGATGCACGGGTCCGGCGGGGTCGGCCGCGGCGGTCTCGTCCTGCTGGGCGAGCAGCCGGGCCAGCGCCATCCCGCGGCCCTCGCGGGCCGGGTAGTACAGGGCGTGACGCCGCAGGCCGTCCGGCTCCGGCCCGCCACGCGCCACATGGTGGACGGCCGGCATGGCCGCGCGGATGAAGAAGGCCCGTGCCGACGCGGGATCGGCCAGGTCCCTGATCTGTTCCAGGTGCGGGTTGAGGGCTTCCTCGACGGCCCGCACCTCCGGCTGACGCGAGACGTGGCGCAGCGCGGTCTGCAGGTCGCCCTCCACCTCGACGGTGCGTACGACGCGGTTGCCGTGCATGAACAGCGTCGTGCGACGCAGTCGTGTGGAGTCGTCGGCGCGGGCCTGGGGCGGCGCGTATCCGGCGAGGATGTCCGCGACCTTCGACTCGGAGCCGGGCTTGACGGTGAACGTCAGCGCGTGGCGCGTCACTCCGTCGCCCTCCCGTACCGGCGCCAGGCCCCCGTCGGCGGCCTGGGCGGCGGGTGCGACGGCCCGCCCGGTCTCGCGGACGACGCTGTAACGCAGCGACCGGATGTCCCGGACGCAGTCCTGCATGGGCCTGACGGTCTCGAGGTGCTCCTCACTGTTCACCCAGGCGAGATACGGCGGCGCGGTCGCCCATTCGCTGGTGATGAGCCACTGGGACGGGTTCTCCACGGACTGGCACAGCTGGTCACCGAGGTGACCGGGAACCGACGCGACCCGGTTGCGCATGTGCTCGTACGCGTCGAGGAACCGTTGCTGGGCGCCTTCGTGGAGATCGACGAGCAGGATGACGCGCAGCCTGGAGCCGTCGAACGCCGACTGGGACGTATGCGTCGAAGTGTTCACCGGCAGGCCCTTCTTTCACTGGGCAGACGGCGGCCGCCGTGTCCGGCAGGGGGACGGCGGTCGGCCCTGAGCCCTCATCGTGGGTCGGTGCGTCGGACTCCGCGAGCCGCATGGGTCATCAGAGGGACCTGCCCGGTGCACAACAAAGCCCCGGCTCATCGCGAGCCGGGGCTTTGGTTCCTGTGGCCTACTCGGAGAGGTGGCGCTCCACCGTCTCCACCTTGGAGGTCAGTCCGTCCGTCACTCCGGGGCGGATGTCCGCCTTGAGGACGACGGACACCCGAGGCGCCCGCCGCTCGACGGCGGCGACCGCTCGCCGGACGACGTCCATGACCTCGTCCCACTCTCCTTCGACGGAGGTGAACATCGCGTCCGTACGGTTCGGCAGCCCGGACTCCCGCACCACCCGCACCGCGTCGGCGACGTACTCCCCCACGTCCTCCCCGACGCCCAGCGGCGTCACGGAAAAGGCGACGATCACGCGTTCACGACCCCTTCGTTGCGCGCCCGGGACGCGATGACGGCGTCCTCGGCCTCACGCCGCAGCTTGCGCTCGGCGAAGAACCCACCGGTGGGCAGCACGGAGAGGACGAAGTACAGCGCGGCGGTCTTCAGGGACCACTTCGTCCGGTTCCACGCGTCGGCCCAGAAGATCACGTACAGGATGAACAGCACACCGTGCACCATGCCCATCACCGGCACGGCGTTGAAGTCCGTGGTCCGCTTCAGCACCGAGCAGATCAGCAGGAGCAGGAACGAGATCGCCTCGGGGGCCGAGACCAGGCGGAGGCGGCGGAGGGCGGTGGCGGTCTTGAGGTCCACGGGTCACCTTCGGTGAGTAAGACGCGGCGGTCTGGACTGTCGGAACGGGCTTGCTGGGGCCTGACGGTTTGTGAACGCACGCACAAGCGTCCCGCCCATTGTGACAAACCGCCGCGGGGCGCCACCCCTAGGGGTGCGGTCAGGGTCGTTCTCCACCCACGGGCCCTGTTCGCAGTGCCCGGCCTGCGGCTACCTTCGCGTACGTGGCGATGTTCCGACTTCAGAGCAGCAAGGTGCTCGCCGTCGACATGACCGGGGACGCCGTGAAGGCGAAGAACGGCTCGATGGTCGCGTACGACGGCGAGATGGCCTTCAAGAAGCTCAGCGGCGGCGGCGAGGGCATACGGGGCATGGTGACCCGGCGGCTGACCGGCGAGCAGATGACCTTGATGGAGGTGAAGGGGCGGGGGACCTGCTGGTTCGCCGACCGGGCCTCCGAGATCAACCTGGTGGGCCTCCAGGGCGACAAGCTCCACGTGGAGTCGAGCAACCTGCTCGCAACCGACGGCGGGCTGCGCACGGGCACGGAGTTCACGGGCCTGCGCGGCGCCTCGCAGGGCAACGGGCTGTTCACGACGACCGTCGAGGGCCACGGCCAGGCGGCGATCATGTCGGACGGCCCGGCGGTGGTGCTGCGGGTGAGTCCGCAGTATCCGCTGACCGTCGACCCGGGGGCGTATGTGGCGCACCAGGGGAATCTGCGGCAGTCCTTCCAGTCCGGTGTGACGTTCCGCACGCTGCTCGGGGAGGGCGGCGGCGAGGGCTTCCAGATGCGGTTCGAGGGGGACGGACTGGTGTACGTGCAGCCGAGCGAGCGCAACACGATCGCGGGAGACGTGTGAGATGGCCTTCCGCGAGATCAACGCGAAGATGGTCGAGGCGACGATCGCGCCGGGCCAGCGGCTGTTCAGCCAGCGGGGCGCGATGCTGGCCTACAAGGGCGAGGTGTCCTTCACCCCCAACATGGCCGGCGGCCAGGGCGGGATCATGTCGATGATCGGCCGCCGGGTCGCCGACGAGGACACACCGCTGATGACCGTCGAGGGCAGCGGCACCGTCCTCTTCGGGCACGGCGGGCATCACGTCCAGGTGATCCGGCTCTCCGGCGACACGCTGTACGTCGAGGCGGACCGCCTCCTCGCCTTCGAGGGCACACTCCAGCAGGGCACGATGTTCCTGGGCTCGCAGGGCGGCGTCATGGGCATGGTGCGCGGCCAGGTCAGCGGCCAGGGGCTGTTCACCACCACGCTCAAGGGACACGGGGCCGTCGCGGTCATGGCCCACGGCGGCGTCATCGAGATCCCGGTCAGCCCGCAGCGGCCGGTCCATGTGGACCCGCAGGCCTACGTCGCCCACCACGGCGACGTCCGCAACAAGCTGTCCACGGCCCTGGGCTGGCGGGACATGGTGGGCCGCGGCTCGGGCGAGGCGTTCCAGCTGGAGCTCAGCGGCAGCGGTGCGGTGTACGTCCAGGCGTCGGAGGAGAAGCTGTGAGCACGTACGGAAGCCCCGGCGCCGGCCCCGCGGTCTTCGACCCGGCGACCCTGCCGCCCGACGACAATGTCAACGCCTACACCTTCTGCGTGGAGCTCAAGGGGAGCCAGTGGTTCCTCCAGAAGGGGAAGATGATCGCCTACTACGGCTCGATCGACTTCAACGGCGTCGGACACGGCCGGCTGGACCGTCTCGTCCGTACGTCCTTCCATTCGCCACTGCACGCGAGCGACTGGGTCGTGGCGGAGGGCTCGGGCAAGATGCTCCTCGCCGACCGGGCCTTCGACGTCAATTCGTACGACCTCGAAGACGGCAATCTGACCATTCGCTCGGGCAACCTGCTCGCTTTTCAGCCAACTCTGTCACTGAAGCAATCAATCGTGCCGGGTTTTCTGACCCTCATCGGAACCGGAAAGTTCGTGGCCGCGTCGAACGGCCCCGTGGTGTTCATGGAACCCCCCATCCGGGTCGACCCCCAGGCCCTGGTCGGCTGGGCCGACTGCCCCTCGCCGTGCCACCACTACGACCACGGGTACATGACCGGCGTCATGGGCGGTCTACGTGCGCTGACGGGCCTCGGCGGGGCCTCCGGCGAGGAGCACCAGTTCGAGTTCGTCGGCGCCGGCACGGTCCTGCTCCAGTCGTCCGAGACGCTGATGGCCGAGCAGGCGACGGGGCTCGTGCCGCACCAGGCCGGCGTGCCCGGCGGCGGGGCTCACGGACCCCAGCCGGGACAGTCCGGCGTACCGCGTCTTCCCGGACAGCTGGGGGACCTCCAGCGTCGCTTCGGGCTGTGAGCGGTAGTCTGCGGAGTGTGACATCGAACGTCTGCGCACCGATGTTCGGCGGGTGCGCTCCGTCACACGAAAACCCTCACTAGTTCGCCTTTCAACCTTTTAGGTAGACTTCATTCATGGAGACCGAGACGGCCACGCGCTGGCTGACCGATGCGGAGCAGTGCGCCTGGCGCACCCACCTGGAGGTCAACAGGCTGTTGACGTACCAGCTCGAAAAGGACCTGCAGCCGTTCGGCCTGACAATGAACGACTACGAGATCCTGGTGAATCTCTCCGAGTCGGAGGACCAGCGGATGCGGATGAGCGACCTCGCCTCCGCGACCCTGCAGTCCAAGAGCCGCCTCTCCCACCAGATCACGCGCATGGAGAACGCGAACCTGGTCCGGCGGGAGAACTGCGAGTCCGACCGCCGGGGGCTCTACGCGGTCCTCACCGACCACGGCATGGCGACGATGCGGAAGGTCGCGCCCCACCATGTGGCGTCCGTGCGGAGGCACTTCATCGACCTGCTGTCCCCCGAGGCCCTGACGGAACTCGACAAGGCCCTCAAGCCCATCGCGGAGCACCTGCGCACCCAGCGCGGCCGCCCGTGATCCCTGGACGGCACATCCCCGGCTAGGCGAGCGGCAGGCGGAGTTCGAACAGGGCTCCGCCTGCGGGCCCCCGACCGGCCGTGAGCGTGCCACCGTGCCGGACGGCGACGTCCCGGGCGATGGCGAGCCCCAGACCGGCACCGCCGTCGTCACGGCTGCGGGCGGCGTCCAGCCGTACGAACCGCTCGAAGATCCGCTCCCGGTCGGCCTCGGGCACACCGTCCCCGTCGTCCGCCACCCCGACCACGGCCAGGCCGCCCTCCGTGCGCACGCTCACGGTGACGGCCGACCGGGCATGCCGCTGGGCGTTGTCGAGCAGATTGGCGAGCACCCGCCCCAACTGCCCGCGCGATCCGGCCACGTTCACCGGCTCCGCGTCCACCGTCACGCCCGGCCGCCCCTCGGCCTCCTCCCGGGCCAGCACGGCGAGGTCGACCTTCGCCTCGCCCGGCCGCTCCCCCGCGTCCAGCCGGGCGAGCAGCAGCAGGTCGGCGGCGAGCCGCTGGAGCCGCACGGTGTCCTCCACGGCCCCATCGAGGTCCAGCAGTTCGGGATGCGCGGCGGCCACCTCCAACTGGGTCCGCAGCGAGGCGATCGGGCTCCGCAGCTCATGGGAGGCGTCGGCGACGAAGCGCCGCTGCCGCTCCACAGAGGTCTCCAGGGCCGCGAGCGTCTCGTTCGTCGTCAGGGCGAGCCGGGCGACCTCGTCGTGCGTCTGGGGCTCCGGCACCCGCCGTGCGAGGTCCTGGGAGGCGGTGATCGCGGCCATTTCACTCCGGATGCCCTCCACCGGCCGCAGCGCCCGCCGGGTGACCAGCCAGGTCACCCCCGCGACGACGCCGAGCAGCAGCGGGAACCCGATCAGCATCACCGTCGTCGCGCTCTGCACGGCTCCGTGCTCGGCGGCCAGCGGGGCACCGGCGTAGACCTTCAGCCGCCCCCGGTCCTCGGTCTCGACCTCGACGGCGGCGAACCGGTAGTCCTCCGTCTCGCCGTCGATCGTCGCGGACCCGTTCCGGAAAGTGCTCTCCCCGGCGATCTCCCCGGGTTCGAGGGACTCGTCGTGGTCGTCGTCATCGTCCCCGCGCGCCGCCACCGACGGCATCGGCTTCACCCGGTCGGAGTCGGTGCCGCTGATCTTCTCCAGATCCTCGCTGACCGCGACCACCCGCTCCTTCTCGGCGAGCACCTGGACCGGCCCGTCGTCGCCGTCCAGCCCGGACAGCTTGTCGTACGGCGTCCCGGCGGCGAGCTCGGCGGCGACCGCCCGGGCGGAGTGCTCCGCCCGGGTGCCGGCCTCGCCCATCAGGTTGGACTTCAGGGACAGCAGAACGGCCGCCCCAGCCGCGACGAGCGCCACCGCGACCACGAGCGTGGCTCCCAGCGTGGCCCGCGCGCGGACTGACCCGAACAGCCGTCTCATCGCGACGTCTCCAGCCGGTACCCGGCACCGCGCACGGTCCGGATCAGCCCCGCCCGCAGCTTCCGCCGCAGGGTGCTGACGTACACCTCGACGATGTTGGGATCACCCTCGTACGCGAAGTCCCACACGTGTTCGAGGATCTCGGACTTGGACACGACCTCCCCGGCCCGCAGCACGAGGTGCTCCAGCACGGAGAACTCCTTGGCGGTCAGGGCGACCTCGTCCTCCCCCAGGAACACCCGCCGGGCCGCGGTGTCCACCTTCAGATCTCCGTGCACATGCAGGGGCGAGGCCCCGGCACCCACCCCGCGCCGCCGCAGCAGCGCCTTGATCCGGGCGACGAGCACGACGTACGAGAAGGGCTTGGTCAGATAGTCGTCCGCACCGGTGTCGAGTCCCTCCGCCTCGTCGTACTCACCGTCCTTGGCGGTGAGCATCAGGATCGGCACCTCGTGCCCGGCGGCGCGCAGGGCGGCGCAGACCCGGTAGCCGTTGAGCCCGGGCAGCATGATGTCGAGGATCACCAGGTCGTACGTGCCCTCCGAGGCCTGGTGGAGGCCCTCCCTTCCGTCGTGGACGACGTCCACGGCGTACCCCTCGGCCGTCAGGCCCCTGGCGAGCGACAGGGCCAGCCGCTTCTCGTCCTCCACGATCAACAGGCGCATGGGTAAAGAGTGGCAAAGCCGAGCTGAAGATCACTTCAGGGGCCTTCAGCTTCCTCTCAGCCTCGATCAGCCAGATTGGAACACGTCGAAAACAAAACGACTCGGGAGGAATCCGCATGAAGCGCAACATCGTGATCGCCGCTGTGACCGCGACCGCTCTGATCGGAGGCGGTACGGCCACGGCCCTCGCGACCACGGACGACGGGGGCTCGGCGCGGCAGGCGGCCAACACCCGGCTGTCGGACGACGACGCCCGCGACGACCAGGACGCTCCCGACGCGCAGGACGACGACGCGGCGCGGGCGGCTTCCGCCGACGTGACGGCGCCCGAGGCCATCGCGTCCGCCCTGAAGCACACGTCCGGCACGGCCGTCTCCGCGGAGCTGGACGACGAGGACGACAGCGGCAAGGTGATCTGGAAGGTCGACGTCCTGTCCGGCGGCACCACCTGGCACAGCGTGAGCGTCGACCCGTCCAGCGGCAAGGTGCTCGGCTCGCACACCGACGACGAGGACGACACGGCGCAGGTGCGGGCGGCGCTGAAGGGTGCGACCGTGACGGCCGAGGAGGCCGCGAAGGCCGCCGGCGGCAAGGGCACGGTGACCTCTGTCGACCTGGACGAGGACGGCAAGAACAAGTCCTGGGAGGCCGAGACGCACAAGTCCGGCGGCGCCGAGCAGGACTGGAGGATCGACCTCCACACGGGCAAGCTCACGGCGGACCGCGACCAGGACGACGACCAGGACTGATCAGGTACTGCCGCTTTCCAACCGCCTCGGCGTCGCTGCTGACGCCGGGGCGTTGCGCGGCACGACGAGGTGCAGCTGCGGCAGCCAAGACAGGACGCACCCGCAGCCGCCTACGCACCGACCCACCACCGGCGAGCAGGCGCTACGCACACCCCCACGGCACCCGCACAGGCCGCCGCAGGCACCCGCACCGTTCAGCCCTCCGTCAACCCCGCGACGAGTTCGTCAGCCGCACGGTACGGATCCAGCTCCCCGGCCATGATCCGCTCCGCCAAGGCGCCCAGCCGCCGGTCCCCGTGCAGATCCCCGATCCGCTCCCGCAGCGCCGTCACCGCGATCGTCTCGACCTCCCGCGCCGCACGGGCCGTGCGCCGCTCCGCGAGCACCCCCCGCTCCTCCATCCAGGCGCGATGCTTCTCCAGGGCCTCGACGACCTCGTCCATGCCCTCCCCCCGCGCGGCGACCGTCTTCACGATCGGCGGACGCCAGTCCCCGGGCCCCCGGGCCTCCCCCAGCCCCAGCATGTGGTTCAGCTCGCGAGCCGTCGCATCCGCCCCGTCCCGGTCGGCCTTGTTCACGACGTACACGTCACCGATCTCCAGGATCCCGGCCTTGGCCGCCTGGATCCCGTCGCCCATCCCCGGCGCCAGCAGCACCACGGACGTGTCCGCCTGCGAGGCGATCTCCACCTCGGACTGCCCGACCCCCACCGTCTCGACGAGGATCACGTCACACCCCGCCGCGTCCAGCACCCGGATCGCCTGGGGCGCGGCCCACGCCAGCCCGCCCAGATGCCCGCGCGTCGCCATCGAGCGGATGTACACGCCCGGGTCCGACGCGTGCTCGGACATCCGCACCCGGTCCCCGAGCAGCGCACCCCCGGAGAACGGGGACGACGGGTCGACGGCGAGCACGCCGACCCGCTTGCCCTGCTTGCGGTACGCCGTCACCAGCGCCGACGTCGACGTGGACTTGCCGACCCCCGGCGACCCGGTCAGCCCGACCACATACGCCTTGCCCGCCAACGGCGCCAGCGCCGCCATGACCTCACGCAGCTGCGGGGACGCCCCCTCCACCAGGGAGATCAGCCGGGCCACGGCCCGCGGCCGGCCTTCCCTCGCCTGGGCCACCAGGGTGGAGACGTCCTGCATCACAGCTCCGTTCAGTTAAGGGACGTACCGCTACTCAGGCCTTGGGCACCCGCACGATCAGCGCGTCACCCTGACCACCGCCACCGCACAGCGCGGCCGCACCCACGCCGCCGCCACGCCGCTTCAGCTCCAGCGCGAGGTGCAGCACCAGCCGCGCACCGGACATCCCGATCGGGTGACCCAGGGCAATGGCACCACCGTTGACATTCACCTTTTCGGTGGATACCCCGAGGTCCTTCATCGACTGCACGGCCACCGCCGCGAACGCCTCGTTGATCTCGATGAGGTCGAGGCCCTCGACGCCCAGCCCCTCCTTCTTCAACGCGTGCTGGATCGCGTTGGACGGCTGGGACTGGAGCGAGTTGTCCGGCCCGGCCACGTTCCCGTGCGCCCCGATCTCGGCGATCCACTCCAGGCCGAGCTCCTGCGCCTTGGCCTTGCTCATCACCACGACGGCGGCGGCACCGTCGGAGATCTGCGACGACGAACCGGCCGTGATCGTGCCGTCCTTGGAGAACGCCGGGCGCAGCTTGCCCAGGGACTCCGCGGTCGTGTCGCCCCGGATCCCCTCGTCCTTGCTGAACAGCACCGGGTCGCCCTTGCGCTGCGGGATCTCCACGGGCGTGATCTCCGCCTCGAACAGCCCGTTCTTCTGCGCGGCGGCGGCCCGCTGGTGGGACAGCGCGGCGATCTCGTCCTGCTCGGCCCGGCCGATGCCGAGGCGCGTGTTGTGCCTCTCCGTCGACTCGCCCATGGCGACGCCGTCGAAGGAGTCGGTCAGCCCGTCGTAGGCCATGGCGTCGAGCATCTGCACGGCGCCGTACTTGAAGCCCTCGCGGGACTTGGGCAGCAGGTGCGGGGCGTTGGTCATGGACTCCTGGCCGCCGGCGACGACCACGTCGAACTCACCCGCACGGATCAGCTGGTCGGCGAGCGCGATGGCGTCGAGACCGGACAGACACACCTTGTTGATGGTCAGCGCCGGCACGTTCATCGGGATGCCGGCCTTGACCGCGGCCTGGCGCGCCGGGATCTGCCCCGCCCCGGCCTGGAGCACCTGACCCATGATCACGTACTGCACCTGGTCGCCACCGATCCCCGCACGGTCGAGGGCGGCCTTGATCGCGAAGCCGCCGAGGTCGGCTCCGGAGAAGGACTTCAGCGAACCGAGCAACCGCCCCATGGGCGTACGCGCGCCCGAGACGATCACCGAGCTGTTCGTAGCAGAAGACATGAGCTGCGATCCCCTTACCGGCTGCACAGCCGAGGAGTGAACGAGGGTTTACTTCGAATGTACTGACCGGTAGTCCGACCCGTCATCGGGCTGTCGGTGTGATCGCGCGCACGTTGCGTAACCACCTCCGGAGCGCTGCACTGAATCCATGCTGACGCGAATCGACCACATCGGGATCGCCTGTTTCGACCTCGACAAGACCGTCGAGTTCTACCGTGCCACGTACGGCTTCGAGGTGTTCCACTCCGAGGTCAACGAGGAGCAGGGCGTGCGCGAGGCCATGCTCAAGATCAACGATACGTCCGACGGCGGCGCCTCGTACCTCCAGCTGCTGGAGCCGACCCGCGAGGACTCCACCGTCGCGAAGTGGCTCGCGAAGAACGGGGAGGGCGTCCACCACATCGCTTTCGGCACGGCGGACGTGGACGCCGAGGCCGCGGACATCAAGGACAGGGGCGTACGCGTGCTGTACGAAGAGCCGCGACGCGGCTCCATGGGGTCACGGATCACCTTCCTGCACCCCAAGGACTGCCACGGCGTACTGACAGAACTGGTCACTTCGGCGCCCGTTGAGTCACCTGAGCACTGATGCTCGTACATAGGGGCCGGTAGGGTTGGGGGCGGTCGCCGCTCAGTCCAGGGTGACCGCGGTCCCGCCGTGCGACGGCAGGACCACCGGGGTCCGGGTTTCGGGGGACGAGCGTCGGGGCAGCAGCCCGTGCTCCGCCGATGATCTGACACCATTCCCCGGGGGCCCCGTTCGGCGTATGGACGGAGCTCGTTCGGAAAGAGTTGCGACCAGGGGACGGATGGGACCGCGCAGTGCGGGGCTACGAGAGCCAGGAGCGAGAGCCGGCGGCTGACGTCGACCACCTCTCTCGGTTCGAAGCCGAGATGAAGCGGCTGAAGACCGAGCGGGAAAAGGCGATCCAGCACGCCGAGGACCTCGGCTACCAGGTCGAGGTGCTGCGCGCCAAGCTGCACGAGGCGCGGCGCACCATCATGTCCCGGCCCTCTTTCGACGGCGGCGACATCGGCTGGCAGGCCGAGCAGTTGCTGCGCAACGCGCAGATGCAGGCCGACCAGATCCGCGCGGACGCCGACCGCGAGCTGAGCGAGGCCCGGGCCCAGACCCAGCGGATCCTCCAGGAGCACGCCGAGCAGGCGGCCCGGCTCCAGGCGGAGCTGCACCAGGAGGCGGTGACGCGGCGCCAGCAGCTGGACCAGGAGCTGGCCGAGCGCCGCCAGACGGTCGAGTCGCACGTCAACGAGAACGTGGCGTGGGCCGAGCAGCTGCGGGCCCGCACCGAGCAGCAGGCCCGCCGGCTGCTGGAGGAGTCCCGCGCCGAGGCCGAGCAGGCCCTGGCCACCGCCCGCTCGGAGGCCGAGCGGCTGACGACCGAGGCCCGGCAGCGGCTCACCAGCGCCGCCGAGGAGGCCCGGACCGAGGCCGAGCAGATCCTGCGGCGTGCCCGCACGGACGCCGAGCGGCTGCTCAACGCCGCCTCCACCCAGGCCCAGGAGGCCACCGACCACGCCGAGCAGCTGCGGACGTCCACGGCCAGCGAGTCGGAGTCCGCGCGCCGCCAGGCCCAGGAGCTGAGCAAGGCCGCCGAGCAGCGGATGGCGGAGGCCGAGGAGGCGCTGCGTAAGGCGCAGGCCGAGTCGGAGAAGGTGGTCGCGGAGGCCAAGGAGGCCGCCGCCAAGGCCCTGGCGAGCGCGGAGTCCGCGAACGAGACGCGGACACGCACCGCCAAGGAGCAGGTCGCCCGGCTGGTCGAGGAGGCCACGAAGGAGGCCGAGAACACCAAGTCCGAGGCCGAGCAGCTCGTCGCGGACGCCCGCGCCGAGGCGGAGAAGATCGTCGCGGAGGCCTCCGAGAAGGCCCGTACGCTCACGGCCGAGGAGACCGCGACCCAGCTGTCCAAGGCGGCCAAGACCGCCGAAGAGGTCCTCACCAAGGCGTCGGAGGACGCCAAGAAGACCACCAAGGCCGCGGCCGAGGAGGCCGAGCGGATCCGCAGGGAGGCCGAGGCCGAGGCGGACCGGCTGCGGGCCGAGGCGCATGACATCGCCGAGCAGCTCAAGGGCGCGGCGAAGGACGACACCAAGGAGTACCGCGCCAAGACGGTCGAGCTGCAGGAGGAGGCCCGCCGGCTGCGCGGCGAGGCCGAGCAGCTGCGGTCGGACGCGGTCGAAGAGGGCGAGAAGATCCGCGCCGAGGCCCGCAAGGAGGCCGTGGCGCAGATCGAGGAGGCCGCGAGGTCCGCCGAGGAACTGCTCGCCAAGGCGAAGGCGGACGCGGACGAGCTGCGCACGACGGCCCAGACGGACAGCGAGAAGGTCCGCACCGAGGCCATCGAGCGGGCGACGACGCTGCGCCGGCAGGCCGAGGAGACCCTTCAGCGCACCCGGCAGGAGGCCGAGCGCCACCGCGAGGAGGTCATCGAGCAGGCCGAGGCCCTCAAGGCGGACGCCGAGCGTGCGGCGCGCGAGCTGCACGAGGAGACCGAGCGGGCCGTGGAGACCCGTCGCACGGAGGCCGCCCAGGAGCTGACGCGGCTCCAGACGGAGGCGGAGGAGCGGCTGACGGCGGCCGAACAGGCGCTGTCCGACGCCCGTGAGGAGGCCGCGCGGATCCGCCGCGAGGCCGCCGAGGAGAACGAGCGGCTGCGTGCCGAGGCCGCCGAGCGGATCCGTGCGCTCCAGCAGCAGGCCGAGGCGGAGGCCGAGCGGCTGCGCGACGAGGCCGCGTCCGACGCGTCGGCCGCGCGCGCCGAGGGCGAGGCCGTCGCCGTGCGCCTGCGGTCGGAGGCCGCGAGCGAGGCCGAGCGGCTAAAGTCGGAGGCGCAGGAGAGCGCCGACCGGGTGCGCGCGGAGGCGCAGGCCGCCGCCGAGCGGCTGGCCACGGAGGCGTCCGAGACGCTGGCCGCCGCGCAGGAGGAGGCCAACCGGCGCCGCCGGGAGGCCGAGGAACTCCTCGGCAGCGCCCGGCAGGAGGCCGACCAGGAGCGCGAGCGGGCCCGCGAGCAGAGCGAGGAGCTGCTGGCCTCCGCGCGCACGCGCGTGGAGGAGGCGCAGACCGAGGCCATCCGGCTGGTCGAGGAGGCCGACCGGCGTGCCACGGAGATGGTGTCGGCGGCCGAGCAGCACGCGCAGCAGGTCCGGGACTCCGTCGCGGGGCTGCACGAGCAGGCGCAGGAGGAGATCGCCGGGCTGCGCAGCGCCGCCGAGCACGCGGCGGACCGTACGCGGCGCGAGGCGCAGGAGGAGGCGGACCGGGTCCGCTCCGACGCCTACGCCGAGCGGGAGCGGGCGAGCGAGGACGCCGGCCGGCTGCGGCGCGAGGCGCACGAGGAGTCCGAGGCCGCCAAGGCGCTCGCCGAGCGGACGATGTCCGAGGCGATCGCGGAGGCGGAGCGCATCCGCGCGGACGTCGCCGAGCACGCCCAGCGGGTGCGCACGGAGGCGTCGGACGCCATCGCGGAGGCCGAGCAGAGCGCCTCGCGCACCCGGGCGGACGCCCGCGAGGACGCCAACCGCATCCGCTCGGACGCGGCGACGCAGGCGGACACCCTCATCACCGAGGCGCGCCACGAGGCGGAGCGGCTCACGACCGAGACGGTCCAGGAGACCGACCGGCTGCGGATGGAGACGGTCGCCGAGGCCGAGCGGGTCCGTACGGAGGCAGTCTCCGAGGCGGAGCGCCTGCGTTCCGAGGCGGCCGCGGAGGCCGAGCGGCTGCGGGCCGAGTCGGTCGCCAAGGCCGACCAGCTGGTCGGGGAGGCCACGGACGAGGCGGAGCGGCTGCGGGCCGAGGCCGCCGAGACGGTCGGGGCGGCGCAGCAGCACGCCGAGCGGGTCCGCGGCGAGGCCGAGCGCGTCAAGGCGGACGCCGAGGCGGAGGCCGAACGGCTCGTCAACTCCGCGCGCGAGGAGGCCGACCGGACGCTGGACGAGGCCCGCAAGGACGCCAACAAGCGGCGCTCCGAGGCGGCCGAGCAGGTCGACAAGCTCATCACGGAGACCACGGCGGAGGCCGACAAGCTGCTCACGGAGGCGCAGCAGCAGGCGCACAAGACCACCGCGGAGGCCGAGTCGCAGGCCGACACGATGGTGGGCGCGGCCCGCAAGGAGGCCGACCGGCTCGTGTCCGAGGCGACGGTCGAGGGCAACTCCAGGGTGGAGAAGGCCCGTACGGACGCGGACGAGCTGCTGGTCGGCGCGCGCCGGGACGCCACGCAGATCCGGGAGCGTGCCGAGGAGCTGCGCGACCGCATCACGGCGGAGATCGAGGAGCTGCACGAGCGGGCCCGCCGGGAGTCGGCCGAGACGATGAAGTCGGCGGGCGACCGCTGCGACGCGCTCGTCAAGGCGGCCGAGGAGCAGCTCGCGAAGGCGCAGGCGAAGGCCAAGGAGATCGTCTCGGAGGCCAACTCGGAGGCGGGCAAGGTCCGTATCGCCGCGGTGAAGAAGGCCGAGGGGCTGCTCAAGGAGGCCGAGCAGAAGAAGGCCACGCTGGTCCGGGAGGCCGAGGAGCTCAAGGCCGAGGCGATCCGCGAGGCCAAGCGCACGGTCGAGGAGGGCAAGCGCGAGCTGGAGGTCCTGGTCCGCCGACGCGAGGACATCAACGCCGAGATCTCCCGTGTCCAGGACGTCCTGGAAGCGTTGGAATCCTTCGAGGCCCCGTCCCCGGCCAAGGACAACGGAGTCAAGGCAGGCGCAACAGTCGGCGCACCCCGTTCGGGTGGCAAGTCCACGGATAGCTAGCGAACCGGGGCGAAACGGGTGTGTGCTGGAGCCTTTGGCCAGGTCTTTGGCAAGCGGTCCCGGGGTCAGCCACTCAAAAGGGGTCTCATTTTGCAGACCAAACGCGCATCCGCTCGATGACACACCGTTTCGGCCCCTAGGATTCCACCTATCACCTCACCGGTCTCATTCGACAGGAACCCCATGAGCGACACTTCCCCCTACGGCTTCGAGCTTGTGCGGCGTGGATACGACCGCGCTCAGGTGGACGAACGTATCTCCAAGCTCGTCTCCGACCGTGACAGCGCTCTCGCCCGCATCACCGCTCTGGAAAAGCGCATCGAAGAGCTCCACCTCGAGACGCAGAACGCCCAGGCTCAGATCACCGACTCCGAGCCGTCGTACGCGGGTCTCGGCGCGCGGGTGGAGAAGATCCTCCGCCTCGCCGAGGAAGAGGCGAAGGACCTGCGCGAGGAGGCCCGGCGCGCGGCCGAGCAGCACCGCGAGCTCGCCGAGTCGGCGGCCCAGCAGGTGCGCAACGACGCCGAGTCGTACTCGGCGGAGCGCAAGGCCAAGGCCGAGGACGAGGGCCTGCGGATCGTCGAGAAGGCCAAGAGCGACGCCGCCCAGCTGCGTTCCGAGGCGCAGAAGGACGCGCAGTCCAAGCGCGAGGAGGCGGACGCCCTCTTCGAGGAGACCCGCGCCAAGGCCGCGCAGGCCGCCGCCGACTTCGAGACGAACCTCGCCAAGCGCCGCGAGCAGTCCGAGCGTGACCTGGCGTCCCGTCAGGCCAAGGCCGAGAAGCGCCTCGCCGAGATCGAGCACCGCGCCGAGCAGCTCCGCCTGGAGGCGGAGAAGCTGCGCACGGACGCCGAGCGCCGCGCCCGCCAGACGGTGGAGACGGCCCAGCGCCAGGCCGAGGACATCGTGGCCGACGCGAACGCCAAGGCCGACCGCATCCGTTCGGAATCCGAGCGCGAGCTCGCGGCCCTCACCAACCGCCGCGACAGCATCAACGCCCAGCTGACGAACGTCCGCGAGATGCTCGCCACGCTCACGGGCGCCGCGGTGGCCGCCGCCGGTACGCCGGCCGAGGACGAGCCGATCTCCCGCGGGGTCCCGGCCCAGCAGTCCCGGTAACGACCCGGGATACGGAGTCTGAATCTCCGCAAAGCCCTCTGCCGCTCCGGTGGCAGAGGGCTTTGTCCCGTTCTAGCGTGGCGGCATGATTGAGCTCGAGGGGCTGACCAAGCGGTACGGCGAGAAGGTGGCGGTCAACAACCTGTCCTTCACCGTCAGACCGGGCATCGTCACCGGCTTCCTCGGGCCCAACGGCGCGGGCAAGTCCACGACCATGCGGATGATCCTGGGTCTCGACCATCCGACCGCCGGCGACGTCCGTATCGACGGCACGCACTACCAGCAGCTCAAGGACCCGCTGACGTACATCGGCGCCCTGCTGGAGGCCAAGGCCTGGCACGGCGGGCGCAGCGCCTACAACCACCTGCTGTGCCTCGCCCAGAGCAACGGCATCCCGCCCAGCCGGGTGCGGGAGGTGCTGGAGACGGTCGGGCTGACGTCGGTCGCGAAGAAGAAGACCAAGGGCTTCTCGATGGGCATGGGGCAGCGGCTCGGCATCGCGGCCGCGCTGCTCGGCGATCCGCGGATCCTGATGTTCGACGAGCCGGTCAACGGCCTCGACCCCGAGGGCATCCACTGGATCCGCACCCTGATGAAGTCCCTGGCGGCACAGGGCCGGACCGTGTTCGTCTCCTCCCATCTGATGAGCGAGATGGCGCTGACCGCCGACCACCTCGTCGTCATCGGTCAGGGGCGGCTGCTAGCGGACACCTCCATGGCCGACTTCATCGCGCGCAACTCACGGTCGTACGTCCGGGTCCGCAGCCCGCAGCGCGAGCGGCTGCTCGACGTGCTGCACCAGGCCGGGATCGTGGCCGTCGAGGGCGGTGACGGGGTGCTGGAGGTGGACGGCGGCAAGGCCGAGCACATCGGTGAGCTGGCGGCGCAGCACGGGGTGACGCTGCATGAGCTGAGCCCGCAGCAGGCGTCGCTGGAGGAGGCGTTCATGCAGCTGACCGCGGAGTCGGTGGAGTACCACGCGCACAGCGGGACGAGCGTGCCGAGCCCCGAGCCATCGGGGCAGCAGTGGGGCGACGGCTGGAAGAAGGGCTGAGCATGGCGACGACTCAGGTCGTACGGTCGGAGTGGACGAAGATCCGGTCGGTGGCGTCCACGGTGTGGACCCTCTCGCTGGTGGTGGTCGTGACGGTCGCCCTCGGGATGCTGATCTCGGCCCTGTCCAAGAACGAGTTCGACTCCATGGGCGCGCGGGAGCGGGCGGAGTTCGATCCGACGTTCATCAGTTTCGCGGGGATGAGTCTCGGTCAGCTCGCGATGATCGTGTTCGGTGTGCTGGTGGTGTCGAACGAGTACAGCACCGGCATGATCCGCACCTCCCTGGCCGCGGTGCCGCAGCGCGGCTCCTTCCTGTTCAGCAAGATCGCGGTGGCCACCGGTCTCGCTCTCCTGGTCGGTCTCGTCACCAGCTTCACCGCCTTCTTCCTGGGGCAGGCGATGCTCGGCGAGCACCGGGCGGAGATCGGCGACCCGGGGGTGCTGCGGGCGGTGTTCGGCGGGGGCCTCTACATGGCCCTGATCGCGATGTTCTCCATGGGCGTCGCCGCGATGCTGCGCTCGCCGATGCTGTCCCTGGGCATCCTGATGCCGTTCTTCTTCCTGATCTCCAACATCCTGGGCAACGTCGACGCGACGAAGAAGGTCGGCCGGTTCCTGCCCGACCAGGCCGGCAGCCGGATCATGCAGGTGGTCACGCCCGTCGACGACGGCGTCCCGTACGGGCCGTGGGGCGGCCTCGGGATCATGGGGTTGTGGGTGCTCGCGGCGCTGGCCGGCGGGTACGTGCTGCTGAAGAAGCGCGACGCCTAGGGAGCGCGCCCCGGGGGCTGCCGGGGCGCGTCGCGCTCTCCCCTTTACTTTCATTTGGGCGGAACCGTCAGCGCCTCGATATCCTCCTAACCCTTACGGGGGCGTGTGCCCCGCTGTCCTGAACCTTGCGATGGGTGCGGAGCATGATCGAAGCAGTCGGCCTGACGAAGCGCTACGGCGACAAGACCGCCGTGTACAACCTTTCCTTCCAGGTGCGGCCGGGGGCCGTCACGGGCTTCCTCGGACCGAACGGCTCAGGCAAGTCGACGACGATGCGGATGATCCTCGGCCTGGACAACCCGACGGCCGGGCACGTGACGATCGGCGGCTATCCGTACCGCAAGCTGCCCAACGCCCCCCGTCAGGTCGGTGCCCTGCTGGACGCCAAGGCCGTGCACGGGGGCCGGGCCGCCCGCAACCACCTGCTGTGCCTGGCCCAGCTGTCGGGCATCCCGGCCCGGCGGGTGGACGAGGTACTCGGCGTCGTCGGCCTCCAGGACGTGGCGAAGAAGCGGTCCAAGGGCTTCTCCCTCGGGATGGGACAGCGGCTGGGCATCGCCGCCGCGCTGCTCGGCGACCCTCAGGTGCTGCTGTTCGACGAGCCGGTCAACGGCCTCGACCCCGAGGGCATCCTGTGGGTGCGCAACCTGATGAAGGCGCTGGCGGCGGAGGGCCGTACGGTCTTCGTCTCCTCCCATCTGATGAGCGAGATGGCGCTGACCGCCGACCATCTCATCGTCATCGGGCGCGGGCAGCTCCTGGCCGACATGAGCGTGACGGCCTTCATCTCCGCGAACTCCGCCGACTTCGCCCGGGTCCGTACGCCGGACACCGAGCCGCAGCAGCGCGAGAAGCTGTCGGCCGCGCTCACCGAGTCGGGCGGGCACGTGCTGCCCGAGCAGGACGGCGCGCTGCGCGTGACAGGGCTGCCGCTCCCCCGCATCAGCGACATCGCGCACGACCACGGCGTCCGGCTGTGGGAACTGTCGCCGCACCAGGCCTCGCTGGAGGAGGCGTACATGCGGATGACGCAGGGCGCCGTCGACTACCGCTCGACCATCGACCAGAAGGAAGGCCTCCAGCAGCCGCTGCCGCCCGGGGCACAGCCCCCGATGCCGGTCCCCGGCCAGGGTCAGCCCGACTGGTACGCCCCGCCGCCGCCCCAGCACACGATGCCGCCGCAGGGCGCCCCGTACGGCGCGCCCGGCACCCCGGGAGCCCCCGCTTCGGCCACCCCTGCCGCCTCCGGCCCGCAAACCCCCAACCCGTACGCCCAGCCGACGGGTCAGCCACCGCAGCCGCCCGCGCGGCCCGCACCCGCCGGCCGGCCCCAAGCCCCGGCCATGCCCGCCGCGCAGGCGCCGCAGGCAGGCACCGGGCCCGCGCAGGCGACAGGCCGGGCCCCACAGGGCGGCCCCGCGGCCCCGGCGCCCGCGCCGTCGCCCTCCGCCCCGGCCCCTCACCTGACCAAGCCCGAGGACGCCCGATGAGCAGCCCCGCAGCGCTCCCGGCCTCCGCCCGGCCCGCGCTCCGGGCAGACGCACCCGGGCCGTCGGCCGACCGGTCGGCACCCGTGCAGCAGGCAGCCCGGCCGACCCCGCGGGCACCCGCCGCGTACACCGCGCCGGCGCCCGCCCCGACCTCCGACCTGACCAAGCCCGAGGACCTCCGATGAGCAGCCCCCAGCCTCCGATGCCGCCGGCCGCGCCCGCCTGGGATGCGGCGTCCGGTTCTTCGTACTCCGGTTACACCTCGCCGATCCCGGTCGTGCGGACTCACCTCGGGCACGCCATCGCCTCCGAGTGGACGAAGATCAGGTCCGTGCGCTCCACGATGTGGACGCTCGGCGTGTTCGTCCTGCTCGTCATCGGCATCGGCACGCTGACCGGCGTGGTGGTGGCGAACTCCGACCCGGCGCTGTCCGGCGAGAGCCCGCTCGGCCTGGGCTTCTTCGGGCTGCTGCTCGGCAGCATGTGCGTCATCACGCTGGGCGTGCTGACCACGGCCTCGGAGTACGGCACGGGCATGGTGCGCACCACGATGGTCGCGTGCCCGAGCCGGGGCCGGGTGCTCGCGGCGAAGGGCATCGTGTTCTTCCTGGTCGCGTTCGTGGTGACGCTGGTGTCCGCGTCCCTCGTCGCCTTCCTGCACGTGGCCATGCTGGAGGGCGACGGCGTCAGGTCCCCCTCCGGCGGGGAGTGGCTGAAGGCCACGGTCGGCATGTCGGCCTACATCGCTCTGTTGGGCCTGCTCTCGCTCGCCGTCGGCTCGATCATCCGGCACTCGGCGGGCGCCATCACCATCATGATCGGCACTGTGCTCGCCCCGCTGGTGATCGCGCTGTTCATGTTCTCGGAGTCGCTGTCGGCCGTCCGCGACGCCCTGCTCGAGTACTCGATCCCGAACCAGCTCAGCGTCTTCTACTCCGCATCCCTCAGCGAGTCCGGCCCGTCCGGCTGGGACCCGCTGTGGATCATCCTCGGCGCGACGGCCGTCGCGTTCGCCGCCGCCTTCGCCCTGCTGGAGAAGCGGGACGTCTGAGTCCCGTCAGAACCTGGGCGCGTTACGGGACCGCCGCACCCCCGGGGTGCGGCGGTCCCGCGCGTTCCAGCAGGCCTTGTGCCAGTGCCGGCGGTCGTCGACGCCCGTGTGCTCGGACCAGGCCACCACGTGCGGCACCCCGTCCGGGATCAACTGGTCGCAGCCGGGGCAGCGGTACGACTTGCCCTGCGCGCTCGCGCCGGCCACATGCCGCACGCTCCAGCTCTCGCCCTGCCAGTTCTCCGAGGACTGCCAGCCGCCGTAGCGGCCGGGGCGGTCGTCCTCGGCGCTCCGGCCGGACGAAGCGGCGCCCTTGGGTCGGTTGCGACGCGGGGACACGGGACACCTCTCGGGGCTATACAGGACACGGGGTGTGTCCAGCCTACGCGGCGCGGAGGGGGGTACACGTACGCCACCGATCGTCGCAAGTTGCCCGGGCGAGGCGGGCCCCCGCCAAGGTCTCCCCGGGCTCCCGCGGAACGGCCCATTCTGCAGACAATCCGCAAATTACCCCGCCCGGCCGTGTCCTCGGCACGTGTCAGACGGTTATGCCCTGTGGGGGAGCTCCGTGTCGGAGCCAAGGAAGCAGGAAAGCAATGCGCGTTGGAAGTTTCGTGTTGGCGGCCCAGTTCCCCGGTCAGGGCGAGGGAGAGGCGCTGCACCGCGCGGTCCGCTCGGCCGAGGTCGCCGAGGAGGCCGGGCTCGACACGGTCTGGCTGGCCGAGCACCACTTCGTGCCGTACGGCACGTGCCCGTCGGCCGTCACCCTGGCCGCCCTGCTGCTCGGCCGCACCCGCCGCATCCGGGTCGGTACGGCGGTCAGCGTGCTGCCCACCACCCACCCCGTGACCCTCGGCGAACAGGCCGCGCTGCTGCACCACACGAGCGACGGCCGTTTCACTCTCGGCGTCGGGCGTGGCGGCCCGTGGGTCGACCTGGAGGTGTTCGGCGCGGGCCTGGAGGCGTACGAGAAGGGGTTCCCGGAGTCCCTGGACGTCCTGGTGCGCTGGCTGCGCGACGCGTCGGTGGCGGCCGACGGGGAGCGCTTCCGCTTCCGTGAAGTCCCGGTCGTGCCCCGGCCGTCGGAGGCCCTGACCGAGGCCGAGGGGCCCGAGCTCGTCGTCGCGTGCACGTCCCCGGCGAGTGTGCGCCTGGCGGCCGAGCACGGTCTGTCGATGCTGCTCGGTATGCATGTGGGGGACGAGGAGAAGGCCGAGATGGTAGCCCTGTGGCGGCAGCACGCGCGGGCGTGCGGCCGGCCGGCGGAGGAAATCCGCCGCGCGTCCCATGTGTCGGCGGGCGTCTGCCAGATCGCGGACCGGCGGGTCGACGCGGCACAGACCCTGCTGAAGGCGATGCCGGGCTGGCTGAAGCAGGGCCTGGAGGCACATGTCACGGTCGACGGGCGCACGCGCCGGATGCGCGACCCGCTGGCGTACACCGAACTGCTCTGCGGGCTGCACCCGGTGGGCACCCCGCGGCTGTGCGCCGACCGGCTGGCGGCGACCCGCGAGCGGACCGGCATCTCCCGCTTCGCCCTGCTCGTCGAGGGCTCCGGGGACCTGGCGGCGACGGAGGAGAACGTACGGCGGCTGGGGGCCGAGGTGCTCCCCCAACTCGCCTGACGACGCGGTGGGTTCCTGGGGCTTGCCGCTCCGGTGCAGAACTGCACCTCCCGCGTACGGAGCGGCAAGCGAACGGCGCCGCGTCAGCAGTCCCGGAACTCGGGTGACTGGTTGAGCACCTGGCTGCGGACCGACGTGAAGCGGCCCAGCGTCTCGTCGACCGAGGAGTCAAGCGGGAACACGGCCACCCGGTGGCAGTTCTGGAAGGCCAGTCGCACACCGAAGTGCCGCTGCAGCGCGCCGCGTATCGCGTCACTCGCAAGCGCACGCAGCAACTGACCGCGTGCCTGCTCGTCCGGCGGAGGCGTCTGGTTGTCGGCGAACGCACCGCCGTCCACCTTCAGCTGGGCCACCAGGGAGCTGATCATCTCCCACGCATAGGGCAGGGAGGTCCGGACGCAGTCGACGAATTCCGCTTCGTCGACCTCGCCTCGCTCGGCCTGTTCGAGTAGGGCCGGTGAGACGTCGAGCGACATGAGTTCTCCTCTCGCACCCCCGCCCGACGGGCAGGGGTTGCCGGACAGATGAGGGAGTTCGCGATACCGGACACGCTGCGTACACACATCGCGACCTCCCGTTCACACCGTAAGCAACCGACGGTGACCACACCAGGAGAATGCACAGATGAGGCACTCTGAATGACCACACCCTGCACACAATCGGCCAACACCGAACACGCGTTTTCCAGGGCGAATCGCGTCGACACCTGCCCGTCGAGTAGCGTTGCCGACCATGCGTCTCGTCATTGCCCGCTGCTCCGTGGACTACGCCGGGCGGCTCACCGCCCACCTTCCCTCGGCCCCGCGCCTGATCCTGGTGAAGGCGGACGGCAGCGTCTCGATCCACGCCGACGACCGGGCCTACAAGCCCCTGAACTGGATGTCGCCGCCCTGCACGCTGAAGGAGGGCACCGGCGAGGATGAGGGCGTCTGGACCGTCGTCAACAAGGCGGGCGAGAAGCTCATCATCACGATGGAGGAAGTCCTCCACGACTCCTCGCACGAACTGGGCGTCGATCCGGGCCTGATCAAGGACGGCGTGGAAGCGCACCTCCAGGAGCTGCTCGCCGACCGCATCGAGACACTCGGCGACGGCTACACCCTCATCCGCCGCGAGTACCCGACGGCCATCGGGCCGGTCGACATCCTGTGCCGGGACGCCGACGGCAAGACCGTCGCGGTGGAGATCAAGCGGCGCGGTGAGATCGACGGCGTGGAGCAGCTGACGCGCTATCTGGAGCTGCTGAACCGCGATCCCCATCTCGCCCCGGTCCGCGGCATCTTCGCCGCGCAGGAGATCAAGCCCCAGGCCCGCGTGCTCGCGACCGACCGCGGCATCGGCTGCCAGGTCCTCGACTACGACGCGCTGCGGGGCATCGAGGACGACAAGCTGCGGCTGTTCTGAGACACCGTACGTACACGACGAACAGGGCCGGGTCCCAGGAACGGACCCGGCCCCGCTGTCTGTACGGCTGTCACATCACCGGGTCGGGGCCGCTCTGCGGCGCGCTCGCCGTGGTGCTCGCGGGGGCGCTCGACGCCGGGCCGCTGGCCGTGTCGGAGGTGGACGGCTGCGTGGTCGGCGGCTCGGACGTCGGCGGCTGCGAGGTCGGCGACTGGGACGTGGGCGGCTTGGAGGTCGACGGCGGCTTGGACGTCGACGGCGGCTTCGACGTCGTAGGAGGCTTGGACGTCGTCGGCGGCTGGGACGTGGCCGGCGGCTTGGAGGTCGTCGGCGGCCTCGGCGTCGATCCGGAGTCGCTGGGGCTCGGGGACCCGCTGGGACCGCCCGTCGGCGTCGGATCGTCCGGGGTGCCCGGTGTGCCGTCCGGCCCCGGGTCGGTGGGGCGGCTCGTCGCAGCGCCCGGGTCGCCGTTGGAGTCGTTCGCCGGGCGGTCGGCGCCCAGACCGCCGTCGTCTGCGCCCTGGCTGGCCGAGGGGTTGACGCCGACCTGGTCGGACGGCGGGTTCGCCTCCTTGTCGGATGTGGCGCCGAGGGTGACCACCGTGCCGAGCACGGCGACGAGCAGGGCACCGGCGCCGGAGGCCACGAGGTTGCGCCGGGCCAGGCCCTTGAGGCCGCCCCGCGCCTTGCGTGAGGACGCAGGCGGGCCCTGGCGGGTGACCAGCTCCGGCGAGGGCGGCTGCTGGAGGGTCGGGAAGGCCGCCGGCACGCCACCGGCCGGGGACGCCGACTCCTCGTACCGGGCGTCGGGCACCTCCTCCCCCGCGGTCGGCCCGAGCCCGATGGGCGTGCCCGAGCGGTCGGCGACCAGGGCGAGGGCACGACGGCCGGCGACGGTGCCGCGCTTGTCGGAGAGGGAGCCGCGCAGGCCGATCGAGGCCTCCAGTTCGGCCTGGGCCCGGTCGAGCTGTCCGCCGCACAGGGCGAGGATGCCGAGTTCGTGGTGGAAGTAGGCCCGTTCGGCGACATCGCCGGCGAGCCGGGCGGCCTCGGCGCCGGCGTACAGGGCGCTTTCCCAGGCGCTCCAGTGCAGTCCGGCGGCGAACGCGGGCGCGGCGGTGCGCGCCAGGTGCAGGGCCGGGCTCTCCTCACCCTCGGCGGGCGGGCTGGTGAGCGGCCCGAGCACGGCCAGGGCGGCGAGGAGGGCGTCGGCCTCCGCGCACACGCGCTCCGGGGTGACCGAGGGGTGCCCGGCCCACCAGGAGTAGTGCTGGGCGGCGCTGCGGGCGCCGGCCTCGGTCTCGTCGGCGTATCCGGCGGCCTCCAGCTGGGTCAGGACACCGGCGGCGAGCCGGTAGCGGGAGCCGACCGGGGAAACCAGGCCGCAGGAGGCCAGTTCGCCGAGCGCGGCGTCCGCATGGGTGTCACCGACCAGCGCGGGCAGATGCGCCTGGTGCGGGACCTCACCGCCGAGGGCGACGGCGAAGCGCAGGGTGGCGCGCGCGGAGGCGCTCAGCCGGGAGGCGAGCAGCGGCGCGGCCGCGGCGGCCTCACCCAGCGAGGGCAGGGGCATGTCGTCGCCGTCGGCGGGGTCGCAGGCGTCGGCGGCGTCGGCCGGGGGCGCGTCCTCGAAGACGCCGAACTCGTCGACGGCGCTGGTCCCGGCGCGCAGCCGGTCGCGCTGCCGCAGCAGGGCGCCGGCCTGCACGAAGCGCAGCGGCAGGCCCTCGGACTCGAACCAGAGGTCGCCCGCCCAGTTGGACTCCTCGTCGGTGAGGGGCCGGCCGACGGCGTGTTCCAGCAGGTCGAGCCCGGCAGCGCGCTCCAGGCCGCCGAGGATGACCTCATCGACGGCGGCGTCGGCGGAGGGCGCCGGCACGTCCGGCGTGGCGCCGAGCAGGAAGGCGCACTCGGGGGTGGCCTCCAGCAGCTCGTCGAGCGCGGCGCCGCCGAACTCCAGGTCGTCGACGACGACGACCGCGCCGATCTCCCGGACATAGGTGAGCAGTTCATCCCGTTCCGGGCGGTGCAGGGGGGCGTTGTAGACCGCGTAGAAGAGGTCGTGGAGCAGGTCGCCGGAGGTGCGGCCGAGGCCGTTCAGGCGGACGACGCCGTCGGGGGCGAGGTCGGAGCAGTCCTCGCCGACGAGGTCGAGGAGGCGGGTGCGGCCGCAGCCGGCGGGGCCGGTCAGACGGACCGAGCGGCCGCGGGCGAGCAGGCGCACCAGTCGCTCGCGTTCGTCCTGGCGGGCCAGCAGCGGCAGGCTGGGCTGCGCGGGGCCGGGCGGGACGGGCGGCCGGGCCGCGCGCTCGGCCTCGGCGCGCTCCGCCGCCGTGAGCTTCACCGGCCGGGCGGGGCGTTCGGCGGGCGGGCAGACCTCTATCTCGCTGCCGTCGACGGGGTTGACGGTCAGCAGGAAGTCGCCGGAGACGAGCTGCACCGTGCGGGCGAGCGCGGGCGCGTGCTGACTGAAGTCGGGTGTGAGGGGTTCCCTGGGCGGGCGCTGACGCGGCGGCTCGTTGTCGCCGTCGTGGCCGTACTCCTCGGGTCCCCGGGTGTTCGGGTCCATAGGTCAAAGCCCCCCAAAAGCGTGTGTGTGCTCTGAAAAGCCCCTCCCGGCCTTGCTGCACACCGCGCTGTCGCTTCTGGTCCGGGCCCGCAGATAGGGTGTCAAGGCAGCGGGCAGCCGAACCCTAAACCTTCGCACAGTATCTACGACAGTCCGGGGTACCGCGCCGTCCGAGACGTCACGGTCTCGTGAGGATTGCGCGCGTCACATTCGGCGATGTCCGTCCGGGTCTCCCCGGTCGCCCGGTTCACACCCGCACAGAATTGTCACACGCGAGGCAATGACTCCACCCCGATGCCCCCCTCGATCGCCAGGATCCGGTGCAGGCGGGTGGCCACCAGCAGGCGCTGCATCTGCGGCGGCACGCCGCGCAGGACCAGGCGCCGGCCGCAGCGGCCGGCCCGCCGGTGAGCTCCCATGATCACACCGAGTCCGGTGGCGTCCCAGGAGTCCAGTTCGGACAGGTCCAGCACCAGGTCGCCGACTCCGTCGTCGACGGCCGAGTGCAGGACCGTACGGGCGTCCGCCGCGCTCCGGACGTCGAGGCGGCCCCCGACGACCAGCTCGGCGTGGTCGCCCCTGATGTGCATATGTGCTCCCCGTGCGTGCGTCTCGTGCTCCGCGTTCTGATGCCGGTGATGCAACCTCTGACTGCGTGAGGGGGGCAGAGGTTGCTTCCTGTAAGCGAACCGATACCGAATTCACCCGGGGGTGTGATGCTCCCGGGGCATGTGCGGTTTCAGTGCTTGTAGAAGCCCTGCCCGCTCTTGCGTCCGATGTCACCGGCGTCAACCATCCGGCGCATCGACTCGGGAGCCGCGAACTTCTCGTCCTGGGACTCGGTGTAGATGTTGCTCGTGGCGTGCAGCAGGATGTCGACGCCCGTCAGGTCCGCCGTCGCCAGCGGGCCCATGGCGTGGCCGAAGCCCAGCTTGCAGGCGAGGTCGATGTCCTCGGCGCTCGCGACGCCCGACTCGTGCAGCTTGGCGGCCTCGACGACCAGGGCGCAGATGAGACGGGTCGTCACGAAGCCGGCGACGTCGCGGTTGACGACGATGCAGGTCTTGCCGACCGACTCGGCGAACTCCCGGGCCTTGGCGAGGGTTTCGTCATTGGTCTTGTAGCCGCGGACCAGCTCGCACAGCTGCATCATCGGCACGGGCGAGAAGAAGTGCGTGCCGACGACCCGCTCGGGGCGCTCCGTCGCGGCCGCGATCTTGGTGATCGGGATGGCGGAGGTGTTGGACGCGAGGATCGCCTCGTCCTTCACGAGCTTGTCGAGCGCGCGGAAGATCTCGTGCTTGACTTCGAGCTTCTCGAAGACGGCCTCGACGACGACGTCCGCGTCGGCCACGGCGTCCAGGTCGGTGGTCGCGGTGATCCGGGCGAGGGCGGCGTCGGCGTCGTGCGCCTCCAGCTTGCCCTTGGCGACGAACTTGTCGTACGAGGCCTTGATGCCGTCGGTGCCCCGCTTCAGCGCCTCGTCGGTGACGTCACGCAGGACCACGTCCCAGCCCGCCTGTGCGGAGACCTGGGCGATGCCGGATCCCATGAGGCCGGCTCCGATGACGGCGAGCTTCCGTGCCACTGTGCGACTCCCCTGACGCGCTGCTTATGTCTGCCTCTCGGGCGGACACTAGCGCTCGTGAGGGCCTGTGTGACCAGTAAGTAACGCGCGTCACGTCTCACATGACGGACATCACACCAGCAGGGGTCATCCCGCGCCACGGACGGCGTAGTTGAGCACCTTCTCGCTCAACAGCTCCTCGATGTCGTCGAGGAGGACGAGCATCTCCCGGGACACTTCGTCCGGGTTGCGCCCCTTGGTCATCTCGCGGCCGATGGCGACGAAGACGGTGCCGTGGATCCAGCAGATCTGACCGGCGATCAGGCCCGGCAGCGGGTCGCCCTCCCCGGAATCCGCCTCCTCGCGGAGGGTCGCCTCCAGGTTGTCCTGGAGCTCCTGCTGGATGCTCCACAGCCGGGAGCGCAGCGGCGGCGCCTCCTCGATGCAGCGCATGAAACGGTCGTAGCCCTCGATGAGGCCCATCCGCGGTGAGACGGCCTCGATCTCGGCGCGCAGTTCGCGCAGCACCGCCCGGGCGGCAGACTCCCCCGCGTCCCGGCCGCGCACCCAGCGGGAGAGCCGGTCGACGACCCCCTGGGAGCGGTCGAAGAAGAGGTCCTCCTTGGCCGGGAAGTAGTTGTAGACGGTGTTCACGGAGACGTCGGCCGCCTCCGCCACGTCCGCGATCGTCACGGTCACGAACCCGTGCTCCAGGAACAGCCCGGTGGCGATGTCCGAGATGCGCTGCCTGGTCTCGCGCTTCTTCCGCTCCCTGAGCCCCTCTGCCATGCCCGCATCCTAGCTTCCGTGGGCACGATGAAAACTTGGAGCCATTGCAAAATTTAAGAGACTCTGTTTTTCTGTCGGCATGGCAATCATCAGTACGGCCGGGCTGGCCCGTACCTTCCGGACCAAGCGCGGCCCCGTGGACGCCGTGCGCGGCATCGACCTGACCGTCCGCGAGGGCGAGATCCTCGGCTTCCTCGGCCCGAACGGGGCCGGCAAGACGACCACGCTGCGGATGCTGACGACCCTGCTGGAACCGACCGGAGGCGCCGCCACCGTCGCGGGCTGCGACCTGGCGACCGACCCGGCCGGCGTGCGGCGGGCCTGCGGGTACGTGGCGCAGTCCGGCGGGGTCGACCCGCAGATCAGCGTGCGCGAGGAGCTGGTCACCCAGGGACGCCTGTACCGGCTGACAAAGGCCCGGGCCGCCGAGCGCGCCGAGGAACTCGCCCGCGACCTGGGCCTCACCGAGTTCCTCGACCGCACGTGCGCGGCGCTCTCCGGCGGGCAGCGGCGCCGCCTGGACATCGCGATGGCGCTCACCCACCACCCGAAGGTGCTGTTCCTCGACGAGCCGACGACCGGTCTCGACCCGGGCAGCCGGGCCGACCTGTGGGACCTGGTGCGCCGGCTGCGCGACGAGCACGGCACGACCGTCTTCCTGACCACGCACTACCTCGACGAGGCCGACGCCCTCTCCGACCGGCTGGTCGTCGTCGATCAGGGGGTGGTCGCCGCCGAGGGCACCCCGAGCGCGCTGAAGCTCCGCTACGGCGGCTCGATCGACGCCTCGCTCCAGGACACCTTCCTCGCCATCACCGGCCGCAGTGCCGGGCCGGCCGAGCAGACTCCCGTCGCCGTCTAGGACCCAGAGGACTCCTGATGCTGTTGCACGACACCGCGCTCGTCTACGGGCGTTATCTCCGCCAGTCCCTGCGCTCCCGCTTCGCGCTGCTCTTCGGCGTGCTGATGCCGCTGCTGTACCTGGTGTTCTTCGGTCCCCTGCTGACGGATCTGCCGCTCGGCGGGCAGGGCAGCTCCTGGCAGTTGCTCGTGCCCGGCCTGCTGCTGCAACTGGGCCTGTTCGGGGCGTCGTTCGCGGGCTTCTCGATCATCATCGAGAAGGGCCACGGGGTGGTCGAGCGCCTGCGCGTCACCCCCGTCAGCCGACTGGCCCTGCTGCTCGGCAGGGTGCTCAGGGACGCCACGGTGTTCGTCTTCCAGGCCGTGCTGCTGGTGCTGGCGGCGGTGGCGATGGGCCTGCGAGCCCCGCTGCCCGGCGTCCTGATCGGGTTCGCCTTCGTCGCCCTGCTCTCGCTCTCACTGGCCTCGCTGTCGTACGCGCTGGCCATGAAGCTGCACACCCCGCAGAGCTTCGGCCCGGCGATCAACGCGCTGACCATGCCGTCGATGCTGCTGTCCGGGCTGATGCTCCCGATGAGCCTGGGCCCGGCCTGGCTGGACGCGCTGTCGCACCTGATGCCGTTCCGCTATCTGGTCGACGCCGTCCGGGACGCCTTCGTCGGCTCCTACACCACGGCGCACATGCTGTACGGCGTGCTGGTGGCCGTCGGTTTCACGGCCCTGTCCGTGACAGTGGGCACGCGCGTGTTCCGAACGGCCGGAGCCTGACTACGCTGGCCATATGGTCAATCTGACGCGCATCTACACCAGGACCGGCGACCAGGGCACCACCGCCCTCGGCGACATGAGCCGGGTCGCCAAGACCGACCTGAGGATCGCCGCGTACGCCGACGCCAACGAGGCGAACGCGGCGATCGGCACGGCGATCGCGCTGGGCGGCCTGGACGGGGAGATCGTCAAGGTCCTCACCCGCGTGCAGAACGACCTGTTCGACGTGGGCGCGGACCTGTCGACGCCGGTGGTGGAGAACCCGGAGTTCCCGCCCCTGCGGGTCGAGCAGCCTTACGTCGACAAGCTGGAGGCGGACTGCGACCGCTTCCTGGAGGGCCTGGAGAAGCTCCGCTCCTTCATCCTCCCCGGCGGCACCCCGGGCGCGGCCCTGCTCCACCAGGCCTGCACGGTGGTCCGCCGGGCGGAGCGCTCGACCTGGGCGGCCCTGGAGGTCCACGGCGAGGTCATGAACCCCCTGACCGCCACCTACCTCAACCGCCTCTCCGACCTCCTGTTCATCCTCGCGAGGACGGCGAACAGGGAGGTCGGAGACGTGCTGTGGGTACCGGGCGGGGAGCGCTGACCCTCAGGCCCGGCGCCGCGCCCCCTGCCACAGCCCGGCGGCGACCAGCACGCCGCCGACGCACATCATCACGACGCCGACCTTCGTGAGGGTGACGACGGGGACCTCCACGTCGCCGGTGAACAGCCACAACCCGAGGCCGATCACGAAGGTGACGGCACCTTCCACCAGGTTCCCGCGCGCCTTGCTCATCGCTGCACCCTCTCCTTCTCCAGCGTCATCCCGGACTCCCCCGCCGGCGCCTTCCGCGGCCAGATCCAGTAACTGAGCGCGATCAGGCCGTGGATGCCCGCCGTGCGCCAGGCCACGAAGCGCCAGCTCTCCAGGGACGTGACACGGCTCGGGTCGTCCACGTACCAGATGGCCAGTTGGAGCAGCGCGGTCGCGACGGCGGCGCCGATCAGCGTGCCGATCCAGATCCTGCCCTCGTGACGCGCCCGGGCCATGCCGTAGCGCGGGGGCTTCGGTGGCGGCGGGGCTCCGCCGAGGCGGTGGGCCGCGTGGCCGTCGAGCCACCGCACGGTGCGGTGGCCGTGCCCGACGGTGTAGCCGATGTACAGCGCGGCCAGCCCGTGCGTCCAGTTCGGCTCGGCGCCGTTCTTCAGGTCCAGCGCGGTGGCGACCAGCAGGACGACCTCCAGCAGCGGCTCGCACAGCAGCAGGGCCAGCCCCGTACGCCGCATGCGCAGCAGGTAGCGGAAGGCCAGTCCGGCCGCCAGCAGCACCCAGAAGCCGATCTCACAGGCGGCGATCAAGGCGACGATCACGATGCGCTCCTCTCCGTCACCCTTCCAGGCTCCCGTCCGGCGCGGCCGTCATCGTCGTCGCGACTGACGAACCCGCGGTACATCGAAAGATGCAGTCGGGGACCCTTCGCGGGGACCACGCGCCGGGCCCGGCGGCCGTGTTGGATGGTGCCATGGCCGTACGACTCGCCCGCCCCCGCCGCTTCGACGTGTACGTCGCGCTGGGCAGTCTGCTCGGCGGGCTGCTGCTGTGGGGGCTCGGCCTGGCCACCCGTCCGAGCACCGAGGTGTACGTGCTCCTGCCCGGGCGCTGGCCGGTCCTGGTGCCCCTGCTGGTCATGGCCGGCTGCGAGCTGCTGCGCCGCACCGCTCCGCGCACCGCCCTGCTGACCGGCACGGCCGCGATCGTCCTGGACGTCGTCACGCAGGGCAACCTGGTCACGATCCTGATGTACACCGACCTCATGTACGCGGCCGTGCTGTACGGCCCGCCCGCCTCGGCCCACCGCATCCCCAGGATCACCGGGCTGCTGTCGGTGGCCGGGACCGTGGTGCCGTACGCGTTGTGGCGCGAGCCCGAGGCCCTGCTGATCGGCGTGGTCACCGGCGTGGTGGCGTTCGGGCCCGCCGCCACCGGTCTGATCGTCCGCAACCACCGCGACGCCGCCGAGGCGGCCCGGCTGCGCGCCGAGCAGACCGCGCTGCTCGCCGAGATGGACCGCTCCCAGGCGGTGACCGCCGAACGCGCCCGGATGGCCCGCGAACTGCACGACATGGTCGCCAACCACCTGTCCGCGATCGCCATCCACTCCACGGCCGCGCTCTCCCTGGACGACCCGAAGACCTCCCAGGAGGCCCTGACCGTCATCCGTGAGAACAGCGTGGCGGGACTCGCGGAGATGCGGCGGCTCATCGGGATCCTGCGGGACTCCGCGGGCGACGTCGCCCCGGTCGCCGCCCCCACGCTCGACGGACTCGGCGCGCTGGTCGAGAGCGCCCGCACCAACGGCCTCGACGTCACACTCGACGCCGCTCACGACACGGTCCCCGCGCCCGTCGAACTCGCCGCCTACCGCATCGTCCAGGAGTCCCTCACCAACGCCCTCAAGCACGCCGGGCCCGGCCGGGTCGCGGTGTCCCTCGCCCAGCCCGACGGCCTGCTGACGGTCGCGGTGACCAGCCCGTACGGCGACCGGGACGGACCGGGCGCCCCCGGCTCGGGCGCCGGCCTGGTCGGTATGCGGGAACGCGCCGCGCTGCTGGACGGCACGTTCGAGGCCGGCCCGGAGGACTCGCCGGACGGCAAGATCTGGGCGGTTCGTGCCACCCTGCCCGTCCACGACACCGTCGAAGGAGAACCCGAATGATCCGCGTCCTGGTCGCCGAGGACCAGTCGGCCGTCCGCGCCGGCCTGGTCCTCATCCTGCGCAGCGCGCCCGACATCGAGGTGGTCGGCGAGGCGGCGGACGGCGAGCAGGCGGTGGCCCTGGCCCGTGAGCTGCGGCCGGACCTGGTGCTGATGGACGTTCAGATGCCGCGGCTGGACGGGGTGTCGGCGACCCGGCAGGTGGTGGCGCAGCGGCTCGCGGACGTGCTGGTGCTGACCACCTTCGACCTCGACGAGTACGTCTTCGGGGCGCTGCGGGCGGGCGCCTCCGGCTTCCTGCTGAAGAACACCGAGGCGAAGGACCTGCTGGAGGCCGTACGGACGGTGGCGCGCGGGGAGGGGCTGATCGCCCCGGCGGTCACCCGGCGGCTGATCGCCGAGTTCGCGGCGAAGCCGGCCCGTGAACCGGCGGCCGACCCGGCCGTCCTCGACCGGCTGACCCGGCGCGAGCGAGAGGTGCTGTCCTGCCTCGGCGAGGGCCTGTCCAACGCGGGGATCGCCGAGCGGCTCGACCTGGCCGAGGCGACCGTGAAGACGCATGTCAGCCGCCTGCTGGGGAAGCTGGAGCTGCGCAGCCGGGTGCAAGCGGCGGTGCTCGCACAGGAGTTGGGGATCTGACCGGGTCGCAGATCGCTCCAGGTCGCGATGGTACAGACCTATTGACCGGTGGTCCAGACCTTTCTATTCTCACCGCACCATGAGTGGGCGTCAGGCTCAGTCACGCCCCCCACCACTCCATCGAGGAGGCGCAGCATGCGCTTCAGACACAGAGCCGCGGCAGGGTTCGCGACCCTGTTGCTCCCGCTGGCCGGTCTCGTCGGCCTCGCGAGCCCGGCCCAGGCCGCGGCATCCGCCACCGCGAGCTACACCAAGACGCAGGACTGGGGCTCCGGCTTCGAAGGCAAGTGGACGGTGAAGAACACCGGAACCACGGCCCTCAGCTCCTGGACCGTCGAGTGGGACTTCCCCTCCGGCACGTCCGTCACCTCCGCCTGGGACGCCGACGTCACCTCCTCGGGCACCCACTGGACCGCGAAGAACAAGTCCTGGAACGGCACCCTCGCCCCCGGCGCCT
The DNA here is from genome assembly GCF_042958445.1 of Streptomyces sp. NPDC007991. Taxonomy (NCBI): domain Bacteria; kingdom Bacillati; phylum Actinomycetota; class Actinomycetes; order Kitasatosporales; family Streptomycetaceae; genus Streptomyces; species Streptomyces sp. NPDC007991. The sequence goes on from NZ_JBIBJD010000012.1 coordinate 81,341, forward strand.
CCGTCTCCTTCGGTTTCAACGGCACCGGCTCCGGCTCCCCCGCGAACTGCAAGCTGAACGGCGGCAGTTGCGACGGCGGCACCACGGAACCCGGCGACAGCGCACCCAGTGCCCCCGGCACGCCGACCGCCTCCGACATCACCGACACCTCGGTGAAACTGTCCTGGTCCGCCGCGACCGACGACAAGGGCGTCAAGAACTACGACGTCCTGCGCGACGGCACGAAGGTCGCCACCGTGACGGGCACGTCGTACACCGACACGGGCCTGACCCAGGGCACCGACTACTCCTACTCCGTCCAGGCCCGCGACACCGCCGGCCAGACCGGCCCGGTCAGCGGCGCCCGCGCGGTGCGCACCACCGGCGGCACGACCGAGCCGCCCAAGGGCGACAAGGTCAAGCTCGGCTACTTCACCGAGTGGGGCGTCTACGGCCGCAACTACCACGTCAAGAACCTGGTGACCTCGGGCTCGGCGTCGAAGATCACGCACATCAACTACGCCTTCGGCAACGTCAAGAACGGCCAGTGCACGGTCGACGACACCTACGCCGCCTACGACAAGGCCTACACCGCCGACCAGTCCGTCAGCGGCACCGCCGACACCTGGGACCAGCCGCTGCGCGGCAACTTCAATCAACTGCGCCAGCTCAAGGCCAAGTACCCGCACATCAAGGTGCTGTACTCGTTCGGCGGCTGGACCTACTCGGGCGGCTTCGGCCAGGCCGCGCAGAACCCCGCCGCGTTCGCCAAGTCCTGCAAGGCCGTCGTGGAGGACCCGCGCTGGGCCGACGTCTTCGACGGCATCGACATCGACTGGGAGTACCCCAACGCCTGCGGTCTGACCTGTGACACCTCGGGCCCGGCGGCCTTCAGGAACCTGATGTCCGCCCTGCGCACGGAGTTCGGCCCCGACTACCTGGTCACCGCGGCCATCACCGCCGACGGCTCCTCCGGCGGCAAGATCGACGCGGCCGACTACGGCGGCGCCGCGCAGTACCTCGACTGGTACAACGTCATGACGCACGACTACTTCGGCGCGTTCGACAAGGACGGCCCGACCGCCCCGCACTCCCCGCTCACCTCGTACCCCGGCATCCCGCAGGCCGGCTTCAACTCGGCCGACGCCATCGCCAAGCTGAAGGCGAAAGGCGTCCCGTCCGCCAAACTCCTGCTCGGCATCGGCTTCTACGGCCGCGGCTGGACCGGCGTCACCCAGTCCGCCCCCGGCGGCACGGCGACGGGCCCGGCACCCGGCACGTACGAGGCCGGCATCGAGGACTACAAGGTCCTCAAGAACTCCTGCCCGGCGACCGGCACGATCGCGGGCACCGCGTACGCCTACTGCGGCAGCAACTGGTGGTCGTACGACACCCCGTCGACCATCGCCGGGAAGATGACCTGGGCCAGGAACCAGGGCCTGGGCGGCGCGTTCTTCTGGGAGTTCAGCGGCGACACAGGCAACGGCGAACTCGTGACCGCGATCGACAACGGGCTTTCATAACCCGCCGACTAGGCCACATTGACGCGCTGACCGGGCGGGGCTGCCTCAAGCCACGCGAGGAAACCGGTCAGCGCGTCCTCGCTCATGGCCAGCTCCAGCCGCGTGCCCCGGTGCAGACAGGCCAGAATCACATGGTCGGACAGCAGCGCCAGCTCCTCCTCCCCCTGCGGGACCCGGCGGCCGGCCACCTCGATCGCGGAACGCTCCAGGATCCGGCGGGGGCGCGGCGAGTAGGAGAAGACCCGGAACCACTCGACGCGGTCGCCGTTGTAGCGGGCCACCCCGTACGCCCAGCCCTTGCCGTTGGTGTCGCCCTGCTCCGGGGTGTCCCAGCGCAGGCTGGCATCGAAGGTGCCGCCCGAGCGCTGGATGAGCCGGCGGCGCAGACCGAAGACGAACAGTCCCACCACCACGAGGGCCACGACAATTCCGCACACAGTCAGAGCGAGGACCATCGACACCGACCTCCTCGTCTCCTAGGTAACGGAACGTAAAAAACACCCACATCCGCCTCAGCCGCGGCTGGGTCCGGATCTCTCCGGTACCCAGCCGCGGCTGAGTGACGTCATCACACGACGGGCTTGAGTCAGCGCGCCGCCGTGGCCGTACGCAGACGGACGTCCGCGCGGCGCTGGGCCTCCGCGTCGTCCTCCGCCTTCGCACGCTCCAGCTCCTGCTCCGCGCGCCGGACATCGATCTCGTCCGACAGCTCCGCGATTTCGGCCAGCAGCGAGAGCTTGTCGTCCGCGAACGAGATGAAACCGCCGTGGACCGCGGCGACGACCGTCCCGCCATCACTCGTACGGATGGTCACCGGGCCCGACTCCAGCACACCGAGCAGCGGCTGGTGACCGGGCATGACGCCGATGTCGCCGGACGTGGTGCGCGCGACCACCAGGGTGGCCTGGCCGGACCAGACCTCACGGTCGGCCGCGACCAGCGCGACGTGCAGCTCAGCAGCCAAGGGTGGCTCCTCGGGTCACCACCCGGCGGGAGTGCCGGGTGTTGGTTACAAGTCTAGTAGGCGTGACAGAGGGGGCGGGACGCGCCCGCCCCCTCCGGTATGAGCACGAGGCTCACGTCGAGCGCGAGGCTCAGGAGACGCCCAGCTCCTTCGCGTTCTTCTTCAGGTCCTCGAGACCACCGCACATGAAGAACGCCTGCTCCGGGAAGTGGTCGTACTCGCCGTCGCAGATCGCGTTGAACGCGGCGATCGACTCGTCCAGCGGCACGTCCGAACCGTCCACGCCGGTGAACTGCTTGGCGGCGTGGGTGTTCTGGGACAGGAAGCGCTCCACGCGACGGGCACGGTGGACGACGAGCTTGTCCTCCTCGCCGAGCTCGTCGATACCGAGGATCGCGATGATGTCCTGCAGGTCCTTGTACTTCTGCAGGATGTTCTTCACGCGCATCGCGGCGTTGTAGTGGTCCGCCGAGATGTACCGCGGGTCGAGGATCCGGGACGTGGAGTCCAGCGGGTCCACGGCCGGGTAGATGCCCTTCTCGGAGATCGGACGGGAGAGCACCGTCGTCGCGTCGAGGTGGGCGAAGGTGGTGGCCGGGGCCGGGTCGGTCAGGTCGTCCGCGGGGACGTAGATCGCCTGCATCGAGGTGATCGAGTGACCACGGGTCGAGGTGATGCGCTCCTGGAGGACACCCATCTCGTCGGCCAGGTTCGGCTGGTAGCCCACCGCGGAGGGCATACGGCCGAGCAGGGTCGACACCTCGGAACCGGCCTGGGTGAAGCGGAAGATGTTGTCGATGAAGAACAGCACGTCCTGCTTCTGGACGTCACGGAAGTACTCCGCCATCGTCAGGCCGGCCAGGGCCACGCGCAGACGGGTGCCCGGGGGCTCGTCCATCTGACCGAAGACCAGGGCGGTCTTGTCCAGAACGCCGGACTCTTCCATCTCCGCGATGAGGTCGTTGCCCTCACGGGTGCGCTCGCCGACGCCCGCGAAGACGGAGACGCCCTCGTGGAGGTTGGCGACACGCATGATCATTTCCTGGATCAGCACGGTCTTGCCGACACCGGCACCACCGAACAGACCGATCTTGCCGCCCTTGACGTACGGGGTGAGGAGGTCGACGACCTTCAGGCCCGTCTCGAACATCTCGGTCTTCGACTCGAGCTGGTCGAACGCGGGGGCCTTGCGGTGGATGGACCAGCGCTCGCCCTCGTAGGTCTCGTCGCTGTTCAGCACCTCACCGAGGGTGTTGAACACCTTGCCCTTGGTGAAGTCGCCGACCGGGACGGAGATGCCCGCACCGGTGTCGACGACGGGAGCCTGGCGGACCAGGCCGTCGGTGGGCTGCATGGAGATCGCGCGGACCAGGCCGTCACCCAGGTGCTGGGCGACCTCCAGGGTCAGCGTCTTCTTCTCGCCCGCGAGCGCCGGGTCGGCGACCTCGACGTGCAGGGCGTTGTAGATCTCGGGCATCGCGTCGACGGGGAACTCCACGTCGACGACCGGGCCGATGACCCGGGCGACGCGGCCCGTAGCCGTCGCGGTCTCAACAGTGGTGGTCATTTATCGGTCACTCCCCGCGGTCGCGTCGGCCAGGGCACTGGCGCCACCGACGATCTCGCTGATTTCCTGGGTGATTTCGGCCTGGCGGGCCTGGTTGGCAAGCCGGGTGAGCGTCTCGATGAGCTCTCCGGCGTTGTCGGTGGCCGACTTCATCGCGCGCCGCGTGGCGGCGTGCTTGGAGGCGGCCGACTGGAGCAGCGCGTTGTAGATCCGGCTCTCCACATAGCGCGGCAGCAGGGCGTCCAGGACGTCCTCCGCCGAGGGCTCGAAGTCGAACAGCGGCAGGATCTCGCCCGTGGGCTTGGCCTCCGCCGCCACCTCGTCGAGGCTGAGCGGCAGCAGCCGCGCGTCGATCGCCGTCTGCGTCATCATCGACACGAACTCGGTGTAGACGATGTGGAGCTCGTCCACGCCGCCCTCGGCCGTCTCCGTCTCGATGGCCTCGATCAGCGGGGCCGCGACCTTCTTGGCGTCCGCGTACGACGGGTCGTCGGTGAAGCCCGTGAACGACTCCACGATCTTGCGCTCGCGGAAGTTGTAGTGGGCGACACCACGGCGGCCGACGATGTAGCTGTCGACCTCCTTGCCCTCACCTTCGAGCTTCGCCGTGAGCCTCTCCGCGGCCTTGATGGCGTTGGAGTTGAAGGCGCCGGCCAGACCGCGGTCGCTCGTGAGGAGCAGGACCGCGGCACGGGTCGAGTTCTCCGGCTCCGTCGTCAGCGGGTGCTTGGTGTTCGATCCGGTGGCGACCGCCGTGACCGCCCGGGTGAGCTCGGTCGCGTACGGCGTGGACGCCGCCACCTTGCGCTGCGCCTTGACGACGCGCGAGGCGGCGATCATCTCCATCGCCTTCGTGATCTTCTTGGTCGCGGAGACGGATCGGATGCGACGCTTGTAGACCCGGAGCTGGGCTCCCATGAGTCAGGTCCCTTCCGTCGTCACTTACCGGCAGCCGGGGTGTCCTCGCCGAGCAGCTTGCCGTCGGAGGTCTCGAACTGCTTCTTGAACTCCGCGATGGCGTCGGCCATGGCCTGGAGGGTGTCGTCCGACATCTTCCCGCCCTCGCGGATGGAGGTCAGCAGACCCTGCTCCTTGCGGTGCAGGTACTCCAGCAGCTCCTTCTCGAAGCGGCGGATGTCGGCGACCGGAACCTCGTCCATCTTGCCGGTGGTGCCGGCCCAGATGGAGACGACCTGGTCCTCGGTGGCCATCGGCTGGTACTGCGGCTGCTTCAGCAGCTCGACCATGCGCTGACCACGCTCCAGCTGCGCCTTGGACGCGGCGTCCAGGTCGGAACCGAAGGCGGCGAACGCCTCCAGCTCACGGAACTGGGCGAGGTCCACACGCAGTCGGCCGGAGACCTGGCGGATCGCCCTGTGCTGGGCGGAACCACCGACTCGGGAGACCGAGATACCGACGTTCAGCGCGGGACGCTGACCGGCGTTGAACAGGTCCGACTCCAGGAAGCACTGGCCGTCGGTGATGGAGATGACGTTGGTCGGGATGAACGCCGAGACGTCGTTGGCCTTGGTCTCGACGATCGGCAGACCGGTCATCGAGCCGGCACCCATCTCGTCGGAGAGCTTGGCGCAGCGCTCCAGCAGACGGGAGTGCAGGTAGAAGACGTCACCCGGGTAGGCCTCACGGCCCGGCGGGCGGCGCAGCAGCAGCGACACGGCGCGGTAGGCGTCGGCCTGCTTCGACAGGTCGTCGAAGATGATCAGGACGTGCTTGCCCTGGTACATCCAGTGCTGGCCGATGGCCGAACCGGTGTACGGCGCCAGGTACTTGAAGCCGGCCGGGTCGGACGCCGGGGCGGCGACGATGGTCGTGTACTCCAGCGCGCCGGCCTCCTCCAGAGCGCCGCGCACGCCGGCGATCGTGGAGCCCTTCTGGCCGATGGCGACGTAGATGCAGCGGACCTGCTTGTTCGGGTCGCCCGAGCGCCAGTTGTCGCGCTGGTTGATGATCGTGTCGACGGCCAGGGCGGTCTTGCCGGTCTGGCGGTCGCCGATGATCAGCTGACGCTGGCCGCGGCCGATCGGGGTCATGGTGTCGACGGCCTTGTAGCCCGTCTCCATCGGCTCGTGCACCGACTTGCGGACCATGACGCCCGGAGCCTGCAGCTCCAGGGCGCGACGGCTGTCGGTCTCGATCTCGCCGAGGCCGTCGATCGGGTTGCCGAGGGGGTCCACCACGCGGCCGAGGTAGCCCTCGCCGACCGCGACGGACAGGACCTCGCCGGTACGGCTGACCGGCTGTCCCTCCTCGATGCCGCTGAACTCGCCGAGGACCACGCAGCCGATCTCGCGCTCCTCGAGGTTGAGGGCGAGACCGAGGCTGCCGTCCTCGAACTTCAGCAGCTCGTTGGCCATGACCGAGGGCAGACCCTCGACCTTCGCGATGCCGTCGCCGGCGAAGGTGACCGTACCGACCTCCTCGCGCGAGGCCGCGTCCGGCTTGTACGCCTGGACGAAGTTCTCCAGCGCGTCCCGGATCTCCTCCGGCCGGATCGTGAGCTCCGCCATCTGGGTTCCCTGCTCTCCTTGTTGGGCCCGAAGTTTCACTTTGGGGGTCTGGGGGCGACCCCCAGGATTCTTCTGCACGGCCCAACCAGGGCCGTCGTAAGTACGTTGTGCCTATTGAGTTGCTGCTCAGCCCGCGAGCCGGCGGCTGGCGTCCTCGATGCGGTCCGCGAGGGAGCCGTTGATGACCTCGTCGCCGACCTGCACCCGGATTCCGCCGAGGACCTCGGGGTCCACGTCCAGGTTGAGGTGCATCTTGCGGCCGTAGAGCTTCGCGAGGGCGGCGCCCAGGCGCTGCTTCTGCGGGTCGCTCAGCGGCACCGCCGAGGTGACGATGGCCACCATGCGGTTCCGGCGCTCGGCGGCGAGCTTGGACAGGGACTCCAGTCCCGACTCCAGGCTACGTCCCCGCGGCGCGGTCACAAGGCGCGTCACCAGACGCTCCGTGGCCGCCTGCGCCCGGCCGCCGAGCAGGCCGCGCAGCAGCTCGCTCTTGGCCGAGGTGGTGGCCTTGCGGTCGGTCAGCGCGGCGCGCAGCTCGGTGCTGCCGGAGACGATCCGGCCGAACCGGAACAGCTCGTCCTCGACGTCGTCGAGCTTGCCCGCCTTCTGCGCGGCGGTGAGGTCGGCGGTGGCGGCCAGTTCCTCCAGGGCGTCCACCAGGTCGCGCGACTGCGACCAGCGGGAGCGCACCATTCCGGCGACCAGGTCGGCGGCCGGGCCGCTGACCTGGGTGCCGAGGAGGCGCTGGGCCAGTTCGGCCTTGGCCTCGCCGGCCTGCGCCGGGTCGGTGAGGACCCGACGCAGCGACACCTCGCGGTCGAGCAGCGCGGTGACGGCGGCCAGTTCGTCGGCGAGCGCGCCGGCGTCCACGGACGTGGAGTCCGTCAGCGCGTCGAGACGCTCTCGTGCGGCTGCCAGGGCCTCGCGGCTCGCTCCGTTCATCGGCCGGCCTCGGCCTTCTCCTCGAGGTCGTCGAGGAACCGGTCGATCACGCGGCTCTGGCGGGCGTGGTCCTCGAGGGACTCGCCGACGAGCTTGCCGGCCAGGTCGGTGGCGAGCTTGCCGACGTCCTGGCGGAGCGCGGACGACGCGGCCTTGCGGTCGGCCTCGATCTGGGCGTGACCCGCGGCGACGATCTCCTCGCGCTGACGCTGGCCCTCGGCCCGCATCTCGGCGATGAGCGCGGCACCCTGCTCCTGCGCCTCCTGGCGCAGACGCGCGGCCTCGTGCCGGGCCTCGGCGAGCTGTGCCTTGTACTGCTCAAGGACGCTCTGGGCCTCGACCTTCATGGTCTCGGCCTCTTCGATACCGCCTTCGATCGCCGCGCGGCGCTCCTCCAGAACCTTGTTGATGTTCGGAAGCAGCTTCTTCCAGAAGAAGAAGAACACGATGGCGAAGGCGATGGTGCCGACGAGCAGCTCGGGGCCCGGAGGAACGAGCGGGTTCTGCTCTTCCTCGGCCGCCAGCTGCACCAGGTTGGCGATCACATCAGTGCCTTTCGTCGAAACGTGTCGGTGAGCAGGAAATTACTGACCGAACACGAACGGCATAACGATGCCGATGAGGGCGAGCGCCTCACAGAAGGCGAAGCCCAGGATCTGGTTGGCACGGATCAGGCCGGCGGCCTCGGGCTGGCGGGCGAGGGCCTGGGTGCCGTTACCGAAGATGATGCCGACGCCGATGCCGGGGCCGATGGCGGAGAGGCCGTAGCCGATGGAGCCGAGCGAACCGGAGACAGCGGCGAGGGTCTCAGTGGCAGCCATGCTGAATCTTCCTTCTCTTTCACGGACCGGCGGGGGTTGGCCACCGGACGTTCTTGGGACTTGCGGGGGCGGAGGGGCTCAGTGGTGCTCGGCGAGAGCGCCCTGGATGTAGGTGCAGGCGAGGAGTACGAAGACGTACGCCTGGACGGCCTGCACGAAAAGCTCGAAGCCGATCATGGCGATGGTCATCACGAAGGAGACTCCGGCCGCCGGGATCATCCAGCTGTTCAGCAGGTACCAGGAGGCGACGGTGAACATGACCAGCATCAGGTGGCCGGCGAACATGTTGGCGAACAGTCGCACCGCGTGCGTGAACGGCCGGACGAGCAGGTTCGAGAAGAACTCGATGACCATCACGAGCGGCAGCACCGGGCCGAGCGTCTTGTCGTAGCCGGTGATGTTCTTGAAGAACCCGACGAATCCGTGCCGCTTGAAGGTCAGCGAGACCCAGGTCACATAGACGACGGCGGCCAGGACCGCGGGGAACGCGATGATCGACGACACCGGGAACTGCGCCAGCGGGACCACGGACCAGATGTTCATGATCCAGATGAAGAAGAACAGCGAGACCATCAGGGGGACGTACTTCTCGCCCTCCTTCTTTCCGAGGGTCTCGTAGACGATGCCGCGGCGGACGAAGTCGTATCCGGCTTCACCGACCATCTGCAGCTTGCCCGGCACCACCTTGGCCTTGCCGAAGGCCGCGTAGAAGAAGCCGATGATGAGAATGGTGGTGATGATGGCAAGGAGCATCACCTTGTTGAACTCGAACCCCCCGACCGTGGCGAGCGGCTTGAAGAGGAACGAGTGCAGGCCCGGAGCCGGAAAACCACACCCGTTGTCGGACATGATCCGACAGCTCCAGTCAAAGGCGAGCTGGGTCTGGTCAGCACTCACCGCGGGCTCCTTCGGCGTGACGCATGGGTACGGCAACCTCGTTGTGTCGGCGCGGCGCGCAGCCGCGGGTCGGCACCGGACTGGTGTTACGGATGTGGGGGCGGCTGAGGGGCATCGAGCCTCGCGTTCGAGCAGGCGTCAGCTCAGATGCCCGCGCCCGCGATGCCGCAGTTGGCACCGGACGATAGCAGGAGTTCCCAGTGGTCTTTATCGCGCCCCTACTCGTCACGACGGGGACCCGGTCTTCTCGGGCGTCTCACTCTTCTCGGAGGCCGGGTCGATGTAGAAGATCTTGGCCTTCATATGCGCACGAGCCTGCGCAGCCATCCACACGACGGTCGCGACGACGAGCCCTGCGGCGAACGTCCTCGCGTTGAAGAATGAGGTGTCCTTGAAGAGGGCGACGAAAATCAGGAGCAGCAGCAACTGGGCCGTGTAGAGCATCAGCCCCATGGCCTGGAACAACTGCGGGAGCGTTTTTGCCGTGCGCTGCAGGACGTAAAGACCGATCCCCATGAAGAGAATGGCCAGCGCCGTGCCGACGGCGGCTCCGAGGGCTCCCTTGCCTCCGGCCACCACGCCGCTGACGGCGACGGCGACCACACCGGCAGCCGCTGTGGGCACAGCGCACTGCAGAAGGTTCCGGGCGTCATTGGACGGCATGGCGGCAACTCCGCTTTCGCAGGGGGCAGGGGTGTCGTCATGGACGAGCGTAGTCCCGGGCTGAGTGGAGACCTCACACCAATGGACCGTCGCACTGCGGTCCTTCGGCTCTATCCGGGAGGTTCTCGTGAACCGTATCACAAACTATTTGATGCAGTCTTTACCTGAAGGTGTGCGGGCTGTCACACATGAGAGTGAAGCCGCGCGTCTGTGCAGGAACGGCGCCGACTTGTCTGGTATTGGGGCGCTTCGCACCCCCATCGCAACCCCACGACTTGGCAATGCTCTAGTCAGATTCTTACCTAACCCCGGTTCTTACCTTGTCCCGGCCTTGCGCCGGTCCGCCAGGCGCGAGCGGGCGCCAAGGGCCGTGGCTCCGTTGACTCCTGAGACCACTGGGGCCCGGTCCCCGGGCGCGACCGGGGCCGCCTGCTCGGCGGCGGACGCCGGCGTCGACGCCTCGGGCGCGAGGGCCGGGACGCCGCGGCGCCGGTAGCGCGGCGGCACGAACCGCTCCATCCAGCGCGGGGCGCGCGGCGTGAAGCGCGGCAGCAGGAGCAGCGCCAGGCCGATCGCGCTGAGGAACACGACGCCGAGCACGATCCACATGGACGCCGAGTTGACCGAGTAGGCGAGCGCGCCGAAGGCGATCAGCGCCGACCAGAAGTACATGATCAGCACGGCCCGGCTGTGCGAGTGGCCGATCTCCAGCAGGCGGTGGTGCAGATGGCCGCGGTCGGCGGCGAACGGCGACTGGCCGCGCCAGGTGCGGCGCACGATGGCCAGGATCAGGTCGGCGGCCGGCACCGCGATGATCGTCAGCGGCAGCAGCAGCGGGATGTAGACGGGGACCGTCTGGTGCACGGCCTCCTTCTCCGACCCGACGTACAGGTTGAGCGCGTCCGGGTCGACCTGTCCCGTGACGGAGATCGCGCCCGCGGCCAGGACCAGGCCGATCAGCATCGACCCCGAGTCGCCCATGAAGATCCGCGCCGGGTGCATGTTGTGCGGCAGGAAGCCCAGGCACATGCCCATCAGGATCGCCGAGAAGAGCGTGGCGGGGGCGGCGGCCTCGACGCCGTACGAGTACCAGATCCGGTAGGCGTACAGGAAGAACGCGGTGGCCGCGATGCAGACCATGCCGGCCGCGAGACCGTCCAGGCCGTCGACGAAGTTGACCGCGTTGATCGTGATGACGACCAGCGCCACCGTCAGCAGGGTGCCCTGCCACTGGGTGAGCGCGACGGAGCCGATGCCCGGGATCGGCAGCCACAGGATCGTCAGACCCTGCACGACCATCACGCCCGCGGCGATCATCTGGCCGCCCAGCTTGATCAGCGCGTCGATCTCGAACTTGTCGTCCAGTACCCCGATCAGCCAGATCAGGGCCGCCCCGGACAGCAGTGCCCGTGGTTCGTTCGAGGCCTGGAAGAGCTGGTTGAGGTTGGTCAGGTGGTCGGCGACCAGCAGGCCCGCGCACAGGCCGAAGAACATCGCGATCCCGCCGAGGCGCGGAGTGGGTTCCCGGTGCACGTCACGTGCCCGGATCTCCGGCATCGCTCCGGCCACGATCGCGAACTTCCGTACCGGCCCTGTCAGCAGATACGTCACCGCGGCCGTGACGCAGAGCGTCAGCAGGTATTCACGCACGGGCTTCCCCACAGGTCTCGCTGGCCATCACAGCCCCACACCCTAGCGATGCGCGCATATGTGTGGGGACTTCCGGGTAGCGACGATGGTTGCACGAGTAGCTGTGCACCCTGGTGCGCTTACCCCGTCTCACGCCGGATACGGCGGAAATCCACCGGCCAGCTCCCGCACTTCTTCACGGGCCCTCGCGGTCTCCGTCACGCCCCTGAGCACCCCCGCGAGCAGCTTGGCGATCCGCGCCATCTCCGCCTCGCCCATGCCCTGCGTGGTGACGGCGGCCGTGCCCAGCCTCAGGCCCCGGGCGTCGCCGTGCGGCAGCGCGCAGCAGTCCAGGACCAGGCCGGCCGCGGCGAGACGGCCCCGGGCGGTGCGGCCGTCGACGCCGAGCGGCGCCGGGTCGGCGGTGATCAGATGGGTGTCCGTGCCGCCCGTGGTGACGACCAGGCCCTCGGCGGCCAGGCGGGCCGCGAGCACCCTCGCATTGGCGACTACCTGATGGGCGTACACGGCGAACGCCGGGGTTGCCGCCTCCCCGAACGCGACCGCCTTGGCCGCGATGGTGTGCATCTGCGCACCGCCCTGTGTGAAAGGGAACACGGCCCGGTCGACCCGCTCGGCCAGCTCCGCCCGGCACAGGATCATGCCGCCGCGCGGGCCCCGCAGCACCTTGTGGGTCGTCGCACAGACGATGTCCGCGTACGGCACCGGGTTCGGCGCCGCTCCCCCGGCGACCAGCCCGATGGGATGCGCGGCGTCCGCGACGAGGTAAGCGCCCACCTCGTCGGCGACCTCGCGGAAGAACGCGTAGTCGATGTGCCGGGGGTAGGCGATCGAGCCGCACACGATCGCCTTGGGCCGGCGCGTGCGCGCCAGGGTGCGCACCTGGTCGTGGTCCATCAGACCGGACTCGGCCTCCACGCCGTAGCCGACGAAGTCGAACCAGCGGCCGGAGAAGTTCGCGGGCGACCCGTGCGTGAGATGGCCGCCGTACGGCAGGCCGAGGGCGAGGACGGTGTCGCCGGGGCGCAGCAGGGCGGCGTAGGCGGCCAGGACGGCCGAAGAGCCGGAGTGGGACTGGACGTTGGCGTGTTCGGCGCCGAACAGCGCCCTGGCCCGGTCCACGGCGACGCGTTCGGCGACGTCGGCGATCTCACAGCCGCCGTGGTGCCGCGCGCCCGGGTAGCCCTCGGCGTACTTGTTGGCGAGCGGCGAGCCGAGGGCGGCCAGGACGGCCGGCGAGCTGAAGTTCTCGGCGGCGATCAGCTGGAGCGTGGTCGCCTGCCGCTCCCGCTCGCCGAGCAGGATGTCGGCGAGTTCGGGGTCCTGGCGGCGCAGGAGGTCGGCCTCGATGGCAGGAGTGACCGTCATGGTGGGCTCCGGGCGGCGTCGACGGTGACGTACGTCCAATGTAGGCCCGGGGCCCTGGGGGCGCGCGGTCGTTACGTCTTTGCGGGGACGCCGGTGAGGGCCGTGACCACCGGATCGAGTGCCTGGTGTATCTCGTCCCCGATGGACCGGAAGAACGTCAGGGGCGCCCCGTACGGGTCGTACACCTCGTCCGCCTCGGCGTTCGGGGCCAGCAGCCACCCGCGTAGAGCCGCCGCGGCACGCACCAGGGCACGGGCGCGGGTGACCACGCCCTCCTCCAGAGGCGGCAGGGTCGCCGGGTCGATGGCCTTCACCAGGCGGGTGAACTCCTTGAGGGTGAAGGTCCGCAGGCCCGCCGAGTGCCCCATGGAGATGACCTGCGCCCGGTGGTCACGGGTGGCGGTCAGCACCAGGTCGGCGCGGATCACGTGCTCGTCGAGGAGTTCGCGCCCGGTGAAGCCGGAGGCGTCCGCGCCGAAGTCGGCGAGGACGGTCTCCGCGTGGGTCTCCATGGGTGCGCCCTCGTGACCCCAGGTGCCCGCGCTCTCCACGATCAGCCCGCCGCCCAGGATCCCGAGCCGCTCCCGCACGAAATGGCGGGTCAGCCGCTCGGTGATGGGCGAGCGGCACACGTTGCCGGTACTGACGTGGAGGATGCGGAAGCTGTCACGCGGTAGCCCCACGAACGTCGTCGTGATCTCCGCCGCGCTTTCCCCGTTGCCTATGCCACGCCCCGCTCCAGGGGCCGTCAATTCGCCACCTCGAGGTCGGGTACGACCTTTCGCAGCTCGTCCGCGGAGATCGCGCCGGCGCGCAGCAGCAGCGGCACCTCCCGGGTCACGTCGACGATCGACGACGGGACGTTGCCGGGGGTCGGGCCGCCGTCGAGGTAGACGGAGACGGAGTCGCCGAGCATCTCCTGCGCGGCGTCGCAGTCCTCCGGCGCCGGGTGACCGGTCAGGTTGGCGGAGGAGACGGCCATCGGGCCCACCTCCGTCAGCAGCTCGATGGCGACGGGGTGCAGCGGCATGCGCACGGCGACCGTGCCCCGGGTGTCGCCCAGGTCCCACTGGAGGGACGGCTGGTGCTTGGCGACGAGCGTCAGCGCGCCCGGCCAGAAGGCGTCGACCAGCTCCCAGGCCAGCTCCGAGAAGTCCGTGACGAGCCCGTGCAGCGTGTTCGGGGAGCCGATGAGGACGGGCGTGGGCATGTTGCGGCCCCGGCCCTTGGCCTCCAGCAGGTCGGCGACCGCCTCCGAGGAGAACGCGTCGGCGCCGATGCCGTACACCGTGTCCGTCGGCAGCACCACGAGCTCGCCACGGCGGACGGCGGACGCTGCCTCACGCAGACCGGTCACACGGTCGGTCGCGTCGTTGGTGTCGTATCGCCGTGCCATCTTTAGCTGGCCTCCTCGTACACGTGCTGCTGGGATGAAGACTGCGAAGAAAGCGCGCTCACGGCAGCGCCTTGCGGGCCGTGGCGAAACGCGGGCGGTTGTTCAGGTCGGGGTGATCGGCGGCGTCGGTCCAGCCCCGGTCCTCGGCGAAGATCCACGGCACCTGGCCGCCCTGGGTGTCGGCGTGCTCCACGACCACGACACCGCCGGGGCGCAGCAGCCGGTGGGCGGTGCGCTCCAGGCCGCGGATGAGGTCGAGGCCGTCCTCGCCGGAGAACAGGGCCAGGCCGGGGTCGTGGTCGCGCGCCTCGGGGGCGACGTACTCCCACTCGGTGAGCGGGATGTACGGCGGGTTGGAGATGACCAGGTCGACCTGGCCGTCGAGGTCCGGGAAGGCCGTCAGGGCGTCTCCCTGGCGCAGCTCGACCCTGGACCCCTCCACGTTCTTGCGGGTCCACTTCAGCGCGTCCTCGGACAGCTCCACGGCGTGCACGCGCGAGCGCGGCACCTCCTGGGCGAGGGCGAGCGCGATGGCGCCGGAGCCGGTGCACAGGTCGACGATGCACGGCTCGACGACGTCCATGGCCCGTACGGCGTCTATGGCCCAGCCGACCACGGACTCCGTCTCGGGCCGGGGCACGAACACCCCGGGGCCGACCTGGAGTTCCAGGTACCGGAAGTAGGCGCGCCCGGTGATGTGCTGGAGCGGTTCGCGGGCCTCGCGGCGGGCGATGACCTCCCAGTAGCGCGCGTCGAAGTCGGAGTCCTTGACGGAGTGCAGCTCGCCGCGCTTGACGCCGTGCACGAACGCGGCGAGCTCCTCCGCGTCGGTGCGCGGCGAGGGCACGCCGGCGTCGGCGAGCCGCTGGGTGGCCTGGGCCACCTCCGCGAGCAGCACGCTGCGGGGGCTTGGGGGTCGCCCCCCAAATGACTGCTGCACGCAACTCCTCCGGTGCTCGGTACTCCTACGTGTCCTTACGCTGCGGCCAGCTTGGCGGCCGAGTCCGCGTCGACACAGGCCTGGATCACCGCGTCGAGGTCGCCGTCCAGGACCTGGTCCAGGTTGTACGCCTTGAAGCCGACGCGGTGGTCCGAGAGGCGGTTCTCCGGGTAGTTGTACGTACGGATCTTCTCGGAGCGGTCGACGGTGCGGACCTGGCTGCGGCGGGCGTCGGCGGCCTCCCTCTCCGCCTCCTCCTGTGCCATGGCGAGCAGCCTGGAGCGCAGGATACGCAGTGCCTGCTCCTTGTTCTGCAACTGGCTCTTCTCGTTCTGGCAGGAGGCGACGACTCCGGTCGGGATGTGCGTGATGCGCACGGCGGAGTCGGTGGTGTTGACGGACTGCCCGCCCGGCCCGGAGGAGCGGTAGACGTCGATGCGGAGGTCGTTCGGATTGATCTCCACGTCCACCTCCTCGGCCTCGGGCGTGACCAGCACACCGGCGGCGGAGGTGTGGATACGGCCCTGGGACTCGGTGGCGGGGACGCGCTGCACGCGGTGCACGCCGCCCTCGTACTTCAGGCGGGCCCACACGCCCTGACCGGGCTCCGTCGCGCCCTGGCCGCCCTTGGTCTTCACGGCCACCTGGACGTCCTTGTAGCCGCCCAGCTCGGACTCCGTCGCGTCGATGATCTCGGTCTTCCAGCCGACGCGCTCGGCGTAGCGCAGGTACATCCGCAGCAGGTCGCCGGCGAACAGGGCCGACTCGTCGCCGCCCGCGCCCGCCTTGATCTCGAGGATGACGTCCTTGTCGTCGCTGGGATCGCGCGGGACGAGGAGGAGGCGCAGCTTCTCGGTCAGCTCCTCGCGCCGCTGCTCCAGCTCCTTGACCTCGGCCACGAAGTCGGGGTCGTCGGCGGCGAATTCACGCGCGGTCTCGATGTCGTCGCCCGTCTGCGTCCAGGAGCGGTACGTGGCGACGATCGGAGTGAGCTCGGCGTACCGCTTGTTCAGCTTGCGCGCGTTGGCCTGGTCGTTGTGGACCGACGGGTCGGCGAGCTTCTTCTCCAGGTCGGCGTGCTCGGCGACGAGTTCCTCGACGGCCTCGAACATCTTGGGCTCCTGTGCAGGGACGGGGGTGAAGGGCGGGCGACCAAAAACGCCGGTCCCGGAGCGCCCGGTGAGGGGGCGCGTCCGCGGACCGGCGAAATGGGGCTCGCTACTTCTTGGAGCCGGCGGCCTTGCCGAAGCGGGCCTCGAAGCGGGCCACGCGGCCACCGGTGTCGAGGATCTTCTGCTTGCCCGTGTAGAACGGGTGGCACTCGGAGCACACGTCGGCACGGATCGCGCCGGACTCGATGGTGCTGCGGGTGGTGAACGACGCGCCGCAGGTGCAGCTGACCTGCGTCTCGACGTACGCGGGGTGGATGTCGCGCTTCAAGGTGTCTCCTAGGTTTCGGGAGGGCGCCGGGTCGCTGCCGCGGGGTGCGGGAGCGTGAACCGGGGCCGACGTACCAGTCTGCCAGGACTGGGGCCATCCCCCAAAACCGGGGGTTGCGGTGATCTATTCCCCGCGGGCCGGCGGGGGTCGTTCGCGTCCACGCGGCGGAGCCGCATATCGATACAGCCCCGCGTCCCTGGGACGTGCCCCTCAGGGCGCGCTCACGACACCCTTCGCTTCACCTGTGGCCGATCCGGACGTCGCCGACTTCGGGATCGGCTTGTCGTTCTCCAGGGCCTTCCAGATCTCGTCGGCCTTCTTCTTCTGGAGGAGGACACGGTTGGGGTCGTCCGGGTCGTAGGCCACCGGCATCGTGACCATGTGCATGTGGGACGGGGTGATGCCCTTGAGGCCGCCCGCGAAGGATGCGAGCTTGTTGACCGAGCCGAGGTCGGAGTCGGCCGTCACCGTCTTGGTCGCGGTCTCCGCGAGGTCGAGCAGCTTCTTCGGGTTCGTGAAGACGCCGACGTCCTTGACCTGGTTGACCAGGGCCTTGATGAATGCCTGCTGGAGCTGGATGCGGCCGAGGTCGGAGCCGTCGCCGACGCCGTGCCGGGTGCGGACCAGGCCGAGGGCCTGCTCGCCGTCGAGTCTGTGGGTGCCGGCCTTCAGCTTCAGGTGGCTGTCGGGGTCGTCGATGCTCTTGGTCGTGGTGATCTCGACGCCGCCGAGGTCGTCGATGAGCTTCTGGAAGCCGGCGAAGTCGACCTCCAGGTAGTGGTCCATGCGCAGGTCGGTGATCGACTCGACGGTCTTCACGGCGCAGGCGGCCCCGCCGGTGGAGTACGCGGAGTTGAACATCACGCCGTTCGCGGCGGGGTACTCCTTGCCCTTGGTGTCCGTGCACGCGGGCCGGTCGATGAGGGTGTCTCGCGGGATGGAGACCACGCTGGCCTTCTTGTGGCCCTTGTAGACGTGCACGACCATCGCCGTGTCGGAGCGGGCGCTGCCGTCGTCCGTGCCGCCGCCGAGCTTCTTGTTGCCGCCGGCGCGGGTGTCGGAGCCGAGGACGAGGATGTTCTCCGAGCCGTTGTCGGCCTTCTTGGGCCGGTTCGTGCCGAGGGCCTGGTCGATGTCGACGCTCTTGAGGTTGCCGTTGAGCGTGAAGTACACGTACCCCGCCCCGGCGCCGCCGAGGACGACGATGCCCGCGGCCGTCCAGGCCGTCACCATCAGGCCCTTGTGGCGCTTACGGGGCTTGCGGCGTCGGCCCTTGGCGCGGTGGCGCGGCCCGGTCGTGCCGGTATCGCCCGGTATGCCCGGACCCGGCGTGCTCTCGGCAGACATGTGCTCCTCAGCTCGTCTACGGTCGGTTACCCCCTGCGGTCAGTGCCAGGCGTGCTCGGTCGGGGACTTCCCCTGGCACCATCGTCGCTCCGCCTGGTCAGACGGAGAAACTCGGGAAAGGGTTGCACAACGGACTGTGCCCACCGCGTGCGGCGGTGGGCACAGTGTGTGTTCGTGTCGGCGAGGGGTACCTCGCTCACCTGCGATTTCAGCCGAAGATGTCGTACTGCTTGAAATCGGTACCGACGGACTTCCTTGTGGCGAAGATCTCGCTGGTCGCCTTGCCGGTGCCGGCGTACAGGTAGAGCGTCCCGCCGGGGGTGCGGGCCAGGAAGTCGGCCTTGCCGTCGCCGGTGATGTCGCCGGTGGCGTCGAAGGCGTTGTAGCCGCTCCAGGTGCGCACCTTGACCCGGGCCGAGAAGGCGCCCGAGCCGGCCTTGCCTGTGCCCTTGTACAGGTACATGTAGCTGCCCGACGAGCTTCGGGCGATCAGGTCGGTCTTGCCGTCCCCGGTGAAGTCGCCGTGGCCGCGCACGGAGTTGTACTGGTTCCAGCCCGAGCTCACCTTGACGCGCGGCGAGAAGGTGCCGTTGCCCTTGCCCGGGTAGATCCACATCACGCCCGACGAGTCGACCGAGAGCAGGTCGGGCAGGTAGTCGCCGGTGACGTCGCCGGGGGTGATGATGCGGGTGCGGGTCTTCCAGTTGTCGGCGATCTGCTTGGTGGACCAGGTGCCGGTGGAGATCACGTAGTGGGTCCAGAAGACGTCGCCGTCGCTGCTGCGCCGGTAGACCAGGTCCTGGTAGCCGTCGCGGTCGAAGTCCGTCTGCAGGACGGTGTTGAAGCCGTTCCAGTTGCCCCAGGACTCGCGGGCGGCGAAGGACGTCCCCTTGGAGTCCTTGGAGTAGCCCGTCTTCGTCGAGGCGTTGCGCACCCACAGGTCGGCCTTGTGGTCGCCGCTGATGTTGGTGTCGTCCAGGCGCGGGTAGGCGGCGCCGACGTATGTGCTCACCTTGCTGAAGACGCTGTAGGCGCCCTTGGCGACGCAGTCCGTCACGCCCCAGGAGACGACCCCGACGATCCGGTTGTTGACGACCAGGGGACCGCCGGAGTCGCCGTTGCAGGCGGTGGTGGTGCCGGTGTCGCTGCCGGTGGCGGGATTGCCCGCGCAGACCATGTGGCCCTTGATGAAGTCGCTGCCGTACGCCCCGGCGCAGGTGGTGTCGGACTGGACGGGCAGCGTGGCCGTCTTCAGCGTCTCGGAGATGTCGTCGCTGGTGGAGCTGGTGCGGCCCCAGCCGTAGACCTTGGCGCTGGTGCCGGCTTTGTACGACGTGGTGTCGCCGGACGTCGTCATGCGGATCGGGGTGGCCTTGACCGGGACGGGCAGGGTGAGCACCGCGATGTCGTTGTCGATGGTCGTCGCGTTGTACGACGGGTGGTTCCACTGCCGCCAGACGCCGGTGACGGTGCCGCCGTGCAGGTCGGTGCCGTCGGCCGAGGGCAGCTGGGAGGTGCCGGTGACGATGGCGCCGTTGGCGTGCCAGTCGTAGCCCTTGACGCAGTGTGAGGCGGTGAGGATCTTCGTCGGCGCGACGACGGCGCCGCCGCAGAAGAAGCCGATGTCGTCGCTGGTGGTCGACGTGCCCCGGTCGTCGTAGTAGTGGAGCTGCGCCATCCACGGAGCCGAGGTGATGGTGGTCTCGCTGCCGCCGATGATCTTCGGGTCGACGGTGGAGGGGCTCGTGTTCGTGCTCGTGCTCAGCGACGTCTTGCTCGTCTTGCCCGCGACGTCGTCACCGGCCATGGCGCCCGCGACGCGCTTCTCCAGCTCGGCGAGCGACGGTGAGGTGGTGGCGGGCTTGACCGTCGGCTGCGGCAGTGCGGTGGCCGCGCCGGCGGACGTCGTCAGCAGCGCGGCGGCCACGGCGGCGGCCACACCGGCCGCGGCGACGGGAAGGGCGATGCGTATCCGGCGTCTGTGCCGACCGCCCCCAGGCATGGTTCTACCCACGAATGTCCCCCCTCGGGATCACATGTTCGAAGAGAGCGTGATCCTACCCGCACGGGAACAGCACTGAGGGCCGCCCCCGTTTCCGGGAGCGGCCCTCTTACGCAGTGCTTACCTCAGTCGCCGTTGCCCGGCGTCGGAGTGGTCTTCTGGATCTGCATCAGGAACTCGGCGTTCGACTTCGTCTGCTTCATCTTGTCGAGGAGCAGCTCGACGGCCTGCTGCTGGTCGAGGGCGTGCAGCACCCGGCGCAGCTTCCAGACGATGGACAACTCGTCGCTGGCGAGCAGGATCTCTTCCTTACGCGTACCGGACGCGTCGACGTCCACCGCCGGGAAGATCCGCTTGTCGGCGAGCTTCCGGTCGAGCTTGAGCTCGGCGTTGCCGGTGCCCTTGAACTCCTCGAAGATCACCTCGTCCATGCGGGAGCCGGTGTCGACGAGAGCCGTCGCCAGGATGGTGAGCGAGCCACCGTCCTCGATGTTCCGCGCGGCACCGAAGAAGCGCTTCGGCGGGTACAGCGCCGTCGAGTCGACACCACCGGACAGGATGCGGCCGGAGGCCGGGGCGGCCAGGTTGTAGGCACGGCCCAGACGCGTGATGGAGTCCAGCAGGACGACCACGTCGTGACCGAGCTCGACCAGCCGCTTGGCGCGCTCGATGGCGAGCTCCGCGACCGTCGTGTGGTCCTCGGCCGGGCGGTCGAAGGTCGAGGAGATGACCTCGCCCTTGACCGACCGCTGCATGTCGGTGACCTCTTCCGGACGCTCGTCGACGAGGACGACCATCAGGTGGCACTCGGGGTTGTTGTGCGTGATCGCGTTGGCGATCGCCTGCATGATCATGGTCTTGCCGGTCTTCGGCGGGGCCACGATCAGACCGCGCTGGCCCTTGCCGATGGGCGAGACCAGGTCGATGATGCGGGTGGTGAGGACGCCCGGGTCCGTCTCCAGGCGGAGGCGGTCCTGCGGGTACAGCGGCGTGAGCTTGTTGAACTCCGGGCGGCCACGGCCGTGTTCGGGCGCCATGCCGTTGACGGAGTCCAGGCGCACCAGCGCGTTGAACTTCTCGCGGCGCTCGCCTTCCTTGGGCTGACGCACGGCACCGGTGATGTGGTCACCCTTGCGCAGGCCGTTCTTGCGGACCTGGGCGAGGGAGACGTACACGTCGTTCGGGCCCGGCAGGTAGCCGGAGGTCCGGATGAAGGCGTAGTTGTCGAGGATGTCCAGGATGCCCGCGACGGGGATCAGGACGTCGTCCTCGGCGATCTGCGGCTCGGAGGCGATGTCGTCACGGCCACGGCGGCCACGGCGGTCGCGGTAACGCCCGCGACGGCCACGCCGGCCGCCCTCGAAGTCGTCCCCGTCCTCGTCGGCCCGCTGGCGGTCACGGTCCTGACGGCCGCCGCCCTGCTGCTGGTTCTGCTGGCCGCGCTGGCCGCCCTGCTGGTCGTCGCCCTTGTTGCCCCGGCGGTCGCGGTCCCGGCCGCGGTCACGGCCGCGGTCGCGACGACGGCCCTCGCCGCCCTCGCCCCCGTCGGACTTGGCGTCGTTCTGGGACTGCTGCTGCGCCTGCGCGTCGCCCTTGGACTCGTTCTTCGCCTCGGCCGCGACCGTCTCGGGAGCGCCGGCCGGGGAACCGGCGTCGGCGGTGGCCCGGCGACGGCGGCGCTCGGAGGGCGCGTCTTCTCCCCCGCGCTCGGCTGCTCCATCGCGGGAGGGGCCCCCAGCCGGCTGGCCGGGAATCTCGATCTGCTGCTGGGCCACGGCCTTGTCGGCCTTGTCGGCCTTCTCGGCGGGGGCCTCGGGGGCCTGCTTCGCGTCCGCCTTCTTCTCCGCCTTCTCCGCGTTGTCCCCCGTACGGGTCCGGGAGGTGGCGCGGCGCTTCGGCTTGGTCTCGGCGGGGGCCTCGGCCTTCGCCGCCGGGGCGGCGCCGCCGGACGCCTGCGCCTCCTTGATGACCTCGATCAGCTGGCTCTTGCGCATACGCGCGGTGCCCCTGATACCGAGGCCGGATGCGACCTGTTGCAGCTCGGCCAGCACCATGCCCTCGAGGCCGGTACCGCGGCGCCGCCGGGAGCCGGCACCGGTGGCAGGCGCGGAGGCGTCCGTGGCGGGCGCGGCAGCGGTCTCCTCGACACGTGCGCCCATCAGATCGGTGGTGTCGCTCACGAAGGGTCCTTCCCTGGAGCGGACGTCGGCCTGTCTGGCTCGGCGACCGGTTGTGCTGTCCGGCTTCGGTCCGTGTGGTGTGAACCGTGCCGGGGCGGTGGTCCGCCTCAGCGGCGGAGGAATCTGGTGATGGCGCTTCCGTATGCCGTGGCACCCAGTGTCAGTGTCACGCGGCGTGGTCGCACCGGTTCCGGAGCGTGCCCTGCGCCCCGCTCAGTGTCCTTGTACGGCGTACGGTCCGACGTACGGAACACAGTGCGGCTTGGGGGGCTCCCGGAAGAATGTCTGTCCCGGACGGGGACACGAGGCACCTCGCCGTGGTGGGGTCGGGTGCAGACTTGAGGTTAACACTACCGGATCCAACAAACATTCCCCCTCTCGAAATCCGGCAACCGTGCGCTTTCAAATGTCACTGGAGGTCGCGAGCGGCAGGACGATCGCGCCCTGCGGATCGAGGCTCAGCCGGTTGGCGGCCCAGTCCGCGCCCGCCAGGGCCTCGACCTTGTCGGCGGTGCCGGCGTCGGCCAGCGCCATGACCGTCGGGCCGGCGCCGGAGATGACAGCGGGGACGCCCTCGGAGCGCAGCCGCTCCACCAGCGCCGCGCTCTCGGGCATGGCCGGGGCGCGGTACTCCTGGTGCAGGCGGTCCTCGGTGGCGGGCAGCAGCAGCTCGGGGCGCCGCGTCATGGCCTCGACGAGCAGGGCGGCCCGGCCCGCGTTGGTGGCCGCGTCGACGTGCGGCACGGTGCGCGGGAGCAGGCCGCGCGCGGTTTCGGTGAGTACCGGCTTTCCGGGCACGAAAACCACCGGAACGATGGAATCGGCGGGCTCCATCCTGATCGCCCGGGCCGCGCCGCCCTCCATCCAGGACAGCGTGAAGCCGCCCAGCAGGCACGCGGCGACGTTGTCGGGGTGACCCTCGATCTCGGTGGCGAGCTCCAGCAGCGCGGCGTCGTCGAGCTTGGCCTCCGCGCCTATGGTCACGGCGCGGGCGGCGACGATGCCGGCACAGATGGCGGCCGAGGAGGAGCCCAGGCCCCGGCCGTGCGGAATGCGGTTGGCGCAGACGATTTCCAGGCCGCGCGGCTGTCCGCCCAGCAGATCGAAGGCAGTGCGCAGGGAACGTACGAGAAGGTGCCGCTCGTCGCGCGGGAGTGTCTCGCTGCCCTCACCCGCGATGTCGATGTGCAGCCCGGAGTCGGCCACCCGGACGACCACGTCGTCGTACAACCCCAGCGCGAGGCCGAGGGCGTCGAAGCCCGGACCGAGGTTGGCGCTGGTGGCGGGGACGCGCACCCGGACGGCGGCGGCGCGGAACGCTGGACCGGCCATCGCTCGATGACTCTCCTTGAGCTGCGTGATGGTCGAATGACGTGGGATGGACATTCGATGGCGTACGAGAACCCTGAGGGCCGCGGAGACGGCGCGGCTCCGCGGCATATGCGGCGGGCGGGTTCAGTACAGCCTATCGAAGGAAGGTTCTGTGGCGACACAGGGCGCACGGGAGGCGCACGATGCGTGTCGTAAGCCCCCTGTGCACCCCTCGTAGGGATCCTCCCCCGGCAAGCGCCGTCTTACGCCGGACCGTGTCGCGCGTTACACCGGCGCCCGGCGCGTCGGCGCACGTCAGACCAGACCGAGGCGCTCCGCGGCGGCCGCCGAGTCGACGGGTACGGTGACCGGCTGCGGGGCACCGGCGACGGCCCAGTCGGGGTCCTTCAGACCGTTGCCCGTGACGGTGCACACGATCCGCTGCCCCGGGTCGACCTTGCCCTGCTCGGCGGCCTTCAGCAGACCGGCGACGGAAGCGGCGGACGCGGGCTCGACGAAGACACCCTCCTGCGAGGCCAACAGCCGGTAGGCGCGCAGGATCTCACGGTCGGTCACCTCGTCGATGAAGCCGCCCGACTCGTCCCGCGCGGCGAGCGCGTACTGCCAGGAGGCCGGGTTGCCGATGCGGATGGCGGTGGCGATGGTCGACGGGTCCTTGACGACCTCGCCGCGCACGATCGGGGCGCTGCCGGAGGCCTGGAAGCCCCACATCCGGGGGGTCCGGGAGGCGACGCCGTCGGCGGCGTACTCCTGGTAGCCCTTCCAATAGGCCGTGATGTTGCCCGCGTTGCCCACCGGCAGGACGTGGATGTCGGGCGCGTCGCCCAGCATGTCCACGATCTCGAACGAGGCGGTCTTCTGGCCCTCGATACGTACCGGGTTGACCGAATTGACCAGCGCCACGGGGTAGTTGTCGCTCAGGCCGCGCGCGAGCGTGAGGCAGTCGTCGAAGTTGCCGTCGACCTGGAGGATCTTCGCGCCGTGCACGAGGGCCTGGCCCATCTTGCCGAGCGCGATCTTGCCCTGCGGCACGAGCACGGCGCAGACCATCCCGGCCCGCACGGCGTACGCGGCGGCGGAGGCCGACGTGTTGCCCGTGGAGGCGCAGATGACGGCCTTCGCGCCCTCCTCCTTGGCCCGCGTGATGGCCATGGTCATACCGCGGTCCTTGAAGGACCCGGTCGGATTGGCACCCTCCACCTTGAGGTGGACCTCGCAGCCCGTGCGCTCGGAGAGCACCTGCGCGGGCACGAGCGGCGTGCCGCCCTCACGGAGCGTCACGACCTGCGTGCTGTCGGATACCGGAAGCCGGTCCCGGTACTCCTCGATGATTCCGCGCCACTGGTGGGTCATTGCTGGTTACTCTCCTTCAACCCGCATGATGCTGGCGACACCACGCACGGTGTCGAGCTTGCGCAACGCCTCGACGGTCCCGGTGAGGGCGGCGTCGGACGCACGGTGCGTGACGACGACGAGGGACGCCTCGCCGTCCTTCCCCGATTGGCGAACCGTATCGATCGAGACTCCGTGCTCGGCGAAGACGGTCGCGACCTGGGCGAGAACACCCGGTTTGTCGGCCACGTCGAGGCTGATGTGGTAGCGCGTGACCACCTCGCCCATCGGCGACACCGGCAGCGCGGCGTAGGCGGACTCACCCGGTCCGGTCGCGCCGCCGATCCGGTTGCGGCAGACGGCGACGAGGTCGCCGAGCACGGCCGAGGCCGTCGGGGAACCCCCCGCTCCGGGGCCGTAGAACATGAGCTGCCCCGCGGCGTCGGACTCGACGAACACGGCGTTGTAGGCGCCGCGCACGGAGGCCAGCGGATGGTTCAGCGGGATCATCGCGGGATGCACGCGCGCTGTGACGGACGCCCCGTCCGCGGCCCGCTCGCAGATGGCGAGCAGCTTGATGGTGCAGCCCATCTCCTTCGCGGAGGCGAAGTCGGCCGCCGTCACCTCGGTCATGCCCTCGCGGTAGACGTCGTCGAGACGCACGCGCGTGTGGAACGAGATCCCGGCGAGGATGGCGGCCTTGGCGGCGGCGTCGAAGCCCTCGACGTCGGCGGTCGGGTCGGCCTCCGCGTACCCCAGGGCGGTGGCCTCGTCGAGGGCCTCCTGGTAGCCGGCGCCCGTCGAGTCCATCTTGTCGAGGATGAAGTTGGTCGTGCCGTTGACGATGCCCATCACCCGGTTGATCTTGTCGCCGGCGAGGGACTCGCGCAGCGGCCGGATCAGCGGGATGGCACCGGCGACGGCGGCCTCGTAGTAGAGGTCCTTGTCGTGCTCCTCGGCGGCGGCGTGCAGGGCCGCCCCGTCCTGGGCGAGCAGCGCCTTGTTGGCGGAGACGACGGAGGCGCCGTGCTCGAAGGCGGTGGTGATGAGCGTCCGCGCGGGCTCGATGCCGCCGATCACCTCCACGACGACGTCGATGTCGCCGCGTTTGACGAGGGCGGTGGCGTCGGTGGTGACGAGGGCCGGGTCGATGCCCTCCCTGACCCGGTCGGGCCGCCGTACGGCCACGCCCGCCAGCTCCACCGGGGCCCCGATCCGGGCCGCGAGGTCGTCGGCGTGCGTCGTCATGATGCGCGCCACCTCTGAGCCGACCACTCCACAGCCCAGCAGCGCCACTTTCAGCGGACGCGTACGCATCATCCGACCTCGTCTCCTCATGACCTTCTACGGTGGAACCAGTCTCACTCACCGGACGGGAGTTTCTGCCCCCGGTCCGGATCGTGAGATGTCTATTTCATGTACACGAGGGCGGAAGACAGGAGATCTTCCGCCCCGTGCCCTTCGGCTTCTCGCTCAGCCGACGTCGAGACGCAGCAGGTCCTCCTCCGTCTCGCGGCGGACGATCACCCGGGCCTCGCCGTCCCGCACGCTGACGACCGGCGGCCGCAGCAGGTGGTTGTAATTGCTGGCCATGGACCGGCAGTAGGCGCCCGTGGCCGGTACGGCGATGAGGTCACCCGGTGCCAGGTCGGCCGGCAGGAACGCGTCCCTGACCACGATGTCGCCGCTCTCGCAGTGCTTGCCGACGACCCGGGCGAGCATCGGCTCGGCGTCGGAGGTGCGCGAGACCAGCGCGACGCTGTACTCGGCGTCGTACAGCGCGGTGCGGATGTTGTCCGACATGCCGCCGTCGACGGAGACGTACGTCCGCAGCCCGTCGAGCGGCTTGATGGTGCCGACCTCGTACAGCGTGAAGGCGGTCGGACCGACGATGGCGCGGCCCGGCTCGACGGAGATGCGCGGCGTGAGCAGCTTGGCGGCCTCGCACTCCCGGCTGACGATCTCGGTGAGCGCCTTGGCGATCTCGTGCGGCTCGCGCGGGTCGTCGTCACTCGTGTACGCGATCCCGAGCCCGCCGCCGAGGTCGATCTCGGGCAGCTCGACGCCGTGCTCGTCGCGGATGTCCTTCAGCAGCCCGACCACTCGGTGGGCGGCGACCTCGAACCCGGACATGTCGAAGATCTGCGAGCCGATGTGGCTGTGGATGCCGACGACTTCGAGCCCGTCGAGCTGGAGGGCCCGGCGCACGGCCTCGGCGGCCTGCCCCCCGGCCAGCGGGATGCCGAACTTCTGGTCCTCGTGGGCCGTGGCGATGAACTCGTGGGTGTGGGCCTCGACGCCGACGGTGATCCGGATCAGGACCTTCTGCCGCTTTCCGAGGCTCTGCGCGATGTGGGCGACGCGGGCGATCTCCTGGAAGGAGTCGAGCACGATGTGCCCCACCCCGGCCTCGATGGCCCGGGTGATCTCGTCGACGGACTTGTTGTTGCCGTGGAAGGCGATGCGGTCGGCGGGCATGCCCGCGCTCAGGGCGGTGGTCAGCTCGCCGCCGGAGCAGACGTCGACGTTCAGCCCTTCCTCGTGCAGCCAGCGCACGACGGCCCGGGACAGGAACGCCTTGCCGGCGTAGAAGACGTCGGCGCCGGCCCCGAACGCGGTGCGCCACGCACGCGCGCGGGCCCGGAAGTCGGCCTCGTCGAGGAAGTAGGCCGGGGTGCCGAACTCCTCGGCGAGCCGCGTGACGGGGATTCCCCCGACGGTGGCGACACCGTGCTCGTCACGCGTCACGGTCTGCGCCCAGACCTTGGGGTCCAGGACGTTGAGGTCGGCGGGCGGGGCCGAGTAGTGGCCCTCGGGAAGGACGTCGGCGTGACGGGGCCCGGCGGGGTGGGCGGAACGGCTCATGTCGGTATGCGTCTCTCAGAGGTGGTCGGGTGCGTCGATGCCGAGCAGGGACAGGCCACCGGCCAGCACCGTCCCGGCGGCTTCGGCGAGGGCGAGCCGGGCGCGGTGGGCGGCCGAGGGTTTCTCGTCGCCGAGGGGCAGCACGCCGGGGAGCAGGGGCAGCGCGGCATCAGCGACGGTGACGAGATGCCGGGCCAGGCGGTCGGGACCGCGGTGGGTGGCGGTGGCGGTCAGGACGCGAGGGTGGTCGCCGAGTGCGGCGAGCAGTGCCTCCGCGTCGCTCACGGGGCCGGGCTCGGAGTGGAAGCCCAGGTCGGCGGCGTTACGCAGGAGCGCCCGGGTGCGGGCGTGGGCGTACCGGACGCGGAAGAGAGGGTTGACCTCCCGCTGGACCAGATGATCACCGGGAATCCGGGGCCGGTCGTGCGCGGCCGGATACAGCAGTGCCCAGCGGGCGGCGTCGCGCCCCAGGGGCAGGGGGTCGGCGGGGGCGGGGACGGGGTGGAGGGTGAGGTCGGGGCCGGGGATGTGGCGAGGGCTGGGGCCACGGCCGGATTGGCCGGCATCCACACCAAGGCCGGTCTCCCACTCCGGCAGGAGCCGGCCGTCGCACGTGACGCCTACGACATCGCCCTGGCTGCGCAGCACGCGGGCCAGGGCATCCGCGACGACGAGGGCACGGACCTCCGCCGGGCACCGGAGCCGCACGACGCTCCCGCCGGCCCCCTCGGCGTGGCCGTACCGCCGCCCGCGCCGCAGGATCTCCTCGACGAGGAGTGCGGAGGCGTCGCGTTCCAGGCTGAAGTTGAGAAATCCGGGCCCCGTGACGACGACATCGTCGATGAGGGCCGCACCGGCCAGCCGCGCCCTGAGGATCTCGGCCACGCGCCGCGGCGGCTGCCCTGCCGCGCCGGCCAGCTGGAGGGCGATGCCGGTGGCGTAGTCGCCACAGCCTCCGGGCCCCGGCGGTGTGACCACGGCACGCTCCGGCACGGTCACGCTGAGCTCACCGTCGTCGACAGCGCGGCGCACGGCGTGCAGCACGGTGCGGGAGAGCTCGACGGGGGTCACGGGGACAAGCGTATGGGAGGAGGGGGGTGGAGAAGCGAGCCGGTTTTGAGGAGGGTCCGGCATGTGGACGCGGTCCGACGCCGAGGCCGCGCCCGCGGAGCCGTGCGCGGCTGCGGCGCACGGTCATGGACGGACAGCCCGCGTGCGGCCGATGGATCACCCACCGGCGCTCCCGGCCCGCTCGGCCTCCCCCGCACCGAGGACGGACCCGTAAGCGGGCGCACCACCACCGCTGACGCCACCACTGCCGACGCCACCACCGCCGCTGAAGCCGGCACCGCCCCCCGGCCGGCCCTCACTCCGCTCCCGCTCGATCAACTGCCGCACCATCCCGACGAGTTCGGCGGGCTCGAAAGGCTTGGCGAGGAAGGCGTCGACGCCCACCTCCAGCCCGGCCTCGACCTCGTACTGGGTACAGGCACTGACGATGGCGAGGGGCAGGTCACGGGTCCGCGGATCGGCTCGCAGGCGGGCGGCGGTCCGGATCCCGTCCAGCCGGGGCATGACGACGTCGAGGGTCACTGCATCGGGCCGCACCTGATGAACCACATCAAGACACTCGGCACCATCGGCCGCGGTCACGACCTCCAGCCCCTCCAGCTCGAGGTTGACCCTGATCAACTGCCGGATGACCTTGTTGTCGTCCACAACAAGCACCCGGCCCGACGCGCCTGGCACCACTCGAGAGTAGGTCGCCCCCGGCCACCGCGTCCGGGTTTTCCCCACTTCCACCCCGACCGGGCGACCCGCAACCCCGCCCCCGACAGCGGAAACCCGTTCATGACCACCCAGGGGGAGCTGGTAGTGTTCTACCCGTCGCCGCGAGCAACGCGACCGACACGCCCCCGTAGCTCAGGGGATAGAGCAACGGCCTCCGGAGCCGTGTGCGCAGGTTCGAATCCTGCCGGGGGCACCTTGGATTAGGTGCCTAAAGACCCCGCCATCAGTGGTTTCGCTGAGACGGGGTCTTCGCGTTTGTGCAGGCGTGTGCCGCTTGGAGCGGCTGTATGTCGGGCGCCGTGGACTATCCGTGGACTGACTACGGGGTAGGAATCCGCAGGTCAGGCCCAGAAAAGCGCCGAGGCCCCCGGACCGTAGTCCAGGGGCCATCATGCCGCAGGTGCGCGTGTCGAAGGTGTGTCGGGATCAGTCCCCGTCGCCGGGCTCGTCCTCCTGGCCGTCGTCCTCACCGAGGAGCTCGGCGATCCGGCGGTTGGCGATGTCCTGGCGGCCGTCGAGGCACTTCGCGTACCGGCTCAGCAGCACTTCGACGCTGTTGCCCGCACGCTCCGCAACCTCGGTTGGGTCGACGCCGGCATTGAGCCAGGAGGAGAGCGCGGCGTGCCTCAGGTCGTACGGCCGAGCGGCCAGCGGCGAAGCCACCTGTTCCGGCGTGAGCGCCAAGTGCCGAGCCTCGTCCCAGACGCGCCAGTACGTAGTGGAGGCGACCACTCCCCCACGTTCGTTGGCGAACAGCCGCCCGTCCTCGGCGGTGCCGAACTCCTCGATGTGGGCGAGGAGCATGCGGACGAGACGAGGCGGGATAGGGACGATGCGCGTTTCGCTCGCGGGGCGATTCTTGAGGCCGCGGTTGTCGTGAACCTCCCCGGTCCCGGTCCAGCGCTTCCCAACGGTCGGGCGGGTCTTCTCCAGGATCAGCGAGCCCCATCCGGTCTCCGGCAGCGTGCAGTCCGGACGACGCAGCGCCACTGCTTCCGCCGGCCGAAGCCCACCGAAGTACATGCATGCGAAGAGCGCGACCAGGCGCCGCCCACGGGCTCTGCGGTAGCCGCCGACGTAAGAGACGGCGGCCAGGAGTTCGCGTGCCTGTCGAGGGTTCACCACGACCCGGCGGTCGACTTCCTTGGTCACCTTCGGCGGCTTCCACTTCACGAGCGTGACCGGGTTCTCCGGAAGCTCCCCCAGTTCGACCGCATAGGCGAGGGCGTTGAAGAGAACCGCGCGCTTGCGCCGTACCGTCTCGGCGGCCGCTGGAGCGCCCGACAGCCTGAGCTTGAGCGAGTCGAGGACGCGGCGGATGTCTGCCGGATTCTTGAGTGTCGCCAGTGGCAGCGAGGCCTTGGCCACCCAGCGAAGCGCGTTCGCGATGTCGACCGGCGGAGCTTCCTCGTCCGAGGCTTGGACGACGAAAGCCCAGCCCCGCAGCGCACGGCGCAAGACGTCGTCAGCTGGACGCCCAGGCCGATCACCCAGCAGCTGAGTCGTGACGAGCGTCATCGTCTCGTTCAAGCTGTCGCGGGAGTTCGGAGCCGCGTGCGGCCACTTCATGGCGACGTATGCCCGTGCGAAGTCGTACCAGGTGCGAGACGCCTTGGCGGGTGCCATGGAGTCCGGCAGACCGGTTTCCGTGTCGAATGCCTCCCCCTTCTGGGCAGCCCGAAGAAGCTTGGCTCGGAAGTTGTCGGCGAGTGCCTTCGTCCGGAAGGTCTCGGAGAACGGCGGGGCATCGCCGACCTTCCATCGCACGTCGTACGACGGCGTCTTGTACGGCCGCTTGCGGATGCCCCACACCCTCACGTCATGCGACTTCACGCCGCCTCCGCGAGCCCGTGGAGCCACGCGTCGAAGTCGCTGCGCCAGACGCGGAGCTCACCATTCGGAAGCTTGATCGCTTCCGGAGCCTGCCCCAGCTCGCGCCAGCGGTAGAAGGTTCGGCGGGACACTCCGCCGAGCTCGGCGAGGATCTGCGGGACAGTCATCAGCTCGTCTCGCCGACGGTCCATGTCGGCTCTCCTTCCGTTCCGGGGGCGGGTTCGAGAGATGCGGCCAGCCAGGCTTCGGCGTCGGACAGACCGGTACCGGCGAAGACCCAGTGCGCGAGGACGTACGTCGTGTCGGGCTCGGGGCCGTTGGCTGCTGCGGCTTGTGCTCGGCGCCATTCGGCACGGGCGTCGCGGAGGGCTCCGAGGGTGGTGGAGTAGCGGCGGGACTTGGTGGAGAAGTGGCCGCGGAATCCGAGCATGTGGGCCCAGGCGCGCAGGCGGAGGTGTTCGAGGTCCTTGCGGGCGCCGAGAAACCAGGCGGTTCGGATGAGGCGGCGGGCGTGGTCGCTGATGTCGAGCTGGGCGAGTTCGGCGGCGAACTTGAGCGGCCGGTCGAGAGCTCCCGTCGCGGTCTCGGCGCCCTTGGTGGCGTACTTGGCGATGTAGGCGGCGACGGCGGCGACCTCCCGGCGCAGATAGGTGGAGAAACGCCGCCAGAGCGGACCGGCATGGGCGTTCCAGAGCACGGCGGCTTCGTAGTCGTAGGTGTCCGGGTCGAGCGGGGAGCCGAGTGCTTCGTCCTCGTGGTCGTGGTGGGTGCCGCAGCGGCAGGGGCGCCCGCTGGAGGGGCGGTTGTGAACCGGGCCGAAGCTCGGCGCGGTGAAGGTGGCGAACACACGAGGGTGCGTGGCGACGTGTTCGGGGGTGCCCTTGCCGCCGCGCAGGCCGGAGGTGATCAGGTGGAAGGTGTCGCGGCGGTAGACCTCGGCGCAGGCCGCGCAGCGGGTCGTACGGCGGTTGTTACAGCGGACGAGGAGCTGTCCGGCCGGGAGGCTGGTCGAGTCAAGGCGGTGGAGGACGTTGCCGATCTCGCCGGTGCGGGTGTCGACGTCGTACTCGGTGCGGTGGCCGTCGAGGCGGATCGGGTGGGTGCAGCCGCCGAGTCCGGAGAGTTGGCGGAGGATACCCGGCAGCATGCCCTGCGCGGCCAGGTTCGCGAGTTCCGGAAGTGGGGGCGGAGTGGTGCGGGTGAAGATGGCGTTTCCCCTTCTGACTGGCTCGGTCGGTCGGGAGGAGCAGGCGCCGGGGCGGCGAGATGCTTGGTCGTGTGCCGCCGCCCCGGAGGCCAGCGCGGTTCAGCGGCGGTGGTCGCGGAGCATGGAGCGCAGGACGACGGCGGCCACGGCAACGGAGATGGCCGTGACGGCGACGGCGGCCAGGAGCGCGGTGAGGACGACCCCGCCGACGACCAGGGCGACGACCGTCTTCTGATCGACGGAGACCGACGGGAGCGAGCGCCGTACGGGCGCTGTCTCGGTCGGGGTGTGGGTGTGAGCGGGCGGCGGAGTTGGGCTGTCGGGGTACTTCGGGAGGAACACAGTCGAGGTCTCCTTATCTACTCGTCTAGGCGTGTGATCCGTTTATGACGGTCACGCCGGAGCGCGTGCCGGACTCGATGGCGGGGGCGAGGAAGGTGCGGGAGAGCCAGAAGCCGAAGAGGGCGATCAGGACGACGATCCAGACGCGGACGCCGAGGAACCTGACTGCTCCCCAGGCGAAGAAGCCGAGGACGACGACGAGCGGCAGGTTGACGGTCACGGGCGAGGGTCCTTTCAGCGCACGGGGCAGCGGTGGGTGCGGGCGGCCAGCTCGGCGGCGGCGCGGCCGTCGTAGTCGGTGGAGAAGCCGCAGCGCGGGGCGGTGCAGGCGGCGGTGTGCTTCTCCTGACCTCGGCCGTCGTAGTACGTGCCGACCCGGACGGGGCCGATGCGGACGACGTTGCGGAAGCGGCGGTTGGCGGTCACACGGGTCTCCTTTCAGAGGTGGGTGGCGTTGGCTTCGGCCATGGGTGCGGGGACACCGAGGCGGGCGCGGAGGGTCGGGGTGTCGATGGGTGTTCCGGTGCGGGTGTGGTGTTCGGCAGCGACTTTGCGGGCGTGGGCGACCAGGGCGGCCGGTACGGGCAAGGCGGGACGCTCGGGCGGCTTCTGCTCGTCGGCCGGGTGTGCAGGCGGCTCGGGATGGGGTTCAAGTGCCTCCGCGCGGTCGTGGACCTCGTTGTCCTTATCGGGGTCGGCGGCCTGGTCGAGGGTTGTCGGTGCGGAGTGCGCGAGGAGCGTGCCGCCGAGGAAGGCGACCGCGGGCCAGCCCGCGACGAGGATGCGCAGCCAGGCCGGGACGTGGTTCATGTCGAGGAGGCCGGCGGTGGCGACGTTGGCTCCGAGGGAGGCGGTGAGCGCGATGACGAACCAGCA
Organism: Streptomyces sp. NPDC007991; assembly: GCF_042958445.1. Classification (NCBI taxonomy): domain Bacteria; kingdom Bacillati; phylum Actinomycetota; class Actinomycetes; order Kitasatosporales; family Streptomycetaceae; genus Streptomyces; species Streptomyces sp. NPDC007991. Next base: position 115,126 of record NZ_JBIBJD010000012.1, read on the forward strand.
CCACCCGGCCGCTTTGGCTTCCCCGGTCCGCAGTCGGCGCCAGGCGGCGACGAGCAGCAGGTCGACGCTGATCGGGTAGGCCCACGCTTTCCATCCATCCTGCCCGGCCGCCGAGGCGATGTCGTGCAGGTGGGCGAAGGACAGCGCGGCAGCGATGACGGCTTGGATGAGTACCGCGTCAACGCGGGCCAGTTGGGCGCGCATGATGCGGCTCCTTCCGGATTCAGGCATGGGAGGGGTAGGGACTTGGCGTGAGACGGTCACGCCGACCGGGTTGATGGAGGAGGTCAGCCGGTAGCCGGGCGGGGTTCGACGACCGGGGCCGGAGATGCGACCGGCCGTACGGCCACCTCTGGCAGGAAGGGCTTGAGCGCGGGCACGTCCGGCACCAGGCGTGCGGACTCTCGGCAGGCCGCCGCCGCATCGCTGAGGGACAGGTACGGCGTCCGGATGCGTGACCAGCCGCCCGAGGTGTCACCTGCCACGGCGAGGCCGGGTCGTTCGGGGGCGATGGCGCATGCGGCCATGACCGCTTCGGGTGCGATGTCGCCGAGCGCCATCTTCGCGGAGGCTTCGTCGTTCACTCGGTGGCAGACGCGGCCGGTCAACTGGGCCCGCAGCATGGTGGCGCCCTTGCCCAGCTCGGCACCGAAGCGCTGCCCGCAGACCTCCAGGTAAATGCCTGCCGCGCGGCCGAGTTGGGCGAGTCGGATGAGCTGAGTGACCATCTCGTCGCGCCGTTCCTCGTCCTTCCTGGTGGCGACGAGGAAGAGTTCGGCGACCTCGTCCACGAACAGCACGAGGGGAACAGGGCGTTCGGACTCGGGCAGTCCCCAGATGTCGGAGGTGATCTCTTCGGCCGGGGTGTCCGGGGCGATGCCTTGCCGGGTCTTGATCAGGTCGTATCGGTCCTCCATTTCCTTCACGAGCACGGGCAGCAGCTCTGCTGCCTGTTCCGGTTCGGTCGCCAGCGCGGAGAGGCGGGAGGCGAACGGCGCCAGCTCCACTCCGCGCTTGCAGTCGATCCCGACCAGGGCGACCGGCTGAGGAGCAAGCCCGGCGATCAGGTGCCGCAGATACATGGACTTGCCCGACAGCGTGGCGCCGAGGGTGAGTTGGTGGGGCACGGCCCGGTAGTCGCGTATGAACGGCATGGCGTCCTCCCGCAGGGCCACCGGCACCTGAAGGAACCCGGCGTCCACCTTGCGGGGCATCCGTACCCGCCGCAGCACATCGAAGCCGACCAGCCGCAGCTCAACCACACCCGGCTTGATCGTGGTCACGTACACGGCGTGAACGCCCCAGGCGTGCCGCAGCCGTTCCGCTGAGGCTGCTACGTCGGCTGGTTCCTGCCCCGGAGCTAGCCGGAGCCGGAGCCGCAGCCCGGTCGAGGTGGGCCGGATGATGCCCCGGCGCGGCGGTACGGGACGGACCTCACGGCGGGTGGTGGCCTTGACCGCCAGCATCCGCAGCCGGGACGGAGCAACGGTGAGGCCGCAGGCTTCCATGACCGAGCCGTAGGAGCTGAGGAGCCGGGCGGTGGATATAGGCAGGCCGACGGTGGACCAGTACACCCCGGGGTGGTTGGCCCGGGCGTAGGCGGCCCCGCCGCCGAGTGCGGCGACAGGACCACCCACCTCCAGGAGTGTTGTCAGGTCGGTCATCAGGCAGCGGCCCCGGTGGCGGCCGGGAATGCGGCCGGAGTCACGGCGGCGGCGCGGTAGGCGATGCCGTGGCGCTGCTGCCCGTTGAAGACGCTCTCCCACGGCCGGGCCACCAGCCCCGGCAGCGAAATCGGAGCCCCGAGCGTCAGCCCTTCAGACACTCCGCTTTCGGGAACAGTGACCTTGATCAGCGACGACTCGCCGTCCTCCAGGTAGACGACACCGATCATCATCAGTGCCTCTCCGCTCATCGCGTCCTTGGCGATCTCGCCCGTCTGCCGGTCGCGGACCTTGGGCTCGGGGGCCTCGGTCAGCAGGATCGTTGCGGCCGAGGTCTCTACACGGATGGTGCGCAAAGCTTCTTCCCGTCTACTCGTCTATACAAGATGCGGCGTTCGAACCCGATCTCCGGGAACGGCAACCACCTTGCCACACAACTTGCCCACTCGTCTATACGAGTAACCGTGTTGGGGTGTACGAGTTCGGAGAAGCCTCCCCGCGCACCACCACCGGTCAGGCGCTCACGTCGCCGGGAGCTGGTACGACAGGACGTACGCGTCGGCCGCCATGACCGTGTCGCAGACCTCCACGGCCCTTCCCCCCTGGTCGAACGCGATGCGGATCAGGTGAATGACCGGCACGCCGGAGGCCAGCCGCAGCGTGCGCACCTCATCGGGCGAGGGCATCCGGGCACGGATCTCTTCCTCGAAGTGGTCGAGGCGGTGCCCCAGCTCCTCAAGCCGGGCGTAGATGCCACCGGGGCCAGGGTTCGGTTCGGCGATCGGCGTACCGCGCGCGATGTCGAGAGGGAGGTACGAGGTGGCGAACTCCACGGGCCGCCCGTCCAGCAGATACCTCCGACGCCGGGCGAGCACCCGTCGCACGGACCCGAGCCGGGTGGAGACGTCCTGGCTGGCCTTCTCTTCCTTGACCTCCAGGCTGTCCACGTGCGGGTGACTGCCGGCGGCGTCGGCCTCGACGATGAACGCGGACTTCCCCTGCTCGCGGTGGCGCCGGGCGAACCGGTCGGAGGCGAGCCGCCGTACAGGCGGTCGTGGTCGCACGAAGACGCCCTTGCCGTGCTCGGCGTGCACCAGGCCCTCGCCCTGGAGGACGGAGAAGGAGTTTCGAACCGTCATACGGGAAACCCCGTAATGCTCGACGAGTTCGGCCTCGGAGGGCAGCTTTTCGCCCTCCTTGAATCGCCCACGGTCGATGGCCTCGCGCAGCTGGTCGGCGATCTGCCGGAAGACCGCACGATCGCTCGTGGGGTCGAGATCGCCGAGGAGGCCGGAGGAAAGAGAGGGCACGTGTACTCCTTTAGGTATCTAGACGAGTGGGCGAGCTTTGTTGCTACCGTGGAGAGCCTAGCCATCCGAGAGGGCAGAGGAACGTGAGCACCGACCGTCCGCACTCCGTGAGCGTCGCCGGAGTCATCGTCGACGACCAGGGCCGGGCCCTCTTGATCAAACGCCGCGACAACGGCCACTGGGAACCCCCGGGCGGAGTCCTCGAACGCGAGGAAACCATTCCCGAGGCCCTCCAGCGCGAAGTTCTCGAAGAGACCGGCATCAAGATCGCGCTTCCCGCGATGCTGACCGGGATCTACAAGAACATGAAGGGCTTGATCGTCTCCATGGTCTTCCGCTGCGAGGCCGCCGACGGCACGCCCACCACCGGGGACGAGACCCGCGCACTGCGCTGGGCCACCCGCGAAGAGGTCATCGAACTCGCCGACGAGGCGTACGCGATCCGCGTCCTGGACGCACTCGACGCGGTATCCCCGCCGGCCATCCGCGCCCACGACGGCGTGAAACTCGTCTAGCCCGAACCCGCTGCACATGGCGGCCTACCAACACGAAGGAACTTGTATGCACGAGTATACGAGCACCGCCCGGGTCTGGGGACTCACTTGCCCAGGATTTCCAGAAGAGGTCAGCCGGGCCCGCCGCTGGACACGCGACATCCTGCGCGGATCCCCCCTGGCCGACGACGCCGAACTGATCGTGAGCGAGCTGAGCGCGAACGCGATCCTCCACACCGCGAGCGGCGGACTCGGCAGCTTCCACCTGGCCCTCGCGGTCTCCCCCAAGGTCGTCGCCCTGTCAGTCACCGACGAGGGAGGGACCGGCACCGCCCCGAAGGTCGAGCAACCGAGCGAGGACGCCGTACACGGCCGCGGCTTGGGCATGGTCAGCGTCATCGCACACCGGGTCGTCGTCCACGGCAGCCACAGCGGCTACACCGTCACCGCCGAACTCTTCACGGACACCCAGCCGGGAGGACACCCGTGCTGATGGACAAGCCCCAGCGGGGCTTCTGGTGCGAGTGCTGGACGCAAGACGTCAACGACGAGACAGGGTTGCCGGCACTCCGGGCATCCTTCGACGCGTACTCAGCACCGCAGGCAGACAGATGGGTAGCGGTCGCCCTGCGCACGATCTCACCAGCACTCGACCCGGACGCTTCGGACGAGGCTTGGGCCTGGCTCTACGACGGGCGTATCGATACGCGACGAGCCCTCTTACGGATGGAACCCTGCACGGTCTCTCTGACCCACGCCAGCACCCGCATCACATGGACGATCCGACCAGTGGTCTTCCTACCGCTGGCCCGCCGCCAAGGCGTCGATCTCCCAGCCTGCGCATACGACTTCACACCCCGCCGCACAGTGTCTAGTCCCACTTGATGCCCGACACCTTGGTCCCACTTGATGCCCGACACCTTGGTCCCGGGTGATGCTTGATGGTGGGCCTAGACAACATCGGAAGCCTTGTGGGGCTTGTTCGCTTTCACGTTACGGACCGGAACGTCGGTCGTGCGGCGGATGACGCGGACCTGGCCGTCCAGGTCGACGGTGATCGTCGTGTCCGACACGTGCACGGTCACCGTCTGGCCTGCATACGGGCGGCCGAGGGAGACGACCTGCCGACAGACCATGATGGTGCCGACCGTGCTGACCCGCCGCTGCACCCGCACCGGCTCGACCCGGGGCTGGGGCGGCGGGCCCGCGGGCCGCAGGCCGTGCAACCGCTGCACCTCCTCGCTGGTGAACGGGTTGGACCGCACCCGCAGCAGCTCCCGCGAGGACGGATCGAAGAACGACAACGTGGCTTCCTCGATGCGGACGCTCACCCTGCGCCCGCCGAGGATCTCCGCCGCCAGCACCTGGCGCCCGCCCAGGCCCACCAGCCCGTGCTTGTTCACCGTCCGGTCCACCTCGAACGCAGCACCGTCCCCCGTCGGCAGCGGCGACGGCCCCGCCGCACGCCCTCCCCGCGCCGCCAGCTGTGCCAGATCGGCCACCGACAGGTGCGACCGCACCGACTTGATGCGCGACCCGGCGATGAGCAGGTGGATCACTTGCGTGTCGGCCCAGAACGTCACCGTCAGGCCCGAGCGGGCCGGGCCCAGCCAGAACTGCTTGGCCGCGACCTGCAGATTCCCACTCGCCGGCACCACCCGCTCGAACTCCACCGCCCCACCCGGCTCCACCGGCACCGCCGCCGAGACCAGCTCCGAAAGGCCGGGCGACACGTCGACCGGTTCCGGCTCCGCGGGAGGTGTCCGCTGCGGCGGCACCAACGCCAGCATTCCGGGCACCCTCAGGCCCAGCATGTCCCGCTCTTGCTCGGGCACCGGGGTGAAGCGATCGGCGGGAGACTGCATGTCCAGTGCCTGATGCGGCCGGACGGAGTTGTATTCCGCCACCCATGCATCTAGCGCTGCCTGAGCTGCCTCGATGCTCTCGAAGGCACCGCAGTCGTCGAGGAGTTCACGCCGCAGCGTCTGGTGGAACCGCTCAACTTTGCCCGTCGTGGTCGGCGACGCCGGCTGGGTGAGACGGTGGGCGATCCCGTTCTCCCGGCAGATCCGGTCGAACAGCACCTCACCGCCATGCCCGAACCGGTCGGTGAACTGCTTGCCGTTGTCGGTGAGCACCTCTTCCGGCACCCCGAACGTCTGCAAGGCCCGGGCGAACGCCGAGCAGACAGCCCGACCGGTCGCCCGCTCGACCACCGACGCGATCACGCAATACCGGGAATGATCATCCACACCCGTCACGACCTTGGCCTCGGTCAACTCCCCGGTGACCGGATCGACCAGCATGACCCCGCCCACGATGTCCATCTGCCACAGCTGCATCGCACGGTCGCGCTGCCAGCGCTTGTAATCCGACCGCTTCCGGCGCCGCACCCCTGGCTCCACCAGCCCATGCCGGACCAGGATCCGATACACCGTCATCCGCGACGGCACCGGACTCACCACCCCTGACCTCTCCAGCACATGAGCGATCCGCCGCGGACCCCATCGAGGATGCTGACGCCGCAGCTCACACACCGCTGCCTCCACCTCGGCAGAAGCCTGATGCGGACATGAGGACGGCCGACGCGAACGATCCGCCAACCCGGCCAGGCCTGATGCCTCATACCGGGACTTCCACCCGCTCACCGTCTGCCGCGACACCCCCAGCTGAGCGGCGACCTCCGTCACCGTCGCGCCCGCCAGCACCGCAAGCACAGCCCGGTATCTCTGCTCGACAACCGACAACTCCACCAGCGCCAATCCCGGCCTCCCCACACACGCCGCAACGACGCGCACAGAAAAGCCGAACACGGCCACTGTCAACCATCAGCTGGGACCGAAGTGTCGAGCATCTCCCGGGACCGGACACGCCCACACCGCAGACTGAGTTACAACTTTCTCTACTGGTTCAAGGCGGCTCGCTCCGCTCCCCGCGCGCGGCCCGGCCCCCGGCCGGGCCTGCGCTCCTGCCTCCGTCCCGCTCCAGCCCGCCCGGCGTCCGCGCCACGCTCTCGCATCCAGCGACTCACCGGTCAGAGACAGAGGTAGGCCGCGGTTAAGGCGGCCGGCGGAGCGGCAGGTCGCGTCAACCCAAATCATCAGTCCGAAGCGAACCCATCATGTCCGCAACCTCTCTCATCTCCTGCCTAAGGCTCATTCCTGAATCAGAACCCGAGAGATCACGTCTCCCATAATCGTACTCGTCATCTTCCATGGCTGACATCTTGCCTACTGCTTCGCTATAACCGGGGAAGGTTCCGCCTGGGTCATCGTACTCACCCGCGAAAGCCAAAATTCTTTCCATCATCGATGGATCGAGCATCGAGTCAGGTCCCGCTTCCGCCCATTCATCGATCCTACGTTTGGCATACCACCGCATATCATCTTCGACATCAGGGATCGCAATTTCTGGAACAATGCCGGATAGATTCCCAAGGAGGCTTTTAGCCGACTCCAGCAAATCCCACGACGACAGATCTTCCTTGATCCATTCGGTTGCCATATAAACGGCATCCGGAAGGATGTCGCGCAATGATTCCCGATCTGAATCGCTCAGAAATTGGATGATTGCAAGAATGTCCCCCGGATCGGATGCTTCCAGAATAGCTTCATCTTCAACAATCGCTCTGCGGGCGCACTCCAGGATTGATTCAGAGGCGAGCATTTTACCGAAATGTAGGTACACCCTGGCTCGCTCGGCTGGGTCAATACTGGTGTTTACACCGTCACTGCGTAGCCCCTGGGACTCATATGCGCTAAGTGCTGCCTTTTCAATTACGTTGAAATTTCGCCTAAAGAACTGAAGAGCTTCGTTTCGCTCGCTTGCCATTACCACTAGAGCTTCAATCTGCTCAAAATGGGCGCACCCCTTGACGAGCTGTAGGAAATTCGATTGATCCTCAAGGAGGTAGTCTCGCATGAAGTCGCGAACGGAGGGGTTGTGGAAGGATAGAAAGACTTTATCGGACTTTCGATAGGTTCTTAGCATCGTCCCATCGAGAGTGGCGATAGCGGTTCGCAGATCCCTTGAGCTTCGACCCAACGAAATCCAGAGATCTTGCATGTCGCCCAGGTATACGCCATTCAAAAACGAATACGTGAGCGCAAGAAGTTGAATGTCAGGGTCTTTGAGCTGATGACTTACTATATGAGACCAAACACTCCGGGGATCCTTAAGATTGTCTAGGATGCGCTCCCCAACACCCTCACCTGTGGAGGAGAAGCTGTCTGCTTCAGCAATAGTGGCTGCCACCACGCGGGGGTTGAAATTCGGATGCCGAATGATTGGCACATACACGGCAGGATCCGCGAAGCTTGCCTTTACGTCATCGCCAAGGCCGGACGCATACACGTGATTGTAGAGAATGGCCCCTCTGGCGCGGTACGTGTAGTCCGCCATATTGATCACACAGGTATGCAGCTCGAAGCGGTGCCTGTGAAGCTTTTCGTATCGCTGCCGCGCTTGAGCGAGGATGTACTCACGCGTCGTAAGGATGAACCGCTTATTGCTGGACTTTTCAACTCTACTCATGAAGGCAAGAAGGCGGCTATCCTCATTCTTTCCGAGCTTCTCTTCTAGAGTTGTCTGCCCTAGGAAATCGTCATAATAGTAAATCTGTGCGACTTTCTCATCCCACAGAGAATTAGCTTCCTCAAGATCGGCAGATACCTCGACTAGCTCATATCCTTCGCTCACGTATCCAGCGCAGAGCACCTGAGCCAAAGTTGTCTTCCCGATACCGGGGATCCCTGCTATCACGCAGGTGTGCCGCTTCTCCAAAAGTTCCACAGCTCTGCCATAGCTCTCATTAGGCGCGTATGTGCGAAGCGTGGAGTCCAACTCTTCTGCGAGTTGCTGAGAGCGCGTCAAGACACTTTTAGAAAGCAGCGTAGACAACACAGATGCGCTAGTCAACCACAACCGAACATGGCGCCTGACAATACTTTCATGCTTTCGAAGAAGTGCATTTATTTCAGTGATTCCATAGATGTCGCTCGGGGTCTTCACGTGCGGCGACAAGATGCTGTAGATCTTATCCTTGGCTCCCTTCGTCAACTCCACAGAGGTAGCAAGAACATATCTACTCGGTTGCAGCTTTTCCACTTTCGGGAGTTCGGAAATCCTTATTCGCTCGATCAATTTTGAGCGTGGTGAGCGGACCCAATGTTTGCATTGGATCACAAGTTCGGAACCTTCTTCATGAAGGTAGCGGAGATCGACTCCAGAGTCTGCACCGGGTGAGAATATTTCTAGCCTCACGCCATACTCAGCTTCGAAGATATCCTTACAGACAGCCTCGAAATCGAAATCTGTTAGCCTGGTTAGATCGAAGTTCTCCACTCAAGTCCCCTTACAACGTCTCTGACATCATGGACTTGTTCTAAGCCAGCTCGCATGGAGATACGCGCGGCCACGCCACGGGCATGCGCCGCTGGGATCCACGCGAGCGGTCCCTGAACACGTTCCACGTAACCAGTGAAGCGCGTCCCCCCGCCCGCCGCAGTCGAATGCGTGTTGAAGGCCCCGTGCGCTTCCGCCGTCGGGGCTTGCTCCGGCTGACGCCCGGATAGCGTGGCTGAGGCCGGTGAGGGTACAGCGAGGCATACGCGCGCGCCTGGTCGGTCGGCTGACGCGCCGTCGTGGCGGGCTTTCGTCGGCTTAGGCTGGGACGGGCCGCCAAGAAGGTGCCGGCCGTCAGCCGAACGAATCCCGGCACCGGGCAAGGCTGGGCCGTCCCTGGGCCGTCCGACGCCGCTCGACAGTGGCCAACGACGACCAACGACGATCACCAGGTGCACGAGCCCACAGCCTCTGACCAGCAAAAACCCAGCTCGCCAAGATCCCCGGCAAGACCCAGGGCAAGAAGACAGGTCTTGACTCCCCCATTGAGACTCCGCCGACCTGATTAGTTTCGGCAGTAACACGGCAAAGGGAGATCCTCGCCGTGATTGAGGACGGGCCTTCGCCTCGGAGCGGTGTTCTCAGGTGACCGCCTGCAATGGGAGCGGCAGGCAGGCCAGTGCGGGGACCGAAGGCCGACGCAGCAAGTTAGGTCAATTTAGACCGGCGGCGCGCATCAACTCAGAGTCGCTGTAGCCGAACGTGTAGTCCTCGTCCATCCCGTTCGACAGCCAGATGTCTACCGCTTCATACACGCTTAGCGACTCGCTACCTCCGTCGCCGTCATGGTCTTCGCCAATCATGCAACGGCAGTCCTCGCAATAGCCGCTCTCCTGCCCGTCTTCGTCGAACTCGACGAAGACGAAGCGTTGGTGCTTTGGGCCAGCTGGCATGAGATCTCCTGCCAGCGAAGTGAACATTCACGGTAGCAGTGCGCACATGTCAGAGGCGCTGAAACTGGGATGCCTCGACTCACCTATCGTCGTGGCTGACAGTCGTCACAGGCATCGTCAATGGTCGTATCTCTTTCGGTGGTTCGTAACGCTTGCCGACGCGCCACGATATTCGCACTCTGGGCAAACTTCCCAGATTCCCCGGTCCTCCGCTTCATCAACGACCGAGACTTTTGAATTGAAGCCATGGTGCGCTAGCAGGCGAACGACCGAGTTTCCGTAGCGCGTTGCCAGCACCGCTGCCTCAGCGATCTTGTCGTGCCCCTGGCGGAAGTAGGCCCCGTGACCAGTCGTCTGTCCGCATCCGCACCAGCAGCTACCGGTCGGTGCTGGCTGGGCCGGCCCCTCGTCGAGTGTCATGTCCTAACGCTAGTGAATTGCGGGGTAGCCGGAGACACGGATCCCGGAATCTGGTTCAGGCCCCTCAAGCCCGATCGTGGCGCCGGTCACCATCTCCGCTGCCAGACACTCCAACGTGACCCCATGGTCAGGGCCCGGCTGCGCCTACGCAAGCGCCCGCCTCGCCGTCTCACTTCCCGTCTCATTCAGCCCGGTTCAGGGCCGTTTAGACCGGACTCCGCACCAGGCTCGCCACACCGGGCGATCATCCATGAACGCAGGTGAACGCCACCCGGACCACAGTTGGAAATCGTGTTGGCCTGAGAGCACGACGTGTACTGCGTCGGGTCAGCGATACGTGATCAGCTTGTGGTGTGGAGACCATCATCGCCAGTGCCATAGCCGTTCTGGGGACCCTGCTCGGCTCGAGGCTCACCCTGGCGTTTCAGCAGCGCACCACCGACAAGGGGCATCAGTTCACCCGCCATGAGAGGGTCCGACAGGAGCGACTCGATGCTTACTCCGCCTACGCCGGTGCACTCATCAACTACCGCCGCTGTCTGGTGCATCTCTGGTTCTGCGAACACGAACACCCACCACACGAGGACCCCGGTGTGGTTCGAGTCCGCGCATACGACCTGCGCTCCAACGCCCAAGAAGCTCTCTTCCGGGTGCAGATGCTCACCGATGACGAGGCCTTGAGCAAGGCGGCGGAAGCTGTACTTGGAGACGTCACAACCCTACCCAAGACGGACAGCAGAACCGAACTGGACCAGCGCAGGGTGAAGACCCGCGACGACATCAGTCGACTGGTCAGAGCGTCCAAACGCCATCTCTGATGCACCTACCAACGCGCCTGCACGCACGGTCAGTCCGTCAGAGCCGGGCGCCGGGCGGGCCGCACCACAAGCGCACCAGATAAGGCGGGGAACAGCGGGGAGTCACGGCGAAAGCGGTCCAGCCTGAGGAGGCTGCAACAGGGGCATTCCTCCAGGTCACTGCCCGGACAGGCCTCGAATGATCACAGCTTCCCAAGCTGATGGCTCGACAGCTCAATACGGCCACACCCCGCTCCTCATGCGGTGCGCGAGGCATCTGACGAGCGGAACCTCTGAGGCCACTGTGATGTTCGCGGAGGCTACGTCTGCGCTCCTCCAGTCTCCCGGCCGGCCCAGGCAACTCAACGGCCCGCGCGTTACGCCTCGCGAAGCTAGTGGGCAGTGCTCACGGAGATCGCTTACGCCAAACAAGTCCCTTCGGTAGCATGCTCCGAACGGGGGATTTCGAGTGTGGGACAAGCAGCAACACACGCACACACAAGGCTCGAGAGGTCCTGCCACATGCTGCTCCGCGGAGCACGCAGACGACATGACCGCACAGGACTGACCGGTACGGAGCGTAAAGATGGACTTCGAGGTCGCCGCTCCCGACCCTGCTGGCATGGTGGCGTCGCTCAGTTCGCTCGGTTACTCACTTCCCGCCGCGGTTGCAGACCTCGTGGACAACAGTGTCTCAGCAGAGGCCAAGAACATCGACGTCGACTTCACCTGGGACGGTCAGAGCTCCTGGATCGCTGTGACGGACGACGGCAGGGGGATGACAGAGCCCGAGCTTGTGACCGCCATGACAGTGGCGGCGCGTGGTCCGTCAGCCGAGCGGAGTGCCACGGATCTCGGCCGTTTCGGTGTTGGGCTGAAGTCCGCCTCGTTCTCCCAGTGCCGGAAGCTCACCGTCGCCACGGTCAGGGACGGAGCCTGGCATGTCCGGACGTGGGACCTCGGCATCGTGGAGCACTACAAGGAGTGGCGGCTCCTCCGTGACCCAGGCGACACGACCACCGCTCTCCTGCGTCGGATCGCGGAAAGCATGCAGCATGGGACCATCGTCCTGTGGGAGCAACTCACCGGTTACCACAACACCGCCGTGGCCAGCGACGACGAAAAGACCCAGGCCCAGTTCTATGCGGAGGCTGAGCGTACCGAAGCCCACCTCGCGATGGTCTTCGCCCGTTTCCTGCAGCGTCCGGCCCGGTGCCGGCTCCGGGTGCGTGGCTCCGACCTCTCCCCGTGGGACCCGTTTCTGTCCAAGCATCCGTCGGTCCAGCGGATTCCCTGGGAGCCTCTACCGCTGGGGGCGGAGGCGGTGCGCGTGGAGCCCTTCGTCCTCCCCACGGCACAGCGGCTCTCGGAAGCCGAATACGAGTTGGCTGCCGGGCAGAAGGGATGGTTAGGGCAGCAGGGGTTCTACGTCTACCGCCGTGACCGCCTGATCCTGGCCGGTGACTGGCTGGGAATCCGCGGTCTGCGGCGCGAGGAGAAGTACAACCTCGCGCGGATCGCTGTGGACATCCCTGCGGAGGCCGACACCGACTGGGGCGTGGACGTGCGCAAGGCGAGCGTTGTTCCCCCCGTCTCCTTGCGGCGTCATCTGGAGAGGATTGCCAGGTACACGCGCGAGGCGGCCTCCCGCTCCGCACGACAGCGTGGTCAGGTGGTGTCGCGGGCGCACGGCGACCCCCTGAAGTTCGCCTGGAACGTGAGGCGCCACGACGGCCGGATCGTTCTGCGCATCAACAGAAAACACCCCTTGGTGAAGGCGGCGATGGACGACCACGGCGGCAATCCGGACGTCGTCCGCTCGATGATCCGCCTCCTTGAGGAGACGGTCCCGGTCACGGCGCTCCGCATGCTCCACGAAACCGACACGGTCGACGATCCCGAACCCTTCGGCGGTCCAGGGCCGGCCGCTCCGGAGACCGTCGACATCGCCCGCCAAGTGTACGAAGCACTCCTTGGGCAGGGCCGCTCCCCTGAGGACGCCCGGGGCGTACTCAGCTCCATGTCTCCCTTCGACGAGCAACAAGGTTTCTGGAACTCCTGACACCTGGTAGTCCCTATTCCCAACCGACCCGGCCGCAGGAGGTCGCTGTGAGCACCACCCCCGAAGACAGTCTCGAGAAGGCTGAGCAGACGGCGGTGCTGCTCCTGCCAGGAGACCGCCAGGCAACGCCGACCGAGGTGGACTTCGCCGTGAACACCGCGGTCAGCATCCTCGCTGCCCAGGGGATCACCGTGGAGCGGGACCAGGTGCGGAAGGTGCTCGAGGCCCGGGCTTCCGTGTTCCAGGCTGATTCCTCCGCGATGAAGAACGACGAAGGCCACGTGCCCTGGCTCGCCGACGCGAAGGCCGACCGGAAGTGGGACTTCTGGGACCGTTACCGGCGCTACCTTCTGAGCGTCTCCAAGCTCCCGACGCAGGTCGTGCGCCGACTCGACCAGAGCACTGACGACGTTCTCGGTGAGCTGGAAGACCCTCAGCGGGAAGGCGCCTGGCGTCGGACCGGGCTCGTGATCGGACAGGTCCAGTCCGGCAAGACAGGGCAGTTCATCGGGCTCGCCGCGAAGGCAGCCGACGCTGGCTACCGGCTCATCGTGGTGTTCGCCGGGATCCACAACGACCTGCGCAGCCAGACTCAGCTCCGTATTGACGAAGGACTCCTCGGGTTCGACACCCAGTACCAGTTCCGCTCGGACGACGACGCGCATCGTCATATCGGTGTCGGCGCGATGTCGCACGGCAAGCGTCTAAAGGCGGCGTCGCTCACCACCAGTCACGAAAAGGGGGACTTCGCCCGGAAGACGGCGGTGTCCGCGAACGTACCGGTGGGTAGTGTTCCGGTGGTCCTCGTCGTCAAGAAGAACCGTCGGATCATCGACAACCTGCGTGACTGGGTGATCGACAACCACGGCGTTGAGGACCCGGAGACCGGCCGGATGGTCGTTCCTGATCTCCCCTTGTTCGTGATCGACGATGAGGCCGACAACGCAGGCGTGAACACCTCCAAGGACCCCGACACCAACCCGTCGGCGATCAACAAGGCCATCAGGCGGTTGGTCAACAGCTTCACGAAGGCGTCCTACGTCGGCTACACCGCGACCCCCTTCGCGAACATCTACATCAATCCCGACACCGACCACGACGAGCTGGGCCCCGACCTCTTCCCGGAGAGTTTCATCCGCACTTTGCGGGCACCGTCCAACTACCTTGGTCCCGAGCGGGTCTTCGGTCTGCAGACCGACGGAGACGAGGAGGACATCGAGCCGCTGCCGCTCATAAGGCACATCAAGGACACGGACCTCTGGGTGCCGGACAAGCACAAGTCCTACCACCGGGTTCCCGACTTCCTGCCCGAGTCGCTGCAGCGTGCCATCCGGTCCTTCGTCCTGACCTGCGCGGCACGTCGAGCACGGGGGCAGGTCGCCGTGCACAACTCCATGCTGGTGCACGTGACCCGCTTCACGGCCGTACAGCAGCAGGTCCGCGACCAGATCGACGCCCATGTGCGTCTGCTCTTCGACGTCCTCCAAGACCGGTTCAGCAGCGCCCGCGAAGAACTCGAGGAAGAGCTGCGGGAGCTCTGGGATGAGGACTTCGTCCCCTGCACCGAGGACATGACCGGGGACAGGCTCGACTGGGAGGACGTCGAACCGCATCTCCACGCCGCACTCGGGAAGATCACCGTCATGGCTATCAACGGTGCTGCGAAGGACGCCCTCCAGTACTACGAGCGCCGGGAGACCGGCCTGTCGGTCATCGCCGTTGGCGGCGAGAAGCTCTCCCGCGGTCTGACCCTCGAAGGGCTGTCGGTCAGCTACTACCTGCGTGCCTCCAAGACGTACGACACCCTGCTGCAGATGGGCCGCTGGTTCGGCTACCGTCCCCGCTACGAGGATCTGTGCCGCCTGTACACGACACGTACGCTGCAGCGCCAGTACGCAGAGATCACCGCGGCCACCGACGAACTTCGGCGTGACGTCGAGGAGATGTCCGCGGTGGGACTCACCCCCCGCGAGTACGGTCTCAAGGTCAGGACCTCGTCGCTCGGCCTCGGCATCACGGCCTCCAACAAGATGAGGCAGGGCACGCGCGTCCGCCTCAGCTACTCCGGTGAACTTCCCGAGACGACCATCTTCGACCTCTCCGAGAAGGCCGTTCGTAAAAACCACGAGATCCTCGAGTCGTTCGTCGCGCGCCTCGACGCACTCTCCGCGGGGGATGTGGACGAGCGGAGCGGGAGCATCACCTGGAGCGGCGTCGCAGCCTCGGACATCACCGAAGGTTTCCTTGACTCTTACCTCACCGACCGGCAGGCCCAGCGTGTGCGACCGGCCTTCATCGCGGAGTACGTACGCCAGTGCGCCAAGCAGGGTGAGTTGGGCAACTGGAAAATCCGCCTAGCCAGCCGATTGCCCGAGGGAGCGGCGCACGAGATCGCGGGCCATTCCATCGGCCTCATCACGCGCAGCCACTCCAAGTCCTCGGAGGTCGTCCCCGGCCGCTACACGATCAAGCGCGTGCTCAGCCCCGCCGACGAGCTCTGCGACCTGACCCCGGAACAGTACGACCGTGCGCTGAAGGCCACGCAGGAAGCCGCGAAGGGCAAGCTCAACAGGAAGGGCGAACCGCTCGATCCCGACACCCCCCGCGGTCGGCCCCTGCGTCACCAGCGCCGTCCTGACCAGCCGTTGCTTCTGCTGTATCCCCTCAGCCCTGCCGAGGTGGCCAAGTCGTCGGGGAATCCCGAGCCGGTCGCTCCGCTGGTCGGGTTTGCCATCAGCTTCCCGTTCTCCCGCCACCAGTTGAAGACCGAGTACGTGGTGAACGACATCTGGTTCAAGCAGGACATGGAGTTCGACGACTTCGAGGACGAAGAGTGATCGACGAGACTGTGTGGCAGGAGCTGGAGGCTCACCAGCAGACCCCCGGCAGGTCCACCCGGAGGCTACACCCCGACTCCCCGCACGACATCCAGGTGTCGGTGACGCACCCCGCCCTCCGGCGGATGCTGCTGCTCGGCACGGACGCCAGGACCGCCGACACCGTACGTCAGGAGATCCACGAACTGCCGGCCACCCGTGGCCTGCAGTTGAACCTGTCGTCGGTGTCCGGCAACCACTACGAGCTCCAAGTCATGCTCACCGACGACGAACTCACGGAGGTGTTCACCCCACTCGTCTCCGACATCGCTGAAGTGGTGCGGGATGCACCGACCACCGGGACGGCGGCGGAGGCCGCGGTTCGCCGCTACGTCCGGTGGCAGCAGCTGCTCCGCTCCGTGTCGCGCGAGGGGCTGTCCCGACAGGCCCGGTGCGGCCTCTTCGGTGAACTCCACTTCCTCCTCGAGTACGTACTGCCGGCGTTCGACCAGCACACCGCCGTCAGTTCCTGGACCGGACCGAGGCAAACGAACCAGGACTTCCAGCTGCCCGGTGCCGCGGTCGAGGTGAAGGCGACCACGGCCCGCTCCCCCCGGACGGTCCAGATCGCGAGCGAGCGGCAGCTGGACACGGCCGACTCGACGCCCCTCGCACTGGCCCACCTCGTCCTCGACGACCGGCAGCGGGGGCTCGGCAGGAGTCTGAACGTCTTGGTGGACGAGATACGGGCCCGTCTGACCTCACCATCCGCCTCCCAGCGCTTCGAGAGCCTGCTGGTTCAGGCCGGCTACCTGCCGAACCAACGGGACCTCTACGAGCACGATTGCTACACCCTGCGTCGCAGCGAGTTCTGGACGGTCGGGGAGGGGTTCCCCCGGATCGTAGAGGCCGAACTGCCGCCCGGGGTCGGCAACTGCACCTACACCATCGACGTGTCGGCCCTGGCCGCCCACACCGTCAGCGCCGAAGCACTGGTCGACCTGATCCGAGGAACCCATGGCTGAGCACGACCTCCACGACTACTCACGCGCGCTGGTGACAGACATCCAGGCGCTGGCGGACGCCGAGGGCGGCTCGATCCCGAACACGTTCACCCAGCACGTACTCGAGATCCTCGAGGAGGCCGGGGTGGTCACCGACGCAGCGCTCGCCTATCACTCTTCCCGGGGGCTGGAGATCTACGGCTACGGCCTGCCCGAGGACGGGTCCAGCCTCGATCTCTACACCACCGACTTCAACCTGACCCCGTTGAGCAGCAAGCTGACCAAGGCCGAGTCCGACAGGCTCTTCCGCAGGCTGTTCGCGTTCCTGGGCAAGCACGGGGCCATCCGCCCCAACCAGGAGGACAACACCGACGTGCACGATATGTGCGTCGGTGTGGAGAAGGCGCTGTCGAACGTTCCGAAGATCCGCCTCTTTCTCCTCAGCAACCGGGTCAGCACGACGAGCGCCCCGGGGCCGGGGGAGTTCGCAGGGATCCCTGTCACGCACGAGCTCTGGGACCTTGCGCGGCTCCACAGGCACGAGACTTCCGGGAGCATCGGCGAGCCCATCAAGGTGACCTTCGAGCGTCCTCTCCCCTGCCTGGCGGCGCACAGCGACGAGCCGAACTACTCGGTCGTCCTGGCCGTCATCCCCGGCCGACAGCTTGCCGAACTGTACAAGGAGCACCGGACCCGCCTGCTCGAACTCAACGTCCGGTCCTTCCTCCAGACCCGTGGTGGCGTGAACAAAGGCATCCGCGAAACCTTGCTGAAGGATCCGAGCCGCTTCCTTGCCTACAACAACGGGGTGACCGCCACCGCCTCGGACGTGGACTTCGAGACCGACGAGGACGGCAGTCCCGTCGCCATCAGGAGCATGACCGGCCTCCAGATCGTCAACGGCGGCCAGACCACCGCCTCGCTGCACCACGTCCTGACCCATGACAAGCGGGACCTGGACGGGGTCCATGTGCAGATGAAACTCACGATCGTCGATCCCGCGTACCTGTCCGAGATCGTTCCGAGGATCTCCCAGTACTCCAACACCCAGAACAAGGTGACGTTGGTCGACTTCAGCTCGAACCACGAGTTCCACGTCGCCTTCGAGCGTGTCTCCCGCAGCCTGTGGGCTCCTGCGACCGACGGCAGCGGTCAGGAGACGCGATGGTTCTACGAGCGGGCGCGCGGCCAGTACACCGACAAGTCCGCCGAGCACGAGACCCGCGCCGCCCAGCGCAAGTTCAAGCTGATCACCCCGAGCCGGCAGAGATTCAGCAAGTCCGACCTGGCCACCTTCGTACACTCCTGGGAGCAGCTCCCGTACTGGGTCAGTCGCGGCGCCCAGAAGAACTTCGCCCACTTCATGGAGCGGATCGAGAAGTCCGATCCCGTTGTGGACGTGCAGTACTGCAAGCGCGCCATAGCCACCGCCATCCTCTTCCAGGCTGCCGACCGGATCGCCCGTGCGCACTCGGCCGGCAGCCACAAACGACTGATCACTACCTATACGGTCGCCCGGCTCTCGCTCGCCGCCGAGAAGCGGATCGACCTCGACAGGATCTGGAACGAGCAGGGCACTACGGACGCCCTAGAGGACGCCCTCGACGAGCTCTGTCCCTTGATCATGGAGACGGTGATCGCCAGCGACCGGCACGTGTCGGAGTGGGCGAAGAAACCCGACTGCTGGGATGAGGTTTCCCGCATTCCGTGGACGCTCCCCGACGCGCTGACCGCCGAGCTCACGGCCGAGCCCTTCGAGATCGCCTCCCCCGAGAGCCCCGAGTCCGACGAGGCCGAAGCCGCCGTCGAGGACATCCCCAGCGAGGAGTGGCAGGCTCTCGCGGACTGGGCCCGCGAAGGCCGGCTCCTGCGCGCCGTAGACAGGCAGCTCGCCGACCGTGTCGCGCAGCGGCTGTCCCAGGGGCGACGGGTCGCCGGGGCCCAGGCCAGGCAGGCGATGGAGGTCTACGAAGAAGCCCTGCGGCATGGGTTCCACCCCTCGCCCGTCGGCCTCGACCACGAGACCGCGTGAGAGCGCCAGTCCCGGACACCGGGGCTGGCGCTACAGGGTTCCCTCTGCCAACAGGTCGTTGATCGCGTCTTCTGCACGCCTCAGCACGATGCGCCCGTCCCCGTCGCTGAACACGAGCAGCTTTGTGCCCGGGCTGATGCCTGCTTCGGCGAGGATCCCGAGCGGGAGCTTCACACGGCCTGCCTCGTCGACGTCGAGTTCTGAGGGTTCTCGGATCATCTAGGTCAGTCTGCCACCCACGCCCACGGCATGACCGCCCAAGGTGGAAGCATGGCCTCGTGAGCACACACGAATGATGGGTGAGCACGCCTTGGAGCGCACAGCTGAGAGGCCGCCGAGTACGGGACACCGAACCGGAGAAGACCCTCAGGAGCGCCGTGCACGCCCTCGGGCTCCGCTTTCGGCTGCACCGTAAGGTCGCTCCCCGCTGCACGGCAGACTTCGTGCTGCCCCGGTACTCCGTCGCGGTATTCGTCGACGGCTGCTTCTGGCACGGCTGCCCCTCCCACGGCACGCGGGAATTCCGAGGGCCGAACGTCTCGCGCCGGGAAGCCAAGATCACGACCAACATGGAAAGGGACGCCAGCAACACCGAAGCGGCGAGA
The DNA here is from genome assembly GCF_042958445.1 of Streptomyces sp. NPDC007991. NCBI lineage: Bacteria > Bacillati > Actinomycetota > Actinomycetes > Kitasatosporales > Streptomycetaceae > Streptomyces > Streptomyces sp. NPDC007991. The sequence continues at coordinate 134,626 of NZ_JBIBJD010000012.1, forward strand.
GACGCCGGATGGACCGTAGTGCGCATCTGGGAGTGCGAGGTCAGGGCCGACGCCGGGCGGGCCGCCGAGCGCATCGCCCACGCCGCACACCGCAGCGTCCCAGTTCTCCCGGGAGGGCCCCGTCAGCCTGTAGTTACCGCAACATCCAAGGTGGCTTCGGTTCCCTCGTCCTCCTGCGGACGGGTCGGGCAGTAGTCGCTCAGCGGGCAGCTTCCACAGACGGGCTGCTTGTCACGACACAGGTTCTCGCCGATGAACCTGATGGCGGCCATGCGCACCGGTGCGTCCCGGCCGGCGCCGAGAAGCTTGATGAGGTTGAGCCGACCCTCGGTCAGTCGGTTGGTCAGGTGCGATTCGTTCTTTTGAACCCTCGCAGCCACCCGCAACGCACTCTGGCCGACCAGCATTATGTCGCCGCCGGCCAGCAGCCTGAACAAGGCGAGCTCAGCCGGCTTGAGCCCCATCACCTTGCTGTGATCAAGAACCGAATCCGCGTTCACCCAGACCTCGGGCTTGTCGACGACCGGACTGAGCCTGCCCTCCAGACGCTTGCGGAGTGCTGTTGTCGGCGCGGCGTTCACGAGGGCGAGATAGACGTCCTGCGTCAGTTCCCTGTGCCCAGCGACCTCGTCCATCACGTCGTAGAGCTGCTTCTGGTGCAGCTTACTTCCTGAGAGCACCGCCATGACGAGAGCCCCGAGCGGCTTCATCTTCCGGCCACCGGGGAACTGGTACCACTGCTTGCCCGCACGCTGCTCCTTGGCCCAGCGGGTCAGTTCCTCACGTACCTTCGGCCACTTGTCCGCGGCTTCGTCCCCGGCGGGAACATCGTGCGGCAGGAGAACCCGGGCCGCGGCTTCGCCCAACAGTGGGGGAACCGCGTTCCCAATCTGGCGAAAGGCGTCACTCCGCGTACCCGCGAACCGAAAGCGGTCCGGGAAGGTCTGGATCCTCGCAGCTTCACGCACGGTCAGCGTTCGCGCCTCTTCAGGATGGATGTACCAGTAACCGTCCTTGGCGATGTGCGCGGTGATGGTGCGGCTCAATTCATTCCAGTCCAATTTCTTGTACTTGTCGGTGAATTGCTCCGCGTCGTACCTCTGGAAATCCTTCTCGCCCTCTTCCAGTTTCTCTTCGAGCTCAGAGTAGAGGGTCTTGGAATCCATGACCGTGAAGATCCTGAAGTCGTCCTCACGAACCCGCCGCGTCATGTGGTCGTGAATTACACCCTTGTCTGCCCTTCTGCGCATCTCCTTGGCGAAGGAAGAGGGCTTCGGCTCCTGCTGCTCGTCATAGTCGCCGACTCGGGCACCTACCGCTTTCAAGGGCTCCGGATTGAGTGCAGGAAGGTCACCGATGGCATCCCGAAGGGTGGTCTGTTTCTTCGGCTTGCCCCACGCGAAGGCGCCACCGTCTCTCCGTGCAAGGAGGATCAGACGCTTCCTGTGCTGCGGCACGCGATAGTTCCACGCATCGACGAGACGCACCTGGGTCACGTACCCGAGACTCTCCAGCTTTGCCTCGATGATGCGGATCACGCTGAAGTCATCGCCGAGCCCCATGTCGGGGACGTTCTCCATGAGGACGGCACGTGGAAGGAGCCGCTCGACCACATCGACGTAGGCGCGCCAGAGTTCCTTACGGAGATCGTGCGGGTCACGGTTGTGGTACTCGACCAAATGCCGGATCTTGCTGCGTCCGGCGCGACTGAACGGCTGACAGGGAGGGCCTCCCGCGACGATGTCAATCTCGGCGCCAGAGTCAAGGATTCGCTGAACGAATTCGCCTCGCTGAATGTCATCCCCGAGGTCGATGCAAAGACTCATTCCCGGAAAGTTCGCTGCATGCGTCTCGCGAGCCCGCTCGTCGAAGTCCACGGCCGCAGCGGTGGTCCATCCGGCCCGTTCAAGGCCTAGGCTCAGCCCGCCGGCGCCCGAGAAGAGGTCGACAGCCAGGCGTTTATCTTTTCCGTAACCGTACTGGACCCATTTCCTGAAATCGTCCGGCTCACAGTGGTGCCTGTGCTTGTCCAGTTTGAGGTAGTCGCTCCGCTCCAGGGGCACGCCATACGTGCTTTTTGCCCCCTTCTCCTTCGCCACGACCCACTCCTCCGTACCTGACGACCTGAACGACCTCCAGGAGATCACGCACGACGCTGCGGAGGCAAGGCTTCCGGCCGGTCCACGCCGCCGCAAAGCCTCGTCTGTCACGCGGGTGACCTGCCTGGTGAACACTGCTGTTCACTCACCGTGTCCCATTGGTAACTTGAAGCAGTGTTCTACTCTTGAGCCACCCCATGTTAGAGGACACCCCTTGGGCTACTCCTCGGGACTCCCCCGTTCCGGTTGCGATACGTCCACGAACGTCACCTGTCTCAACGAACCCCCGAACCAGAAGACACGTTCGAGCACAGGGGCTGCGCCCCTTTCGCCGGGTGCCGCAACCACCGTGGACCGCTGCCCGGGCACGTACTGCCCCAAATATTCTGAGCAGCGTTTCCAGAGCCCTCCCCGCCGTTAAGATCGCAGCTGGTGCTCCTCGGGCGGGGGTGCGGGTACGAAGCGGTCAGAGGGGCGAGCGTGGACTCCGAGAACACACAGACGTTCCTACGTCCCCGTGCGCGCCTGATGAGCACACTCGGCGAGGAACTGATCAGCAACGAGCGGGTGGCGCTCACCGAGCTGGTCAAGAACGCCTACGACGCCGATGCCAGCCTGGTTGTGATCAGGTTCAACGGGCCGTTGGAGGAGGGCTACGGTTCCATCGAGGTGTGGGACGACGGACACGGCATGTCCCCCGAGACCGTCCGGGACACCTGGATGGAGATTGCCACACCGTTCCGGCACCGTGCTCCGCGCAGTGAGCAGTTCGGGCGACGCGTTCTTGGTGCAAAGGGGATCGGGCGCTTCTCCGCAGCCCGCCTCGGCGCCGTGACCGCGATCAGGAGTCGCAAGGCCGGCGGCCCCGAGGTGAACATCCGGCTCGACTGGAGCGACTTCGCCGCCGAGAACGCCTACCTCGACCAGGTGCCGGTCCAGTGGAACGTGGGCGCTCCCGAGGTGTTCGCTGACAACGGCCAAGCGCGTCGCCTCTTCGACGAGGTGACAACTGCTTTCCGCACAAGCGAGAAGCAGCGCGCATGGATGGGCTCTCACGGCACCCTCGTCCGGCTCGAAGGGCTTCGGCAGGACTGGGGGGCCGAGTCGGTGGAGAGCCTGAAGCGGTCCCTGTCCCGACTCCTCCCTCCTCCCCCTCCTGCGGAGCTGGACGTACCCGACCAGCCGGAGTTCGCGATCTACCTCTCCCTTCCGACTGGGCCGTTGGACCACCACACCGGTTTCGTCGGGGCCAGCGAAGCTCTGGCGCATCCGCACTACCGCCTCATAGGGACCATCGACGAAAACGGTCTCGCCGACCTGACCATGACCAACCTGACGTCCGGGCAGTCGGAGACCCTGAACCAGTACCTGTTCCCGTCGCATGGGAGGGCACCCAAGTGCGGTCGCCTGAAGCTCGACCTCCGTACCTGGGACCTCGACTCGGCGTCCCTCAAGGAGATGCTCAACATCGATCTCGGGGCCCGCAACATCACCGAGGTCCGTAAGCTGATCAAGGACAACAGCGGTGTCGCCCTCTACCGGGACGGCTTCCGGGTGCAGCCCTTCGGCGAGGTCGACTTCGACTGGCTGGGCTTCGACCTCCGTCGTGTGAACAACCCCACCATGCGGTTCTCCAACAACCAGGTCGCGGGTTTCGTGTACATATCGGCGGACGGCAACCCCGGGCTTCGGGACCGGTCGCACCGGGAAGGGCTCATCGACTCTCCGGAATACGAGGACCTGAAGGGCGTCCTGACCCAGGCCGTGAGCCGACTCGAGACCTGGCGCTACGGGCTGCGCCGTCCGAAGCGAGAGAGCCGCGAGTCGGATCCGATTACGGTGGACACCCCTTCCGGTGCTGGAAGCGACCGCCACGGCCTGTTCCAGAACTTCACGCTCTCGCCCGTCCGGGACGTCGTCAACTCGAAGTACCCGGACGACACCGAGTTGAGCCGCGCACTGGAGGAGGCTCAGGAAACGATCGACGAGAGCGTCGAGAAGGTCCAAGAGGTCCTCTCGCAGTTCTCCCGCCTCGCGACTCTGGGAGCGCTGGTCGACGTCGTACTGCACGACGGTCGAACGGCACTGACCCGCATCGCCTACGTCCTCCGCCGGCTGAACAAGCTGGCGGGCCGCAAGCGCGACGAGGACGAACAGCTCGCCTCCGCTCTCGCGAAGATGCACGTCGACCTCACCGCGCAGGAACAGGCTCTGGACCGGCTCTTCACCCGCGTCGAGCCGCTGAGCGGCAGGCGGCGAGGCCGTCCCCGCGCTCTTTCCCTCCAAGCCGCGATCGACGAGGCCGTCGCGGTCCACGAGGGCACGCTCGAGAAGCACGGCATCACCGTCACCGTCAGCGGCGAGGACGTGACAGTGACGGCTGACCCCGGTGACATCTCCCAGGTGGTCCACAACCTCGTAGGGAACTCGATCTACTGGCTCTCCACCCTGCCCGAGGGGAAGGAGCGCGCCATCCTCATCGAGACGAGGCGGACGCCCGAGGACGAGGTCGACATCGACGTGAGCGACAGCGGCCCCGGAGTACGTGAGGAGATCCAAGAGATGATCTTCGATACGTACTTCAGCGACAAGGAGGACGGCATCGGGCTGGGCCTCAGCATCGCCGGCAGCGTCGTGAAGGACTTCTATGACGGCGATCTGTCCCTGGTGACGCCAGGGCCCCTCGCCGGAGCCACGTTCAGGGCAAGACTGCGAAGGAGAGTTGGGTGACGGACGGGGGCGCGGTGTACCGGGTCTTGATCGTCGAGGACGAGGTGGACATCGCGGAGGAACTGTCCGAGATGCTCGTGGAGGAGCTCTCGGACCTCGGAACGCTCGACATCCACGTCGAGAACGATTTCGACGAAGCTGAACGCCTTCTGGAGACGCAGGCGTTCGATCTGGTTGTGTTAGATGTCAGGGACGCGACACGAGGTGGCTCCACCTCCCACCCCAACCTGCAGGGCCGCGAACTGTACGACCGGATAGCCAAGACCCGCTGGGTGCCGGTCGTCTTCTGTACCGGCCTCGCGGAGCAGGTGAGCGACCTGGCGCAGCCACCGCTCATCCAGGTGGTCCCGAAGAACCGGCTGGACGACGCCGTCACTGCGATACGGGACGGCCTTGAGTCCGGTGTCCCGGTCCTCACCCGGCATGTCACCGCCCTCGTGGACGAGTACGTGCGCGGATTCCTGCGGGACGAGATCGCCCCGAATTGGGACAGGCTCGCGGCTGCCGACCGTAGCCAGATCGCCCCCGCCCTCGTGCACCGCCTCGCAGCCTGGCTGAAGGAGAACGCGGTCGAGGCCCTCGGAGCAGTGCTCGGTTCCTCCGAGGACCGTGTGATGGGACACGCGTCGACCGCCCGGATGTACTTGATGCCACCGGTCACGAAACACGTGACCGCCGCAGACGTTCTGCGGGATCCCCAGGACGGCTGGTGGGTCGTCCTCACGCCTGCATGCGACCTCTACGAGGACTTGCCCAGCGGCGGCAATCGAGCGGCCAAGGCCGAGTACGTGCGTATCGCCAAGGCGGTTCCGTTGAGCGAAGCACCCTTGATCGCTCGTTGGATCGAGGCCGGATCCCCCGTCAAGGGGAGCCGGGAGCGGAACGCGGCTCTGGAGATGTTCCGCGACAACAACGCCCGTTACCGGATTTTGCCCAAGTACCTCGACATCCCGGACCTCTTGGTCGACTTCGAGATCGTGCAGTCTGTTCCCTTGGCAGAGGTCCGCTCGTGGACCCGCGTCGCCACGCTGGACAGCCCGTTCGCCGAGGCCATGCTCACCTCGCACGGGCACACGGTGGCCAGGATCGGCACCCCGGTCGTCGACTTCGAGAACATCAAGCAGTCCCTCGGGCTGGACGGAAAGGGGAAGGCCGCGGACCAGAACTCGGTTCCGAACCCGCGTACCTCGACGAGGGAGGTCAAGGAGTCCTGACTCTCGGCCCGGATGATCAGCATGTCGGCTAGCCGTCTCGCCCAAAGTGATGGTTTCTAAGGCGTGATCTGAGCTTGACTGTGTCGAGGATCTCAGACGGCAAGAGTCGTCGAGTCCTGTGATCCATAGCAGGCGAGCTGGCGCATGCTCATCGGGTTTCTGTGCCACTGATGCGAGGTGATCGCGGCTTGTGGACTATCCGTGGACGGGTGATCGATAACTGATGGGCAAGATGCCCGTGACCTGCGCAGACGCCTTAGGCTGAAGCCCCCTCCGGAGCCGTGTGCGCAGGTTCGAATCCTGCCGAGGGCACTCCGGGAAAAGCTCCTGACCTGCAGAAATACAGGTCGGGAGTTTTGGCGTTCACGTCAAAAGGCCACTTCACGAAACGGCCGACGGCCAAACCGGCGACGACATCCCGCCCCTGGTGCAGACCTCAAGGAAAGCATCGCCTTTTCCCATAACGGCGCCTGACCTGCCAAAATGTGACTGACAGCACACAGGAAAGCAAACGGTCTGGTGGGTCGTGGCTGTTGTGACGTTGACCGTTACTTCGTGGGACTCCAGGAACGAGGCCCAAGTCGTAGCCGGGCTTGGGATTCCTGGAAGGCGGTTCCGTGGATCGGTAGTTGGCGAGTGAGTGCGGACGTGTTCCGGTCACGAGGTGCTGATGCGGCGGCCAGGTTACGGTCCCGGTGTGGTGAATGAGGTGGATGTGCGGTGGCTGCTGGTGTCGGTTACGACGGCCGGGGCGGTGCCGTCGTTGCGGATGCAGGTATGGCGGAAGCTGAAGGGGCTGGGCGCGCTGTATCTGCAGCAGTCGGTGTGTCTGCTGCCCGACCGGCCCGCGGTGGCCGCCTCGGTGGCGGAGCTGGGTGAGCGGGTGCGGGCCGACGGCGGTCGGATGCGGGTCGTACACATCGAGGTCGCCGACGAGGGCGAGCGGCGCGAACTCGCGGGGGGGATGACCGCCGCCGTCGATCGCGAGTACGCGGAGGTGCTGGAGCGGTTGCCGTCGTTCTTCACGGAGCTGGAGATGGAGTCCGGGCGCGGGCGGGCCGTCTTCGCCGAGGTGGAGGAGTCCGAGGCGGACCTGGAGCGGTTCCGCTCATGGGTGGCGAAGATCGAGGCCCGGGACTACTTCGATGCCCCGCGGGGCGGCCAGGTGCGGGCCGAGCTGGCGCGGGCCGGTGAGACGCTGGCCGCGTTCGAGACGGCGGCGCTGGCCGGAGAGGACGCGGACGGCGCGACCCCGTCCCGGTAGTCCGGCATCCAGGGCGCGGCACAGAGTCCTGCCTACTTCTGGGGTGTGGTGGCCGGGAGTCCGGCAAGGCGGCGGACGATGTTCAGCCCGTCGGCGGTGCCGGGCCAGTGCCGTGTGAGGGCGTCAGTTCCGGACCGGCGGATGACGGCGCGCAGCACGAGGGCGACGGCGATGGCGTCGTCGGCGTAGCCCAGGACCGGGATGAAGTCGGGGACCAGGTCGATGGGCAGGGCCAGGTAGCCGGCCAGAACCCACAGCAGCCAGCGGGTGCGCCGGGGCAGGGTGTGGTCGCGGGCGAGGCGGGAGACCAGGCGCAGCAGGTCGGGCAGGAGTCGGACTGCCTCGGTGAGCAGGTTGCCCTTGGGGCGGGCGAATGCGAGGGCGGCGAGAAGGATCAGCCAGCACACCAGCAGGCCGACGGCGATGCCGATCAGGATCTGCCACACGTCGTTCACCGCTCACACTCCGCCGGTCGGTGTTGGGGGGGCGTGCCGCCCGCCTCCAGCGGCCATGTTACGGGTGTAACATCGCCAGCGGCTGCGGGGCCTCTCCCCCGTACGTCCCGCAGCCGCCCTCATGCGGCGCACACGCGGACCTCGGATTGGACCACTGCCTCAAAGGCGTCGGCAGCTGTCTGCCCCGCGATCAGGCTGGTCATCGCGCCGTCGCTGCTGCCCGTCCCGATCGGGACGAACCCCTCGTGGCGCTCCGACGCCCGCCGAACGCGCTCGCTGGTGAGGCGGGTTGGAGGCGGACGCGGGCGTCGAGGCCGCCACCGGGAGCCCGGTGCAGGGTGACCTCGCCGCCGGAGGCACGGACCAGGTGGCGGACGATGGGCAGGCCCAGGCCGGTGCCGTCGTGGTGGGAGTCGGAGGCGCGCCAGAACCGGTCGAAGGCCCGCTCCCGGTCCGCCTGCGGCATGCCTGGGCCCTGGTCGATGACGTGGAGTTCCGCGCCGGGGGCGCGGGTGAGGGTGAGTGTGGTGCCGGGCGGGGCCACGCGCAGCGCGTTGGCGACCAGGTTGTCGATGATCTGCTCCAGCGCCCCCGGGATCGCCCAGACCCAGCCTGCTGTCGTGCCGGTGACGGCGAGGGCGACGTGCTGTTCGGCGGCGAGCGGCTCCCACATCGCGGCACGGTCGGCCAGTACGGCATCCAGGTCGGTCGGTTCCGGGGTGGTGGCGGTGTTCTCCAGGCGGGCCAGGGCGAGCAACCCGTGCACCATGCGGGCCAGCCGCTCGACCTCGCCGACGGCTTCGTCCAGGCTGTCGTGGGCGCGCGGGTCGAGGTAGGGCTCGAAGTTCTCCAGCCGCAGTCGCAGCGCGGTCAGCGGGGTCTTGAGCTGGTGGGAGGCTTCCCCGGCGAACGCCTGCTGGGCATCGAGCAGTTGGTGCAGGCGGGTGGCGGTGTGCGTGAAGGTGGCGGCCAGTTCGCGTAGTTCGGGCGGGCCGGTGGTGGCGTCGGGCGGGTTGGTCAGATGGCCGTCGGCGAGCTGAGTGGTGGCACGGTGCAGGGTGCGCAGCGGACGGGTGATCCAGCGGGCCAGGGTGAAGGCGACCAGGGCGACCGCGGCCAGGATGGAGGCCCCGGCCAGGGCCAGGGCGAGCCAGACCCGGTGCACCCGGTCGGTGACCATGGTCATCGGGTACGTGAGCCGCAGCGCGCCGCGGATCGTGGTGCCGGAGGCGCCCGGCTGGGTGGCGTACAGGACGTCACCACCGCCGGTGTCCGTGCGGGTGCCGGTGGCGGGCCGGTTGTTCAGGGCGGTGGCGATGTCCGGCTCGGCGGACAGGTCCGTGCCGGTGGGGACGGCGGAGCCGGAGGCGGCCAGCACCACGCCGGTGCGGTCGACCACGATGACCTGGCCGCCGGTGCGGGCGGTGTAGTCGCCGATCAGCGCGGGCAGTTCGGTGGTGTTGCCCTCTTCGATGTTCTCCTCGGTGACCTCGGCGAGCATCGTCGCGTCCCGTTCGACGGTCTGGGAGAAGCGGGAGGTCTCGCCGCGGGCGTAGAGGTAGCCGAGCGGGATCTCCAGGCCGGCCAGCACGAGCAGGGCCAGGCCGAGGTAGCTGTACAGCAGCCGCCGGGTCATCGGGCGGCCTCGGGCGGCGGATCCCCCGGCACGGTCAGGCGGAAGCCGACGCCGCGCGCGGTCGTGATCCAGGCGGGGTCGCCGAGCTTGCGGCGCAGGGCGGCGACGTGGGCGTCGAGGGTCTTGGTGGGGCCGAAGAAGTGCGGGTCCCACACCGCGTCCATGATCTGCTGGCGGGAGTGCACGGCCCCGGGGTCCTGGGCGAGGTACGCGAGCAGGTCGAACTCCCTCGGGGACAGGGCGACTTCGCGCGCGTCGAGACGGACCTGGCGGGTGCGCCGGTCGATCTGCAACGGGCCGATCTGCCGCGGTGCGGGCGCCGCCGCGGGGGTAGCGGAGGACGCCTCCGGTCCCGTCGGGACGGCAGGCAGGGCGCCGGTGCGACGGGTGACCGCGCGGATGCGGGCCACCAACTCCCGTACGCCGAACGGCTTGGCCATGTAGTCGTCCGCGCCGAGCTCCAGGCCCGCCACCCGGTCGGCCTCCTCGCCCCGGGCGGTGATCATGATGATCGGGATGGGGGAGCGGGCCCGCAGGCTGCGGCACACGTCCAGGCCGTCCATGTCCGGCAGCCCGAGGTCGAGCAGGACCAGATCCGGGGATACGGCGGCATCGGCCAGTCCGGCGGCGCCGGTGCGCACCCGGTCCACCGTGTAGCCGTAGCGTCCCAGCCCCTCGGTGAGGGGCCCGGCGATCCGGTCGTCGTCTTCGATGAGCAGCAGCCGCATGGCGACAGGCTCGCACAGGCGTGCCACGGGAGTTGGGGTGTTCACGAGAACCCGCCTGAGACCTGGGGGAACGGACGATGGCGCGGCGTTGGGGGCGGTGCCGGGGACTGCCCGGCCGGTCAACTCGGGAGGAACGACCGGCCGGGCAGCGGTGGCGGGGCTGCGACCCGCCGGCCCCGGGGAGTCAGCCGTCGTCGTCGCCGTCTTCGCGCTCGCCGCCCTCGCTGCCGTCATCCTCCCGGTCGTCTTCCCCGCGCCCGTCGTCGCGCTGGTGGCCGGCGCCGGGCAGCAGGCTGGTTGCGGTCGGCGCAACAGACACGCCGTCTCCGCCGGCAGCAGGGGGCGAGGCCGAGGCCGTGGCGGCCGGGGGGAGAGTCGGCTCGGTGGGTGATTTCGGCGCGGAGACCTGGGCGGTACCGCCGGAGCCGCTGGGAACCGAGTCGGAGGAGACCGTGTCGCTCACCATCGACAGGGCCACGCCGAAGCCGCTCATGACCACCAGTGCGGCAGCCACCATCAGGACCGGCCTGCGCCGGGCGGCCCTCTGCTGCCACCGGCCCGCCGGGCGCGATCGGGCTCGGTCCGCCCGCCGCTGCCCCTCGCCCGTGCTGTCCGACTCCTCAGTGGGACCCGGTGCCGACGCGACGTCGGGCGGCTGTCCGCCCGCCGACCAGGACTGCGACGGCGGGGGCGAGGCGTGCTCGGGGTAGTCGAAGGAGTCCTCCGCGTAGCGGGCTGCGTAGCCGCCCTCCGCCGAGCCCAGAGCATCGGGGCCGAACACCGCCGTCGCGTCGGTCTCCGGCTCCCGGGGTGGCGCGGAGTGTGCGGGGTCGATGGGCATGGCACTCCTCCCTTCCGGTCGGTCCAGGGATCAGCTGCCGTCCTCGTCGCCCTCCTCGTCCTTGGTCTTGACGACCTTGTACGTCGCGGGGTCGAGGTAGACCTCGACCTCACTGCCGTCCGCCTTCTTGATCTCCACCGCGTACATCCCGGGGTTCTCCGCGTCCTCCTCGGACTTGACCACCGTGCCCGGGTAGGCCGCCAGCGCCGCCGCCTCGGCCTTCTGCTTCGCCTCACCAGTCAGCGGCGTCTCCGCCGGATCGCCGCCTGCCGCCTCCTTGGCGCCGTCCTCGGCGGGAGCGGCAGCCTGCGTATCGCTCGCGCCGGCGGCGGAATCACCGGAGTCGGAACCGCCGCCGCAGGCGACGAGCGCGAACATCAGCACGGCGGCGGGAACGGCGGCCAGGGCACGACGGGGCATTGCACGCATCACGTGTCTCCAGTGCGGTAGGGGTGCGGAGCCCGAGAACCGGACTTCCGGGGGAACGTCAACGACCTTAGGAACACGTCGTCGAGCGCAAGCCCAGAGAAGCCACAGCAGCAGACCAGCAAACGGCCAATCTTTCGCCACCCGCTGCCATCGGGCCGTTGCAGCCGAGGGTGGCAGGCAACCACTGAGGGGCATTCTGGGCACGTTCCCGCTCAGCACCAGGGGTCTACGCGTCGCCGCCGGGGGTGATGCGGTGGTGGGCGCCGCGGGCGCTTGTTGCTGGTCCGCGCCCAGGCTGTCTCGGGTGTGTGGGTCTGTGCCGCATAATCCTCGCGTGTCCGAAACTCCCGTCCCGATACCGTCGGGATCCGTTCCGGCAGGTACGCCCGCCTGGTCGTCCGCCGACGCCGCCCAGTGGGTGCAGACCCGGCCGGCAAACTGGGCACGGCCGATGTGGTCCGTGCCGGCGCTGCTGGTCACCGTCGTTTGGGCCATCGCGGTGGAGCCGGAACCGCCGTGCAGTGATGCGGTGCCGTGTGGGCCGGACTGGGGCGGCATGGTGCAGATGGGCCTGGCCGTGGGCCTGTTGTACTGGCTCGCCCGGCTGCCGGAACTCACGCTGATCGCCGCGCCCGCCCTGGCGGCCATCGTGGCAGGGGTCGAGCTACCTGGCGCCGACGCGATGTCCCAGGCCGCGAACGTCGCCATAATCGCGGCTCTCGCTTTCGGCTGGGCCGCGGCCCTCGAGCGACTGGCCGCCCGCTCCAGGCAGCGGCACATCGCGGAGCGGGCCGCGGGAGTGCCGCACCCGCTGCCCGAACCCGTCGGCCCACTCGCCCGAGGGGCGCTCCCGATCGCCGCCGCTCTGGCCTTGTGTGCTGTGGCCGCCGGTGCGGTCCTCATGGGGCTGAGAGGCATCCACGCGGACGAGCAGCATGCGGCCCGGGCTGTGCGCATCACAGCAGAAGTGGTCAGCCGGGGCGAGGAGTCGGTACGGCTGCGCACCGACGACGCACGGCGCGTCACTGTCGACTCGTACTTCCCGGAGGACTACGGCGTCGGCAGCACGGTGGCCGTGCTGGAGGACGGCTCGTGGCGTCGGCTGGTCGCCGAGCCGTACGACGCTTTCGGCTGGCAGTTGCTGGTGCTGGCCGCCGGGCTGCCCGGCCTGTCCCTGCTCACGGTGGGTGTCCTCGCCCGCCATCGTGCCGCGGCGCTGCGTCGCGCACCGGTGCCGGCCCTGCGCGTGCTGGAACGCACCGATCAGGAAGGCCGGACCTGGGTGTTCGCGGCCGGCGACAGCTCAGGCCGCGGCCCCCTCTTCACCTGCCTGCTCACAGCGGCGCTCCCGGGCGGGGCCGAGCCCTCGAACCGCACCGGATGCGATGACGAGGAGGCGGAACTCTTCGTCGTCGACACGCGATTGCACGAAGCGGTCATACTCGGCGCTCCGTACGACGGCGGTGAACTGCTCCTTGTCACGACGGACCGGGGCGGGCATCCGATCGTGACCCGTACCGCCAGCCCGCTCCGACTCCCCCGAACCGGCAGGGCCCCACTCCCAGCCCCTCACACCCTCACAGCAGCCCCCTCCGGCGCCACAAAGACACGTCACCAGGCCCAGGCGGACCGCGTCTCCGCCACTCTGACACCCGCAAGCCGCCCTCTGCGCTGGGGACCAGGCCATGTGGGACGAGCGGCGGGACTGGCCTTCACCGCGGGCGTGGCAGCCGGCATCTCCTACTTCACGCATTCCCTCGTGACCGGCGGCTTCGGCTGGGAGATCCTCCCCCTGCTCGGGCTGCTCATGTGGATCAACCTGGCGGCCGTCCTCCTCAACTGGCGCGTCACCGCCGACAGCACCGGCCTGTGGCTGGCTGGGGCCTGGACGGTACGCCACGTCCCATGGGAACGGCTGCGGGCGGCCCAGTACACCGATGAGGGCGGCGTGGAGATACGCCTGTCGGACGGCAGCACCTGGCATCTGACGGGCCTGGGTGAGCCGCGGCTGGAGCGACGTCTGCGGATGCGTCCGTCTTACGTCCGCATGGTCGAGGAGGTCACCGCGCTGCGCCTCCACCCGGAACTGCGCCCCATCGACCGCAGCACGCCGCGCGACCACGGCCTGCCGCTCGGCCCCGTTCTGCTCCTCCTCATCGCCCTCACCACGGCAGCCGCGCTCTTCGCGTGAGCGGGCACAGGCCCGGCCGTGGATCGGGGTTCCCGGCATCCGCGCGACCGGCTTTGCCAGGCGCTGGCCGGGTGCCGCGTCGGCCAGGGCCCGTCCAGCACGGCGGCTGCTCCGCCGATCGCCGACCCGGACGACACCGCGCCGGAGGTCGCCGCGCTGATGGCGCGGGTGCGCGGCCCGACGGTCGCGGTCGCCGCGAAGAGATGGGCTGTCGTCGGTTCCGGGGCGGCGACTGCGGAGTCAGGTGGGGGTGTCGGGGGTGAAGCGGTAGCCGATGCCGGGTTCGGTGATGAGGTAGCGGGGTTGGGAGGGTTCCGGTTCGAGTTTGCGGCGGAGGTTGGCGAGGTGGACGCGCAGGTAGTTGGTTTCCTTCTCGTAGCGCGGCCCCCAGACCTCCTGGAGGAGTTGGCGTTGGGTGACCAGGCGTCCGGGGTGGCGGACGAGGACTTCGAGCAGGTGCCATTCGGTGGGGGTGAGGCGGATTTCGCCGGCGGCGGTGGTGACGCGCTTGGCGGACAGGTCGACGGTGAAGGCCGCTGTGGCGACCACGGGCTGTTCGTCGGCGGGGGCGGCACGGCGTAGGGCGGCGCGGATGCGGGCGAGGAGTTCGCCCATGCCGAAGGGCTTGGTGACGTAGTCGTCGGCGCCGGCGTCCAGGGCGTTGATCTTGGCGGTCTCGTCGTGGCGGGCGGACAGGACGATGATCGGGGCGGTGGACCAGCCGCGGAGGCTTTCGACGATGTTGATGCCGTCGAGGTCGGGCAGGCCGAGGTCGATGACGGCCAGGTCGGGGGCGTTGGTGGCGGCGGCCCGCAGGGCGGTGGTGGCGTCGGGGGCGGCGTTGGTCTGGTAGCCGCGGGCGGTCAGGGCGATGGTCAGGGCGCGCAGCAGGTGGGGGTCGTCGTCGACGATGAGGATGCGGGTCATGGTGCTGTGGGGAGGGTGAGGGTCATGGTCAGGCCGCCGCCCGGGGTGTCGGTGGGTGTGAGGGTGCCGTTCATGGCTTGGGTGAAGCCGCGGGCGATGGCCAGGCCCAGTCCGAGGCCGTGATGGGTGGTGTGGTCGTTCAGGCGCTGGAAGGGGGCGAAGATGCGTTCTCGCTGGTCGGCGGGGATGCCGGGGCCGTGGTCGGTGACCTGCAGGAGGATCACGTTTGCTTCCTGGCGGGCGTGCACGTGGACCGGCCGGCCGGGTGGTCCGGCGTCGAGTGCGTTGGCGACCAGGTTGGCGATGACGCGTTCCAGCAGGCCGGGGTCGGCCCAGGCGGGCGGCAGGTCGTCGGGGACGTCGACGTCGACGGCGCGTCCGGGGGGCGGCGGAGTGTGCAGGAGGGCGGCGGCGGTGATCTCGTCCAGCGCGGTGGCGCGGGGGTGGACGCTGAGGGCGCCGGCTTGCAGGCGGCTGAGCGCGAGGAGGTTTTCGACCAGGTCGCTCATCTTGTCGGCGGAGGCGTCCACGGTGGCCAGGAGTTCGGCCTGCTGGGCGTCGGTGAGTTCCAGGTCGGTCTCGCGCAGGCTGGACACGCACGCCTTGATGCCGGCGAGCGGGGTGCGCAGGTCGTGACCGACGGCGGCCAGCAGCGCGGCCCGAAGTTTGTCGATCTCGGTCAGCTCCCTCGCGCGGGCGGCCTCGGATGCGAGGCGCTCGGCCTGCAGCGCGCGGGCTGCGGCGGTGGCCAGCAGGGTGAGGAAGCGCTGGTCGGCGGCGAAGACGGGCGGGCCGTCCGCCACCAGTCGCAGGTGTTCCCCGGCCGGTGCGGACAGCGTCGGGTCAGCCGATGGCGGCTCGCCGACAACGGCGACCGGGCGTTCGCCGCCGGCGTCGCGTTCCAGCAGCGCGGCGCCGGTCATGCCGAAGGTGTCCCGGACGTGCTCCAGCACCGCGCGCAGTGGCCGCTCCTCCAGTGGCGCCTCGGTGATCCGGGCCAGCAGGGCGGCCTCGACGCCGCTGCGGGCGGCGGCGGCTCGCTGCCGGGCGGCCAGGTCGACCGCGACGCTGACGGTGGTGGCGACCACCACGTAGACGGCCAGGGTGATGACCAGGTCACGGTTCTCGGCGGTGAGGGTGTGGAAGGGCGGCACGAAGAAGAAGTTGACCAGCACATCGGAGGCGACCGCGGCCGCCAGCGCCAGGCGGAGGCCGCCGGTGGCGGCCACGATGACCACCGCCGTGAGATAGATCAGCACGATGCTCGCCAGCGACAGCGAGCCCCGCACGGGCACCAGGGCCACAGTGAGGACGGCCAGGCCGGCCCCGGTGGCGCCGGCCGCGGCCAGCCGACGGCCGGGGCGTCGGCCACCATCGTGCGACAGCTGCAAGCCCTTCATGATTCGAACGCTAGCCGATCTTCGAGCCGGCGCCGGGTGCGGTGGGGTACGGCTGATGTGCGGCCACGCGATGGCTGGAGTCCAGCTGCCACGGCACGCTGGTGACCATCACCCCGCGCTGGAACAGCAGCCGGGCCTTGAGCCGCAGCGCCGATTGGTTGTGCAGCAGCTGCTCCCACCAGTGGCCGACCACGTACTCGGGGATGTACACGGCGATCAGGTCCTGGGGGTGCTCACGGTGCAGACGCGCGATGTGCTCCAGCACCGAGCCGGTGATGTCCCGGTACGGGGAGGCCATCACCGTCAGCGGCACCGGGATCTGACGCTCCTCCCACTCGGTGCGCAGCGCGCTCACCTCCTCGTCGCTCATCTGGACAGTGAGAGCTGTCAGGGAGTCCGGGCGGGTGGCCTTGGCGTAGCCCAGCGCGCGCAGGGTGGGCTGGTGCAACTGCGAGACCAGCACCACCGCGTGGGTGCGGCTGGGCAGCACGATGCCGCCCGGCTGCGGGCGCAGTTCACGAGCCACGCGGTCGTAGTGGCGGCGGATGCCGCGCATCATCACGTACAGCACCGGCATGGCGATCACCACCAGGTAGGCGCCATGGCTGAACTTGGTGACCAGGACCACGACCAGCACCAGCGCGGTCAGACACGCGCCGACCGCGTTGATCACGCGCGAGCGGTGAATACGCCGGCGCTGTCCCGGATCGGCCACACTCGCCAGTTCACGGTTCCAGTGCCGGACCATCCCGGCCTGGGACAGCGTGAAGGAGGTGAACACGCCCAGGATGTAGAGCTGGATCAGACGGGTCACCGACCCCTGGAAGGCGTAGATCAGGGTCCCGGCGACCACGGCCAGGATGATGATGCCGTTGGAGAACGCCAGCCGGTCCCCGCGGGTGTGCAGTTGCCGGGGCAGGTAGCGGTGCTCGGCCAGGATCGCCGACAGCAGCGGGAAGCCGTTGAAGGCGGTGTTGGCCGCCAGGATCAGGATCAATGCGGTCGCGGCCTGGATGTAGAAGAACATCACCGTGTCCGTCCCGCCGAAGACCGCTGCCGCGATCTGCGCGATCACCGTGCGCTGGGATCCGGTCGCGCAGTTCCCGGGGAAGCCGACCAGCCGGCAGGCGTCGTCCACGTAGTGCACGTGGCCGATCATGGCCAGTGCGGTGATACCGGCGAACATGGTGATCGACAGTGCGCCCATCACCGCCATGGTGGTGGCCGCGTTGCGTGCCTTGGGGGGCCTGAACGCCGGCACTCCGTTGGAGATGGCCTCCGCTCCGGTCAGTGCCGTGCAGCCGGAGGAGAACGCCCGCAGCGCCAGCAGCACCAGCGCCATGCCGGTCAGCCCCAGATGCCCTGGCTCGGCGCGGACCTGCCACCCGGCGCTCTCCGCCACCGGGGCATGGCCGAAGGCCGTCTGCAGCAGCCCGGTGGCGACCATGGCCAGGACGCCGGCGATGAACAGATAGGTCGGCACCGCGAACATCCGCCCCGACTCGCGCACCCCGCGCAGATTCATCGCGGTCAGCAGCGCCACGAACCCCAGGTTCACCGCGACCCTGTACGGGTCCAGTGCCGGCACTGCGGAAATGATGTTGTCCACGCCTGCCGCCACCGACACGGCCACCGTCATCACGTAGTCCACCAGCAGCGCCGAGGCCACCACCAGTCCCGCCCACGGGCCCAGGTTGCGGGAGGCCACCTCATACGAGCCACCGCCGGAAGGGTAAGCCTGCACCACCTGCCGGTAGGACAGCACCACCACCGCCAGCAGCACCACCACAGCGGCCGCCACCCACGGAGCCAGGTGCAGATAGGCCAGGCCGCCCAGCGTCAGCACCAGCAGGATCTCCTGCGTCGCATACGCCACCGACGACAACGGGTCACTGGCAAAGACCGGCAGGGCGATCCGCTTCGGCAGCATCTGCTCACCCAAACGGTCGCTGCTGAGCGGGCGGCCCACGATCAGCCGCTTGAACGATATCGACACATTCGGCAGCCAATGCGCCCCGAGAAGCGGCGCCCGGATCTTCGCGCGTTCTTAACGCCGCGTCCGGCCATCTTCACGCCGTCTTGGCGTGGGCCTCCGCCCGTCCTCGGCGCGCTGTCCAGCGTCGACGCAGCCAGTCGCCGATCTCCCCCATGACGACCAGGAACGCGGAGGAGGCGGCACAGGACGTGAGGGAGGCAGCCTGGCGGACGGCCTGCCCAAGCAACCACAAAGCCAGAGCGAGCAGCAGCCACCAGGCCATGAGTGACAAGATGTGCCGCCACAAGCTTGTGCGGCCGGTCATCGGGCGGTGGCCCGGGTTCGCTGGGTGGCAACGATCCCCACCACGCACCCCGCGAGGATCACCACCATCGACACGCCAGTGGCGGCCAGGATGAAGGGTGGGTGCTCCTTGCGGGCAAGCGGTCGATGACCGGTTCAAGGGGCCGTAGGCCAGCTCCGCACGGTACGTCGGTCCTCGCCACCGCCAACACCCCTGGCGTGCGCAGTCAGCGGGCCCGTTCACTGCGCCGCTCCCCCGGTCGCCATGGCCAGTAGCAGCGCGGCGAGACCGGTCGGCAGGTTCCGTATGAACTGGAGCATCCGGGCGCTGTTGGGGACCTTGTTCGGACCGGGCAGCCAGGTTGCCGCCGTGAGCAGCAGCGCGAGCACGCACAGCATCGCGTGGCCCGGCGGCACGCGGGAGATCCCGCACCGGCAGCCCCGCGGACGCGAATCCTGCCGGATCCTGGCAACCGGATGGCATTCCGAGCGCCCGCCCCCCCCCTCCAGCCTCCAGTAGCCGGTGGTCGGCCCCTTGTTCGGTGCGGACGACCGTAGAGGCCAGACTCGCTGGGGGTGAACGACCGCTGTTGGAAAGGGTGGACGGAACCACCGAGCTGTTTCGCGGCTACGGCCTTGCCGTCGCCGACAGTTCGGTGGAGGCGGCGGCGTGCTCGGGGGCGGCCGGGAGGGTGAGCACCATGGTGAGGCCGCCGCCGGGGGTGTCCTCGGCGGTGAGCGTGCCGCCCATGGCCTCCACGAAGCCGCGCGCGACCGCCAGGCCGAGGCCGACTCCCGCTCCGCGCGGGGCGTCGCCGTAGCGCTGGAAGGGCTCGAAGATGCGGTCTTTGGCCTCTTCGGGGATGCCGGGGCCGCGGTCGACGACCCGGACCTGCACACGGTCGGCGAGGGCGCTGGCCGACACTGTCACCGGCTCGCCGTCGGGGCTGTATTTGACCGCGTTCTCCACGACGTTGGCGACGGCTCGCTCCAGCAGGCCCTTGTCGACGGCGACGATCGGCAGGGTCTCGGGGATGTCCAGGACGACGGCCGACTCCGGGTCGCGGATGCCGACGAGCGCCATGGGGACCACCTCGTCGAGGTCGACCTGGCGGATGAGGGGGGTGAGCGTGCCGGTTTGCAGGCGGGACATGTCCAGCAGGTTGCCCACGAGGTGGTCGAGGCGGTCGGCGCCCTCCTCGATCGCCTCCAGGAGTTCGGCCTGGTCCTCCTCGGACCACTCCACGTCGTCGGAGCGCAGGGAGGTGACCGCGGCCTTGATGCCGGCCAGCGGGGTGCGCAGGTCGTGGCTGACGGCGGCCAGCAGCGCGGTGCGGATGCGGTTGCCCTCGGCCAGTTCCTTGGCCTGATCGGCCTTTTGCTGCAGGCGTTGGCGGTCCAGGACCACGGCGGCCTGGGCGGCGAAGGCGGCCAGCACACGGCGGTCCTCCGCGGGCAGTACCCGGCCGGTGAGGGCCAAGGTCATATGGTCGCTGACCGGCATATCGACGTCCGCGTCTTCCGGCCGCTCCACCGGCCGCCCGTGACCGGCGCGGCCGGCGCAGGCCCAGGGTGCGACGTCACTGTCCCGTTCCAGCAGGGCTGCCGACTCCATGCCGAACGTCTCGCGCACGCGTTCCAGCAGGGCCTCCAGGGTGGTCTCGCCGCGCAGCACGTTGCCCGCGAGGAAGGAGAGGATCTCGGACTCGGCGCGCAGCCGGGCCGCCTGCTGGGTGCGTCGGGCGGCGAGGTCGACCACCGAGGCGACCGAGACGGCCACCGCGAAGAAGACGGCGATGGCGACGATGTTCCTGGGGTCGGCGATGGTCCAGGTGTGCACGGGCGGTGTGAAGAACCAGTTGAGGACCGCCGAGCCGACGGCAGCGGAGGCCAGCGCCGGGAGGAGTCCGCCGAGCAGAGCCGCCGCCACCGTCAGTGACAGGAACAGCAGCACGTTGTTGGCGAGGCCGAGGTCCGCGTCGACGTGGTTCAGCAGCAGCGTCAGCAGCGCCGGGCCGGCCACGCCGACCAGCCAGCCCCAGATGATCCGTAGCCGGCCGAGCCGTGCGCCCCGGGCGGCGGGCAGGCCGCGGCCCTTGCCCGCCTCGTCGTGGGTGATCAGGTGGACGTCGAGGTCGGGGCCCGAGTCCCGGGCGACGGTCGCACCGACGCCCGGCCCGAAGATGTACTGCCAGCTCTTGCGGCGCGAGACGCCCAGCACGATCTGGGTGGCGTTCACTCCGCGCGCGAAGTCCAGCAGCGCCGCGGGGATGTCGTCGCCGACGACATGGTGGAAGGTGCCGCCGAGGTCCTCCACCAGGGTGCGCTGGAGGGCCAGTTCCTTCGGGGAGGCGGAGGTCAGTCCGTCACTGCGGGCGATGTAGACGGCGAGCACCTCGCCGCCG
Organism: Streptomyces sp. NPDC007991; assembly: GCF_042958445.1. Taxonomy (NCBI): domain Bacteria; kingdom Bacillati; phylum Actinomycetota; class Actinomycetes; order Kitasatosporales; family Streptomycetaceae; genus Streptomyces; species Streptomyces sp. NPDC007991. The sequence continues at coordinate 155,223 of NZ_JBIBJD010000012.1, forward strand.
GCGCCCTTCTCGGCCAGGCGTGCGGCCCGGCGGATCAGCGTGCGGCCCTCGGGCCCGCCGGTCAGGCCCACCACGATCCGCTCCCGCGAGCCCCAGATCCTCGACACCTGATGCTCGCCCCGGTACTGCTGCAGGTACTCATCCACCCGGTCGGCCACCCACAGCAGCGCCAGTTCGCGCAGCGCGGTGAGGTTGCCGGGCCGGAAGTAGTTGGACAGGGCCGCATCCACCTTGTCGGGCTTGTAGATGTTGCCGTGCGCCATCCGCCGTCGCAGCGCCTCCGGGGACATGTCGACCAGCTCGATCTGGTCCGCCCGCCGCACCACTTCATCCGGCAGGGTCTCCTGCTGCCGTATGCCGGTGATCGACTCGACGATGTCGCCCAGCGACTCCAGGTGCTGGATGTTGACGGTCGAGACCACGTCGATCCCTGCCGCGAGCAGTTCCTCGACGTCCTGCCAGCGCTTGGCGTTGCGGGAGCCGGGGATGTTCGTGTGCGCCAGCTCGTCCACGAGCGCCACCCGGGGGCGGCGAGCGAGGACCGCGTCCACGTCCATCTCGGTGAAGAGGGCGTCGCGGTAGTCGATCTCGCGGCGCGGGACCTGCTCCAGCCCGTGCAGCATCACCTCGGTACGCGGCCGGTCGTGGTGCTCCACGAAGGCCACCACGCAGTCGGTGCCGCGCTCGATCCGGCGGTGGGCCTCGGACAGCATGGCGTAGGTCTTTCCGACGCCGGGTGCCGCGCCGAGGTAGATCCGAAGCTTGCCGCGTGCCATGTCTCGTCTCTGCTCTTCTGTGCCGGCGGTGCGTGAGTGACCCCGTCAGGACTCGAAGCGGTAGCCCATACCGGGTTCGGTGATCAGATAGCGCGGGTGTGCCGGGTCCGCTTCGAGTTTGCGCCGCAGCTGGGCCATGTACACCCGAAGGTAGTTCGTCTTGTTGCCGGACGAGACTCCCCAGACCTCCTGGAGCAGCTGCTTCTGCGTGATGAGGCGGCCCGGGTTGGTCACCAGGATCTCCAGCAGGTGCCACTCCGTGGGCGTGAGGCGGATGTCCCGGCCCTCTCGGCCGGCCTTCTTCGCCAACAGGTCGATGGTGAAATCGTCCGTCCGGACCAGGGCCGTCTCCGCGGCGAGGGAGACGGTCTCCGTACGGCGGACCGCAGCCCGCAACCGGGCCAGCAGCTCGCCCATGCTGAAGGGTTTGGTGATGTAGTCGTCGGCACCCGCGTCCAGGGCGGCGACCTTCTCCTCCGACGCCGTCCGGGCGGACAGCACCAGGATGGGCGTCCGACTCCAGCCCCGCAGCGCCTTGATGACGTCCACCCCGTCCATGTCGGGCAGCCCCAGGTCCAGCACGACCACATCGGGCCGGCGGGCAGCGGCGAGGCGCAGGGCCGTGGTGCCGTCGGGCGCCGCGTCGACGCCGTACTGCCGGGCCTCCAGGTTGATCACAAGGGCTCGTACGAGTTGTGGATCGTCCTCCACCACCAGCACCCGGGTCATCGGAGTGTGGCCTTCCTGTCATCAGCGGACGGGGCAGTGCGTTCGAACTGTGCCGGGAACCGGCGGGCAGCGGATCCCCCGCCCGCCGGCTCGCGGCTGCTGTCTGGCGGCTCAAGGCCATCAGTGCTCTGCCAGTTCCTTCAGCGCGATGTTGAGGTCGAGGACGTTGACGCGCGGCTGGTCCAGGAAGCCGGCCGTGCGGCCCTGGGTGTGGTCGTTGGCCAGCTTCTCGACCTGGGCGACGGTCAGACCGTTCGCCTTGGCCACGCGGTTGACCTGGATCCTGGCGTAGGCCGGGGAGATGTCCGGGTCGATGGCGGAGGCGGAACCGGTGACCGCGTCCTTGGGCACCTCGGACTCGGGCACGTCGTTGAAGGCGGCGACCTGCTTCTTGGCGGCCTCGACCATCTTCACCAGCTTCGGGTTGCCGGCGCTGAGCTGGCTGGAGCCGGTGGCCAGCGGGTCGTAGCCGCTGTTGGACGGCCGCCCCTGGAACCACTTGGGGTCCGGCTTGTCGGTGCCGGGCAGGTTCCAGCTCTGGCCGATCAGCTTGGAGCCGACCTCCTTGCCGTCCACGGTCACCATCGACCCGTTGGCCTTGTCGTGGAACAGCACCTGCCCGATCCCGGTGACGACCAGCGGGTAGGCGATCCCGGTCACCACGGTGAGGACCAGCAGCATGCGCAGCGCCGCCCACGCCATGCGCGCGGAGTTCATAAAAGAGGTGTTCATGTCCTTCACCCGATCCCGGGGATCTCAGAGATGAGCAGGTCGATGATCTTGATGCCGATGAAGGGGGCGATCAGCCCGCCCAGGCCGTAGACGGCGAGGTTGCGCCGGAGCATCTTGTCGGCGCTGACCGGCCGGTACTGCACGCCGCGCAGGGCGAGCGGCACGAGCGCGATGATGATCAGCGCGTTGAAGATCACCGCGGACAGGATCGCGGAGTCGGGCGAGGACAACTGCATGATGTTCAGCTTGTCCAGGCCCGGGTAGACGGCCGCGAACAGTGCCGGGATGATCGCGAAGTACTTCGCGACGTCGTTGGCGATGGAGAACGTCGTCAGCGCACCCCGGGTGATGAGTAGTTGCTTGCCGATCTCGACGATCTCGATGAGCTTGGTCGGGTTGGAGTCGAGGTCGACCATGTTGCCGGCCTCCTTGGCGGCCGACGTGCCCGTGTTCATCGCCACGCCGACGTCGGCCTGCGCGAGCGCGGGCGCGTCGTTCGTGCCGTCGCCGGTCATCGCGACGAGCTTGCCGCCGGCCTGCTCCCGCTTGATCAGGGCCATCTTGTCCTCGGGAGTGGCCTCCGCGAGGAAGTCGTCGACGCCCGCCTCCTCGGCGATCGCCTTCGCGGTGAGCGGGTTGTCACCGGTGATCATGACGGTCTTGATGCCCATGCGGCGCAGTTCCTCGAACCTCTCCCGCATGCCGTCCTTGACCACGTCCTTGAGGTGGATGACGCCGAGGATGCGGGCTCCCCGGTCGTCCTCGACGGCGACGAGTAGCGGCGTGCCGCCGGCTTCGGAGATGCGGCCCGCGATCTGGTCGGCGTCCTCGGCGATTTCACCGCCGCGCTCCTGGACCCAGGCGATGACCGAGGCCGTGGCCCCCTTGCGGACCTTGCGGCCGTCCACGTCGACGCCCGACATGCGGGTCTGCGCGGTGAACTCGATCCACTCCGCGTGCGCCAGCTCGCCCTGGTGCCGCTCGCGCAGCCCGTACTTCTCCTTGGCGAGGACGACGACGGAGCGGCCCTCGGGGGTCTCGTCGGCCAGGGACGACAGCTGGGCAGCGTCAGCAACCTCGGCCTCCGTCGTGCCGTGCACCGGCACGAACTCGGCGGCCTGCCGGTTGCCGAGGGTGATGGTGCCCGTCTTGTCCAGCAGCAGCGTGGAGACGTCACCGGCGGCCTCGACCGCCCGCCCCGACATGGCCAGCACGTTGCGCTGCACCAGCCGGTCCATGCCGGCGATGCCGATCGCGGACAGCAGGGCACCGATCGTGGTCGGGATCAGACAGACCAGGAGGGACACCAGCACGACGATGCCGAGCTTCGAACCCGCGTAGTCGGCGAACGGCGGCAGCGTCGCCACCGCCAGCAGGAAGACGATCGTCAACGACGCCAGCAGGATGTTCAGCGCGATCTCGTTCGGCGTCTTCTGCCGCGCCGCGCCCTCCACCAGGTTGATCATGCGGTCGATGAACGTCTCGCCCGGCTTCGTCGTGATCTTGATGACGATGCGGTCGGACAGCACCTTCGTACCGCCGGTGACCGCGGACCGGTCGCCGCCGGACTCGCGGATGACGGGCGCCGACTCACCGGTGATGGCGGACTCGTCCACCGACGCGACGCCCTCGATGACATCACCGTCGCCGGGGATGATGTCGCCGGCCTCGCAGACCACCAGGTCGCCGATCTTCAGCTCGGTGCCCGGGACTCGTTCCTCGGTTGTGCCGTCCTTCGCCAGCCGGCGGGCGACCGTGTCGGTCTTCGCCTTGCGCAGGGTGTCGGCCTGCGCCTTGCCGCGGCCCTCGGCCACCGCTTCGGCCAGGTTGGCGAAGATCACGGTCAGCCACAGCCAGGCGCTGATCGTCCAGCCGAACCAGTCACCCGGGTCCTTGAAGGAGAAGACGGTGGTCAGGACGGAGCCGATCAACACCACGAACATCACGGGTGACTTGATCATCACCCGTGGATCGAGCTTGCGGAAGGCGTCCGGCAGCGACCTCACCAGTTGCTTCGGGTCGAACACGCCGCCGCCGACCCGCCCGTCGGGCTTGTGTCCGGTCGGTGTGTCCGGATGGGGCGCGAGGGCCGGAGTGCCGGCGGACATGGCGTCCTGTTTCTTTACGCCGGTCTTCTTCGTGTTGGTCGTCATCACGCCAGCCCCTCCGCCAGCGGGCCCAGCGCCAGCGCCGGGAAGAATGTCAGGCCCGTGATGATCAGGATCGCGCCCACCAGAAGGCCGGTGAACAGCGGCTTCTCGGTGCGCAGCGTGCCCGCGGTCGCCGGGATGGGCTTCTGCCCGGCGAGGGAACCGGCCAGCGCGAGGACGAACACCATCGGCAGGAACCGGCCGAGCAGCATGCACAGGCCGAGCATCGTGTTGTGGTACTCGGTGTTGGCCGCGAAGCCCGCGAACGCGGAGCCGTTGTTGTTGCCGGCCGAGGTGTAGGCGTACAGGACCTCGGAGAAGCCGTGCGCGCCGATGTTCGTCATCGACGACTGGCCCTTGCCCAGCGCCATCGCGAGCGCGGTCCCGATCAGCACCAGGGCCGGGGTGACGAGGATGAAGCACGCGGCCAGCTTGATCTCACGGGTGCCGATCTTCTTGCCCAGGTACTCGGGCGTACGGCCCACCATCAGCCCGGCGATGAACACCGCGATGATCGCCATGATCAGCATGCCGTAGAGGCCGGAGCCGACACCGCCGGGCGCGATCTCACCGAGCATCATGCCCAGCAGCAGTACGCCGCCCGACAGCCCGCTGAACGAGTCGTGGAAGGAGTTGACCGAACCGGTGGACGTCATGGTGGTCGACACCGCGAACAGCGAGGAGGGGCCCTCGCCGAAGCGTTGCTCCTTGCCCTCCATCGCGCCGCCCGCCAGCTGCGAGGCGGTGCCCGGGTGGGCGTACTCGAGCCAGGTCACCGCGACCACGCCGGCGAACCAGATGACGCCCATCGCGGCCACGATGGCGTAGCCCTGCTTCACCGAGCCGACCATCTTCCCGAAGGTCCGCGGCAGCGAAAACGGGATCACCAGGAACAGGAAGATCTCCAGCAGGTTCGTGAACCCGTTGGGGTTTTCGAACGGGTGTGAGCTGTTGGCGTTGAAGAAGCCGCCGCCGTTCGTGCCGAAGTCCTTGATGGCCTCCTGCGAGGCCACCGCGCCAGGGCTGATGGCCTGCTTGTCGCCGGTCAGCGTGGTGATGGTGTGGATGTCGCCGAAGTTCTGGATGGCGCCCGCGGCGATCAGCAGCAAGGCCGCCACCACGCAGACCGGGATGAGGATACGGACGGTGCCGCGCACCAGGTCCGCCCAGAAGTTGCCCAGGTCTCCGGTACGGGAGCGAGCGAAGCCCCGCACCAGCGCGACAGCCACCGCGATGCCCACCGCGGCGGAGACGAAGTTCTGCACGGCCAGGCCCATCGTCTGGGTGACGTGGCTCATCGCCGTTTCGCCCGAATACGACTGCCAGTTGGTGTTCGACACGAAGGACGCGGCCGTGTTGAACGCCTGGTCCGGAGCGATCGCCTTGAAGCCGAGCGAGAACGGCAGCTTGTCCTGCACCCGTTGCAGCAAGTACAGGAACAGCACGCTGACGGCGGAGAAGGCCAGGACTCCGCGCAGATAGGCAGGCCAGCGCATCTCCGCATCCGGGTTGGCGCCCACCGAACGGTAGATCCACCGCTCGACGCGCAGGTGCCTCTTGGAGGAGTAGACGGCGGCCATGTGGTCGCCGAACGGACGGTGCACCAGGGCGAGCGCGCCGATCAGCGCGGCCACCAGGAGCACGTCGGCAAGAACGGGACTCATCTCGCCCGCTGCGGTAGCAGCTGATGTCACCTCAGAACCTCTCCGGGAAGATCAGTGCGAGGACGAGATAGCCCAGCAAGGCGACGGCCACGACCAGGCCGACGACGTTCTCGACGGTCACAGCTTCGCCACCCCCTTGGCGACGAGAGCCACCAGCGCGAACACCGCGATCGTGGCGACGACGAAGGCCACATCGGCCATCGCAAGCTCCTGGAAGAGGTTCGGGTAAGAACGGACCTCTAGAGGGAAGCCTCTTCCCGGGCTGAATCGACTGCCCTTAACGGAACGCATACGGCGACCCGCCCAGCTTTGACGCACCCCATACGCACGCCGCGTCAGGACGCGGCCACGCACCGAAGGACGAGCCGTCAAGGTCGCATCACCAGCGCGTCAGCGTCACGTCCATGAACGTGGAAGTTCCGGGAACCCGGCCCAGCGGCCGGTACTCTCGCCCCGGCCCGTGCGGCCCTGTGACCGGGCTCGCGCTGGTGCTCTTCCTCGTCCTCGTCCCGCCGCGCATCACAGCCGGGGAGGGCTGGCTGAGAGTGCGCGGCCCCTTGGGCCGCCGCCAGGTGCGGACCGATCGCCTGGTGTCCGTGCGCACCACGGGAAATGCCGGGCAGCGCCTGGTCCTGCGAGACTCTCTCGGCGGCCGTGTCGAGTTCGACCCGCGTGTCCTGATAGCCAATCCGTCGCTCTGGCACCACCTGGACACAGATGCCCGGGGCTCCGCACCGCGCGGCCGTCTGCGTGAGGGCTCGGCTGCGCTCGACCACTTGGCCCACCGCGTGGACCGCGAGACAACTTTGGCGATCTTCAGGATTTCCGGGCTGGAGATGTAGACCATCGACTCGCCCTCGGCCTATTGCCTCAGAGCCGCACGGCTCAGGCAAGTTGTGCTGTGTCCTCGCCGGGGCGTTTGATGCCCACGACCGTGACGCCGTGCCTGCTGCGGACCTGGCTCTGGGCGAGGGGGACGCCGGTGGCGATGTCCGGGGCGACGGTCTTCACCAGGGCGTAGTCGTCGTCGAACTCGATGAAGTCCAGCATCCGGCCGGTGACCAGATGGGCGACGCGTTCGCCCATCTCGTGCTCGGGCAGGACGACATGGTGGACCCCAAGACGCTCGAGGATCTGGCCGTGCTGGCGGCTGATGGCCTTGGCCCAGATATTGGGCACCTCGGCCTCCAACAGGTTGGAGCTGACCAGGATGGACGCCTCGCTGTCGCACACCCTGGCCGAACTCGCCTTGCCGGACGAGGAGTCGAGGGATCAGGCGCATGTATGGCTGGCCTTCGTCAGTCGTGCGCCCGCCAGTGAGCGGCTCGCCGCCGTCCTGCATGAGACGTACGGCAAGCTCCATGACCTCGTCGTGTGGCTCATCCGCTACGGCCAGGACGCCCGGGAGATCCCGCAGCATCTCGACGCCGCCCGGGAGGCGCATACGCTCCTCGCCGTCGCCGACGGTCTCACCGTTCAGGTCCTCGCGGGGCATCACTCCCCGGAGACGGCGGCGGCCGTCCTTCAGCGCCACGTCGATCACCTGGTGGGGTGAGCGCTCGTTCAGGAAATTTTCGGCACTTTCGCCCCATACGCACCAGTGCTCTACCGTGGATACGGGCGGATAGGAACGACGCTGCTCATACCCCGCACCGATCAAGAGGTGACGGTCATGACGGAGACCACACAGCGCAGAAACACCGCAACTGGGACGGGACAGCCGGACAGGGGCACGGCACAGGGCACGGCACAGCAGGGCCGCAGAGGAGACGGCACCGCTCCCCCGGAGGCCCGGGGAAGCACCGCTGTCGCGGACGTGGTCGTGGCGAAGATCGCGGGCATGGCGGCCCGGGAGATCCCCGAGATACACAACCTCGGCGGAGGGATGACCAGGGCCTTCGGGGCCATGCGCCAGCGCGTGCCCGGTGGGGGCAGTGGGGTCACCCAGGGAGTGAAGGTGGAAGTCGGCGAGCGCCAGGCCGCCGTCGATCTCGATGTCGTCGTCGAGTACGGCGCCGCCATCGCCGACACCGCCGCGGATGTGCGGACCAACGTCATCAACGCGGTGGAGCGCATGACCGGGCTGGAGGTCGTCGAGGTCAACATCGCCGTCGACGATGTCCATCTGCCGGATGAGGAGGACGAGGGCGAGTCCGGGCAGGAGGGACGGCGCGTGGCCTGAGGGATCCGGCTTCGCGCAAGGGAGTGTCACGGCACCCCCGCCAGTCGGAGCAGCGCCGTCGCGCCCGCCGCCGCGAGGACGACCGCGAGGAACGGGGCCCTGCGCCAGGCGAGCACCCCGCCGGTCAGGACCCCGAGCGGTCGGGCGGGGCCGGTGAAGACCTGGTCCTCGGTGAGGGCGGACGTGGTGGCCAGGGCCGCGAGCAGGAGGACGGCCGAGACCTCCAGCAGTCTCTCGGCGCGCTCCGGGAGCGTCCATCGTGCGCGCAGGGCCGGTCCGGCGAGGCGGAGCAGGAAGGTGCCGGCCGCCAGGGCGAGCATCGCCGCCAGCGTCGGCGGGAGGGGTATGGCCGTATCGCTCACCGGGTGGCCTTCTTCCTCGTCCGGACGGTGAACAGGGGCAGGGCGGTCAGGGCCAGCAGGACCGGCAGGCCCGCCGGGAGGAACGGGGTGACAGCCAGGGCCAGGGCCGCGGCGGCCAGGGCCGTGCGACGCAGGGGCCTGTCCTTCAGCGCCGGAAGGATCAGTGCCAGGATCACCGCGGGGAACATGGCGTCCAGGCCGAGGGCGTCGGTGTCCCGCACGGCGCCGCCGAGCAGGGCGCCCAGCGCCGCGCCGGCGGGCCAGCAGACGAGGATGCCCAGGCCGCAGAGCCAGTACGCGGCCCGTTTGCGCTCCGGCTCGTCCTGGGCGAGGGCGAAGACGACCGTCTCGTCGTTCATGAGATGCGTGCCGAGCACCCGGCGCAGGCCCTGCCCGAGGACGTCGTGCACCGCCAGACCGAACGGCAGATGGCGCGCGTTGACGAGCAGTCCGGCCAGCAGCGCGGCGATCGGGCTGCCGCCGGCGGCGATGATCCCGACGAACAGGAACTCCGACGAGGCGGCCAGGACGAGCACTCCCATCACGGCCGGGAACCACCAGGCGAACCCGGACGCGACCGCGACGGCGCCGTAGGACAGGCCGATCAGCCCCACCGCCAGACAGACCAGCGCGATGTCGCGGAGGAGCCGGACCTCTAGTGTTCTCCATAGCGAACGCATGATTTTTATAGTGAACATGGCGTAGGATGTTCGTCAAGACGAACGGATGACCATTGGAGCGAACACGCCATGTCCGACGACGCCGGCCCGGCCCCGAAACCCCCGATCGAAGTGATCGCCGCCTCGCTGCGGGCGGAACGCGTCCGGGCGGGACTGTCCCTCACCGAGGTCGCCCGCCGGGCCGGGCTCGCCAAGTCCACGCTCTCCCAGCTGGAGTCGGGCACCGGGAATCCGAGCCTGGAGACACTGTGGGCGCTCTGCGTGGCGCTGGAGATCCCCTTCTCGCGGCTTGTGGCCGTGTCGCGGCCGCAGGTCCAGGTGATCCGGGCGGGGGAAGGGCCGGCCGTCGGGTCCGAGCAGAGCGACTACCGGGCCACGCTCCTCGCCGCCTCCCCACCGGGGGCCCGGCGGGACGTCTACAGCGTCGCCGCCGAGCCCGGGCCGCAGCGCTCTTCCACGCCGCACCCGCCCGGGGTCGTCGAGCACGTCGTGATCAGCTCGGGCCGGGCCCTGGTGGGCATCGCCGACGAGCCGGTGGAACTCCGCCCGGGCGACTACATCTGCTATCCCGGCGATGTCCCGCATGTCTTCCAGGCGCTGGAGCCCGGCACTCGCGCGGTACTCGTCTCCGAGCACCACTGACTGCCCTCGGTCTGTAAGCGTTTCCGGTCGGATGCCCCGCCCGCTCCGCCAGTATTGACGGGCACTCAGCTCGGTGCTTCCATCACAGCGGTGAAAACGGTTAACCATCGCCGGGGCGAAGGAGAGTGAATTGTCATGCGCATGAGGATCACGGCGACGGTCCTGACCGTCTGCGCCGCACTCACGATCACCGCCCCGAGCCCCGCCCCGACGGTGCAGGCCGCACGGGTGATGGAGAATCTCGGCCGCGGCGTCGTGGCGGTGCGCTCCGGCAGCACGCAGGTCCTGGTCTCCTGGCGGCTGCTGGGCCTCGACCCGGAGGGCATCGGGTTCAACGTGTACCGGTCCACGGCCGGCGGCGCGTATGTGAAGCTCAACTCCGGTGTGCTGACCGGCGGGACGAACTACACCGACTCCACGGCCGATCTCACACGCCCCAACAGCTACCGCGTGGCCCCGGTCGTCGGCGGTCGGGAGCAGGCACCCAGCGGTGCCTTCACGCTGTCGGCCGGCCATGCCGTGGAGCCCGTGGTGCGCGTGCCGTTACGGTCCGGCGGTGCGGTGAAGTTCGTCTGGGCCGGCGACCTCGACGGCGACGGTGAGTACGACTACGTCGTCGACCGGCAGACCTCCCCGCAGAAGCTGGAGGCGTACAGCGGTGACGGCGACTTCCTCTGGGAGGTCGACCTGGGTCCCAACAGCCGGAACCAGGACAACATCGAGCCGGGGTCGTCCGCGATCGACGTGGGCCACTGGGACGGCGTCACGGTCTACGACTTCGACAGCGACGGCCGTGCCGAGGTCGCCCTGCGGATCGCCGACGGGGTCAGGTTCGGCGACGGCGCGACCTGGACGCACGAGGACGACGCGCGGCAGTTCATGGCCGTGCTCGACGGCCGGACCGGGGCACTGCGCAACTGGTCCGCCGTACCCACGACGTATCTGGCGGACGGCCCGATGGGCGCGCGCCTCGGGGTGGCGTATCTCAACGGCACCACGCCGAGCCTGGTCGCCTACATGAAGAACCGGCGGGACGACGGGGCGTTCAACCTGATGATGGGCGCCTGGAAGTTCGACGGGGACTCGCTGGACCGCCAGTGGACCTGGCGGCGCGGCGGCCAGGACGCGCCCGACGGGCACAACACGCGCGCCCTCGACGTCGACGGCGACGGGAGGGACGAGATCGCCGAGATCGGGTTCGTGCTGGGCGGCGACGGCTCGCTGCGCTACTCCATGGGACCGAAGGGCATCGTCCACGGCGACCGTTTCCACATCGCCGACATGGACCCGAGCCGCCCGGGCCTGGAGGGCTACGGCGTGCAGCAGGACAACCCGAGCGGTCTGCTCGAGTACTACTACGACGCCGCGAACGGCGATGTGATCTGGCGGCACGGCGGGGGCCCCGGGGACGTCGGCCGCGGCATGGCCGGTGACGTCGATCCGCGCTTTCCCGGCATGGAGGTCTGGTCCTTCTCCGGCCTCTACAACGCGGGCACCAACCGGCTCGCCGAGCCGGACGCCTCGCTTCGCCCCTGGCCGCAGCTGGGTCTGTGGTGGGACGGGGACCTCACCGTGGAACTGCTCAACGACGGCAAGATCGAGAAGTGGGACCCGGCCCGCCCGACGCCGAGCGGCAGCCTGCCCCGGCTGGTCAGCACCTGGAACCACGGCGCCGTCAAGGCCGCCCAGGGCGGTCCGACGCTCGTCGGCGACCTCTTCGGCGACTGGCGCGAGGAGGCCGTGTACACCAACGCGTCCTACGACGAGCTGATCATCTTCACGACCGACCGGCCGACGACCCACCGGCTGTACACCCTGGCGCACAACCCCGCCTACCGGAACGCCATGACCTTCAAGGGCTATCTGCAGTCCCACCACGTCGACTACTTCCTGGGGGCGGGCATGGCCGTCCCGCCCCGGCCGGACATCACGTACGCGCCGTGACGCACCCGCGCTCCGAGGGGGCCGAGGGGACCGATGGAGCCGATGGGGTCAGGCCGGGCGTTTGCGGGGGGTCGACTTCTTCGTGGCCGTCTTCTTCGCGGCGCTCTTCGAAGCCGCCGTCTTCTTCGTGCCCTGGCCGGACTTGGCGGTCGACTTCTTCGCGGACGCCGCGGTCTTCTTGGCCGCCGTCTTCTTCGCGGTGGACGCCGACTTCTTGCCGCCGGTCTGCTTGGGCGCCGCGCGGGCCATCTTGCGCTGCGGGAGCGACTTGACCTCGGCGTGCTCGCCCGCCTCCTCGCCCCGGGACTCGCGTGCCGCGCGGACGCTGTTCTCCAGGGCCGCCATGAGGTCGAGGACCTTGCCGCCCGTGGCCGGCTCGGGAGCCTGCGGCAGGGCCTCGCCGGCGGCCTTCGCGGCGATGACCTCCTCCACGGCCTCGCGGTACTCGTCGTGCAGGTCCTCCAGGTCGACCTCGCCCAGGGTGTCCATCAGGGCGTCGGCCAGATCCAGTTCCTGGTCGCGGACCGTGACGTTCGTGTCGGGGGCCACGCCCTCGGGGGCGCGGACCTCGTCCGGCCACAGCAGGCCGTGCATGGCGATGGCCTCGCCGACCACCCGCAGCATGCCCAGGCGCTCCCGGCCCCGCAGGGCGAACTTCGCGATCGCCACCTTGTTGCTGCGCTTGAGCGCCTCCCGCAGCAGGGTGTACGGCTTCGCCGCCGGGGCGCCGCTCGCCTGGAGGTAGTACGCGGCGTCCATCTGGAGCGGATCGATCCGGTCCGCCGGGACGAAGGCGACGATCTCGATCGTCTTGGCCGTCGGGATCGGCAGGCTGGACAGGTCCTCGTCGGTGATCGGGATGATCGAGCCGTCCGCGTCCTCGTAGCCCTTGCCGATCTCCCCCTGGGTGACCTCCCGGTCCTCCAGCTCACAGAACTTGCGATACCGGATGCGGCCGCCGTCGTCGGTGTGGATCTGGCGGAAGGAGATCGAGTGGCTCTCGGTGGCGTTCACCAGCTTGATCGGAATGCTGACCAGGCCGAAGGAGATGGCGCCGTTCCATATGGATCTCACGTGCAGCACCCTTCCGGTCACTCTCGGGAGTGTTTGTCACGATTCGCGTGAGATTCTTATCGTATGGCGCCTATCACAGTGGTGGAGGGGCGACGGCTCCCGCTCAGCAATCTGGACAAGGTGCTCTATCCCGCCACCGGCTTCACCAAGGGCGAGGTCCTGCACTACTACGCGACCGTCGCCGAGGTCCTGCTGCCCCATCTGCGCGACCGGGCGGTGTCCTTCCTGCGGTATCCGGACGGGCCGGACGGGCAGGTGTTCTTCACGAAGAACGTCCCGCCGGGTACGCCCGACTGGGTCACCACCGCCGAGGTGCCGCGGGTCGAGGGACCCTCGCGGATGGTCCTGGTGCAGGACCTGCCGAGCCTGATGTGGGCGGCCAACCTCGTCACGGAGTTCCACACCCACCAGTGGCTCGTCGACACGCCGGACGAGGCCGACCGCATCGTCTTCGACCTGGATCCGGGAGCGCCCGCGAGCATCGTGCAGTGCTGTGAGGTCGCACTGTGGCTGCGGGAGCGGCTCGCGGCGGACGGCATCGAGGCGTACGCCAAGACCTCCGGCTCGAAGGGGCTGCATCTGCTCGCGGCCGTGCGCGGGGCCTCCTCCGAGCGGGTGTCGGAGTACGCCAAGTCGCTGGCCGTCGAGGCGGAGAAGGCCATGCCCCGGCTCGCGCTGCACCGGATGACCAGGAATCTGCGCCCCGGGAAGGTCTTCGTCGACTGGAGCCAGAACGCCGCGCGCAAGACCACGGCGACCCCCTACACCCTCCGGGCCCGCCCCGAGCCGACCGTCTCGGCGCCCGTGACCTGGGAAGAGGTCGAGGAGTGCGGCTCGCCCGGCCGGCTGGACTTCCGCGCGACCGACATCGCCGCCCGGGTGCAGGACTACGGCGACCTGCTCGCCCCGCTCCTCGACCCGGACGGCGCGGGCCGGCTGCCCTAGTCAGGGGGCGCCCTCAGCAGGTACGGGCCTCGTACGCCCTCACACCCGCGTCCACGTGGTGCGGTCCCGTGCCATCGCGTGCAGCGCCTCCACGTCCGCCGGTTTCAGGACGCCGCCCTGGCGGGCCAGGGCCGGCACCTCCAGGTCCGTGAGGACGCGGACCTCGCGCGGTGCGGCCGGGACCGACACGGCCGTCGGGCCGACCAGGACGAGGACGGGGCGGACCTCCGCCGTCAGGGCGTAGGAGGCGCGGTCGGCGTCGGCGCGCACGCCCAGGAGCAGGGCGGTCGGTTCGCGGCGGCCCAGGGTGACCATGGGGTCGGTGACCGTCACCCGCTGCTTGCGTGCGTACAGGGTGTGCAGCGCGTACAGCCCGCCGGGGCCGATCAGCAGGTGGTGGATGCGGCTGCCGCCGGGGAGCGGGACGGAGTGCACGGCGTGCCAGCCGGCGCCGTCCAGGCGGTCCAGGGCGTCCCCGACCGTCTGCTCCGCCTCCAGGGCCCGGCGGCGTGGGTCGGGGCGCAGCCGGCGGGCCGGGCCGGGGTCGCGGTCGAGGGCGACGAGGAGGGCCTCGCCGGGGCGGTTGGGGGCCAGGTCGTCGTCGGGGTGCAGGGTCAGACGGGCGAGCTCGGCGGGGGTCGGCACCGGGGGCGGCCCCACCGCCACCGGGCCGGTGAGGAAGGGTTTGAGGGCTCGGAGCACGTCGTCCTCACGGTCCTCGCCCAGCAGGTTGACCCGGCCCGCCTCACGGTCGTACCAGGCGATGTTCCTGCCGTCCGGGAGGCAGACGTACAGCCGTTCCTGACCGTGCCGCCAGGTCGGTATGACGCGCAGTCCGTCCATGCACCATCACCCCAGACCATGGGAACAGGCGGGGTGCTGCGGGGGCAAGAACCCGGTTACCTTGAGAGGAGTCGGGCCTGCCGGGGAGGCCCTCGGGCGGTGATGCTGGGGAGGCGCCGTTGCGTACCCGCAGGAAACCCGATGTTCCGGCTCCGGAGAGCCCCTGGGACGAGGTCGTCCCCGGGTTGTGGATGGGCGGCCACGAGTACACCGGGGGCTTGGGTCATCCGGAGTTCGCCGTCGTACGGGACGAGTTCGACCTGGTGCAGACGCTGCTGCGGCTGCCGGGGCACGGGCCCGATCCGGACGTCCCGCACCACGTCTGGCCCATCCCCGACGGACCGCTCGACGGGACGCAGCTCGCCGGTGTGATCCGGCTGGCCGAGGCCGCGTGCGAGGCGCTGGACGGGGGCCGCAAGGTGCTCGTCCGGTGTTACCACGGGTACAACCGCTCCGGTCTCGTCGTCGCGCACGCGCTGATACGGCGGGGGAGCTCCGCCGACGCGGCGATCCGGCTGATCCGGGACCGCCGGTCGCCCTGGGCGCTGCACAATGACTTGTTCGTCGAGTACCTGCGGGTCGGGCTGGCGACGGCCCGGCTGCTGGAGGAGCTCACCGAGTAGGAGGCACCCGGGCTCCCTCGCGCGCAAATAGGACTTCCTTACGAATAAGGTGTACGGGGCCGACGGCCGGTCCGAGCCGTGTGATCACCCTCGAACCGCAGGAGTGCAGTGCCCGTCAGCCGCGTCCGCAGCCTCCCCGGCCGCCCCGACGACCGTTCCGGTCCCCTGGGTGGCCCGTCCGGTTGCCGGGACGGCCTTTCCGCCTGCTCGGAGGGCGCTTTCGCCTGCTCGGGCGAACCCTCCGTCTCCCCGGAGGGCGCTTTCGCCTGCCCGGGCGAACCCTCCGTCTCCCCGGAGGGCCCTTCCGCCTGCCCGGGCGAACCCTCCGTCTCCCCGGACGGCCCTTCCGCCTGCCCGGGCGAACCCTCCGTCTCCCCGGACGGCCCGTCTGTCCGCCCGGGCGAACCCTCCGTCTCCCCGGACGGCCCGTCTGTCCGCCCGGACGGCCCTTCCGGCCGCGCCGACGGCTTTGCCGGCCGCCCTGACAGGCTTTCCGGCGACCTCGGAAGCCACCTCGGGCGCGCGGGAAGCCTGCTGAGCCGCCCGGAACGCCGACCGGGCCGACGGGGAAACCTGCTGGGCCGACTGGGAAGCAGCCTCCGTCGCATCGGGGCCTTGCCCGGCCGTACCGGAAGAAGCGACGACCGACCGGGAATCCGGCCGGCCCGACCAGGAAACCAACGCCGCCCCCGAAACCCCGGAAAAGTCGCCCGGGGCGCAGTCGGCGTGGTTCTCCTGCTCGGGGGTGCCGTGGGCTGTGGGGACGCCGGGGGGCTGGAGGCGGCCGGGGCGACTCCTACGGCTGTCGGGCCGGCTCGGCTGTGGCCCGAGTTGACGCCGGCGTCCAGTCCGGCCTTCGAGATCGGCGAGGTGAACACCGAGGTGGTCAAGGACGTCAAGGTGCCCGGCGACGACATCCACCGGGTCGACCCGGTCGGGGTCGTCCGGGCCGAGATCGCCGCGAGCCCGGGCGACTACGCCGGCGACAAGGCGCCCTACCGCGACACCAACCGCCGGATGGCCGACTGCGGCAGGGGCCCGGGGCAGGGACGGTGCCCGGTTCTCAGGCCGTACTACCGGGACCTGACGGGCGACGGGCGCGACGACCTGACGCTGGGCTTCCGGCTGCTGCCCGGCAAGACCACCGCGGTGCGCGTCTACACCGTGGACAAGCACCGGCTCGTGCAGGTGATGGCCTGGGAGGACGCGCTCAGCGGTGTCGAGCTGGCCGGGCGTTCCGTCGTCATCCGTTCGCCGTCGGAGGTCGCGGGCTACGAGTACCGCCTCCAGTGGACCTGGGACCGGGACCAGCGGGCCATGCTCCTCACCCAGGACGAGATGCTGCGCACCGGCCCGCGGAAGCACGCCCAGAAGCACGCCCCGTCCGCCTCCCCCGGCGTCTCCCCCTCGGCGAGCACCGGATGAGACCACGCCTGCCCGCGCTCCCCCCGTGGTCCGGGACGCTCGCCGCGAAGGCCGCCGCCTTCATCACCGTCATGTGCTGCGCGCTGGCGGCCCTGCTCGGCGTCCTGGTGCACGTGCAGGTGACGGACCAGACCGTCGGCCAGGCCCGCGACCAGGCGTTGCAGCGGCTGACGCAGGCGACGGAGCGCTACGAGGCCGGGGACTCGCTCAAACGTGGCGCCGGCGTGGATCCCCCGGGCCTGCCCCCGTCGCTGCGGAACCTCGCGGTCGGCGGGGACCGCGGCACGATGGTCGCCGACTTCGCGGGGCGCCCCCTGATGTGGGCGGCCGGCCCCGCCGACGGTCACCGGGCCCTGGCCGTGGCGGTCGACTACTCGCAGCAGGCCCGCACCATCGAGGGCCTGGACCGGGCGATCCTGTGGTCGTCGGGGCTGGCGATCGGGGCGACCCTGCTGGTCGGCGCGTTCGCGGTGACCCGGGTGACGCGGCGGCTGCACACCACGGCGCTGGTGGCCCGGCGGATCAGCGCGGGCGACCTGGACGCGCGCGTGAACGACCCCCTTACGGACCCGCGGACGAGGGCCCCGGCGCGCCCGCAGGACGAGGTGGCCGCGGTCGCCGCCGCGCTGGACTCCATGGCGTCGTCGTTGCAGGGCAAGCTGCTCGCGGAGCAGCGGTTCACCGCGGATGTCGCGCATGAGCTGCGCACGCCGCTGACCGGATTGCACGCGGCGGCCGAACTGCTGCCGCCCGGCCGTCCGACGGAACTGGTGCGGGACCGGGTGGCGGCCCTGCGGACCCTCACCGAGGACCTGCTGGAGATCTCCCGGCTGGACACCGGCCGGGAGCGGCTGGAGCTGGACACCGAGCAGCTGGGGCCGCTGGCCGAGCGGGTGGTGCGGGGCGCGGGCAGCGA
The DNA here is from genome assembly GCF_042958445.1 of Streptomyces sp. NPDC007991. Lineage (NCBI taxonomy): Bacteria > Bacillati > Actinomycetota > Actinomycetes > Kitasatosporales > Streptomycetaceae > Streptomyces > Streptomyces sp. NPDC007991. Next base: position 172,910 of record NZ_JBIBJD010000012.1, read on the forward strand.
CACGGAGGTCAGGGTCGTACGGGACGTGGCCGTGGAGACGGACCGGCGGCGGCTGGAGCGGGTGCTGGGCAATCTCGTGGCGAACGCGCACAAGCACGCTCGGGGGCCGGTCGTGCTCACCGTGGACGGCCCGCTGGTCACCGTCCGGGACCACGGGGACGGTTTTCCGGAGTACCTGGTGGCGCACGGGCCGCAGCGGTTCCGTACGGAGGGCGGTGCCAAGGGGCACGGCCTGGGGCTGACGATCGCGCTGGGGCAGGCCGAGGTGCTGGGGGCGCGGCTGGAGTTCGGCAACGCCCCGGACGGCGGGGCGGTGGCGACCTTGAGACTGACAGCGCAGTGAGCGCACGCGCCCCTGCACGGCGTCCACCTATGGCCCAGCGTGAAGGGCGGGGCCCACAGGCCGATCCTAATGTGGCGATTAGTCAGCTTCGGCACCTTCGCCCCCACATGGAGGTAACCCCCATGTCCCTGCGCTCCCGCCTCTCCATAGCAACCGCCGCCGGGCTCCTCGCCGCCGCGGCCGCCGTCACCCCCGCCACCGCCGCCGCGTACGACGACTTGGACCCGAGCGGCGGCGACGGGGGCCACCACGGCCGGCAGGATCCGAGCGGCGGCGACGGGGACGAGCACGGCCGCCACGACGAGCGCCTCTTCGAGGGCGTCGTCACGGCGAGCACGCTGGCGCTGCGCAGCGCCCCGAACCGCGGCTCGCAGATCATCCGGTTCGCCCACCGGGGCGACATCGTCGAGATCTTCTGCAAGACCGGCGGCGAGACCGTGCAGGGCAACCCCCTCTGGTACCTCCTCACGGACGGCACGTGGGCCTGGGGCGCGGCCCGCTACATCGACAACATCGGTCCCGCGCCACGCTGGTGCTGACACTCGATCAGCCAAAGGCGCACAAGACGCACTGTTTGGGTAGGTTCCGGACATGAGCAAGGCCGGAATCACCGTGGCGACGGCGGACCCGCCCGCGCCCGCCGTCCGCCGCCCTCCCCGGCGCCGTGGCGTCGAACTCGCCCTCATCGTCCTGGCCGTACTGCTGTCCGTGTACGGCTACTGCGCCGTGGGCCTCGCCCAGCACGGCGCCCTCCCGCCCGGTGCCGCCGGCTACGGCGCCGGGCTCGGCGTGCTCGCGCTGCTGGCGCATGTGGCCGTGCGCCTGCGGGCCTCGCACGCCGACCCGCTCCTGCTGCCCATCGGCGTGCTGCTCAACGGGCTCGGCCTGGTGCTCATCTACCGGCTCGACCTGGAGACCCCGGGCGACCGGGCGGCACCGGCCCAGCTGATCTGGTCGACGCTGGGCGTGGCGCTGTTCATCCTGGTCGTCCTGTTGCTGCGGGACCACCGGGTGCTCCAGCGGTACACGTACGTCTGTGTCGTCGCCGCGCTCGTGCTGCTCACGCTGCCGATCCTGTTCCCGGCGGTGAACGGCGCCCGCATCTGGATCCGGCTCGCCGGGTTCTCCATCCAGCCGGGCGAGTTCACGAAGGTGCTGCTGGCGGTGTTCTTCGCCGCGTACCTGGCCGCGAACCGCAACGCCCTCGCCTACACCGGCCGCCGCCTCTGGAAGCTCCAGTTGCCCACCGGCCGGGTCCTCGGTCCGATCGTCGCCGTCTGGCTGGTGAGCGTCGGCGTCCTGGTCCTGGAGCGGGACCTGGGGACCTCGCTGCTTTTCTTCGGCCTGTTCGTCGTCCTGCTCTACGTCGCCACCGGCCGCACCGGCTGGATCGCCGTCGGTCTGCTGCTGGCCGCGCTGGGGGCGGTCGCCGTCGGCCGGCTGGAGCCGCATGTGCACAGCAGGATCGAGACGTGGCTGCACCCGTTCGCCTCCCTCGATGCGGGTGAGGGACCGAACCAGATCGCCCAGTCCCTGTTCGCCTTCGCGGAGGGCGGCATGCTCGGCACCGGCCTCGGCCTCGGTCACTCGATCCTCATCGGCTTCGCCGTGAAGTCGGACTTCATCCTGGCCACGGCGGGCGAGGAACTCGGCCTGGCGGGCCTGTCCGCGATCTTCCTCCTGTACGGCCTGCTGGTGGAGCGCGGCTACCGGGCCGGCCTCGCCCTGCGCGAGCCCTTCGGGCGGCTGCTCGCCGTCGGCCTCGCCTCGCTCGTGGCGCTCCAGGTGTTCGTGATCGCGGGCGGGGTGACCGGCCTGATCCCGCTGACCGGCATGGCGATGCCGTTTCTGGCGCAGGGCGGCTCGTCGGTGGTGACCAACTGGGCGATCGTGGCGTTGCTGGTGCGCGTCAGCGACTCTGCACGCCGCCAGTACGACGGGCCGGGCACACCGTGACGCGGCACATCCGGCACGCCGGCGTCTTCTGCGCCCTGCTGCTGGTGGCACTGTTGCTGAACGCCGCTCGCGTCCAGGTCGTCCAGGCCCCGGCCTACGACGGGAACCCCGCCAACCGCCGCCCGGAGATCTTCCGTTACGGCCAGCCGCGTGGCGACATCCTGGTCGGCGGCCGGCCCGTCACCGGCTCGAAGGACACCCGCGAGCACCTGCGCTACGAACGGACCTACACCGACGGCCCGTTGTACGCGCCGGTCACGGGTTTCGCCTCCCAGCTGTACGGGACGACGCTCCTGGAGAAGGCCGAGGACGGCATCCTGTCCGGCACGGACCCGATGCTCGCGCCGTTCCCGCTGTGGAACGACTTCACGCGTGCGCACAGCCGCGGCGGCGACGTCGTGACGACCCTCGACCCGGCCGCGCAGCGGGCGGCGTACCGGGGACTCGCCGGGCGCAAGGGCGCGGTGGCGGCGCTGGAGCCGTCGACCGGCCGGATCCTGGCGCTGGTGTCCGCCCCGTCCTACGACCCCCGGCCGCTGTCCGGCAACGGAGCGGCGGCGACCAGGGCGTGGCGGCGGCTGAACGCCGACCGGGACCATCCGATGCTCAACCGGGCGGTGCGGCAGACGTATCCGCCGGGCTCGACGTTCAAGGTCGTCACCGCGGCCGCCGCGCTGGACTCGGGCGTGGTCGGGAACCTCGACGCGCCGACGGACTCCCCCGACCCGTACACCCTGCCCGGGACCCGGACCCGTCTGACGAACGCCTCCCGCGGCTGCCGGGACGCCTCCGTACGGGAGGCCTTCACCCTCTCCTGCAACACGGTGTTCGCCAAGCTCGGCGTGGAGGTGGGGGTGGCGGACATGACGGCCACGGCCCACGCCTTCGGTTTCGACAACCCGGCCCTGCGGGTTCCCTTCCCGGTGGCCCGGTCCACCTTCGGCACCTCGCTCGACAGGGCCCAGCTCGCCCTGTCGTCGATCGGCCAGTACAACACCCGCGCCACGCCGCTCCAGATGGCGATGGTCGCGGCGGCCGTCGCCAACGGCGGCCAGGTACGGGAGCCGTACCTGGTGGAGCGCACGACACGGCCGGGCGGCAGCACGCTCGCGACCGCCGGCCCGCGCGCGGTCCGCCAGGCGATGTACCCCTCGACCGCGGTCCGGTTGCGGGCGCTGATGCGGGAGGTGGTCGAGGACGGCACCGGGCACCGGGCCGCGATCCGCGGCGCCAAGGTGGGCGGCAAGACCGGCACCGCCCAGCACGGCCTCGGCAACTCCGGTACGCCGTACGCCTGGTTCGTCTCCTGGGCGCAGGGCGAGCGCGATCCGGCGCCGCGGGTGGCGGTCGCGGTGGTCGTGGAGGACGCGGAGGCGGACCGCGGTGACATCAGCGGCGGCGGCGACGCGGCGCCGATCGCCCGGGTGGTCATGGAGGCGGTACTGAAGGCCGGCCGGTGAACAAGTGGCGCCCGGGGGATTGACGGGCTTGCTGACACACAGTCTCATAAGAGGGACGGTGACGTGTGCACAACGAGGTGGGCAGCCATGACGACTCTGACGGAAGCCGACGCGCTCGACGGACTGCGCGATGCCCTGGGCCTGCTCAAGGACAGGGAGCAGGTGGCCCGGCGGCTGCTCGACTCCTCCGCCAAGCACTCCTTCGACCCGGACGAGGAACTGGACTGGGACGCGCCCTTCGAGGAGGGCAAGTGGTTCTGGCCGCCGGAGCTGGTCTCGCTCTACGACACCCCGATGTGGAAGCGGATGAGCGAGGAGCAGCGCATCCTCCTCTCCCAGCACGAGGCCGCGGCCCTCGCCTCCCTCGGCATCTGGTTCGAGATCATCCTCATGCAGCTCCTGGTCCGCCACATCTACGACAAGGCGGCGACGAGCGCGCACGTGCGCTACGCGCTCACCGAGATCGAGGACGAGTGCCGGCACTCCAAGATGTTCGCCCGCCTGATATCCCACGGCGGCACGCCCTGGTACCCCGTCAGCCGCGTCCACCAGCACCTGGGCCGCCTGTTCAAGACCATCTCGACCACCCCGGGTTCCTTCACGGCGACGCTCCTCGGCGAGGAGGTCCTCGACTGGATGCAGCGCCTGACGTTCCCCGACGAGCGGGTCCAGCCCCTCATCCGCGGCGTCACCCGCATCCATGTGGTGGAGGAGGCCCGCCACGTCCGCTACGCCCGCGAGGAACTCCGCCGCCAGATGGTGACGGCCCCCAAGTGGTCCCAGGAGTTCACCCGCATCACCTCCGGGGAGTTCGCCCGGGTGTTCTCGGTGGCGTTCGTCAACCCCGAGGTCTACACGAACGTCGGCCTGGACAAGCGGGAGGCCCTCGCGCAGGTCCGGGCGAGCGGGCATCGCCGCGAGGTCATGCAGACCGGGTCCAGGCGGCTGACGGACTTCCTCGACGACATCGGGGTGCTGCGCGGAGTCGGGCGACGGCTGTGGAAGTCGTCGGGGCTGCTCGCCTGAGGACCCGGCCACGTCATGTCCATGCGGGGTGACTACTGTCCTCCTTGAACTCGTCACCCTCCGTGGCCCTCAAGGAGATCACTCCGCATGTCCCCTCACATCCGCCTCGCCGCCCTCGGGGTTACGACCGCCCTCACCCTGACCGCGTGCGGCGGCCAGGCGGCCTCGGACTCCGGCGCCGACGACACCCCGCAGGGCGTGGTCACCCGGGCCGCCGCCAAGAAGATCGCCGACCACTACCAGGAGGTCAACAACAAGGCCAACGCCGCGCGGGACGAGAAACTCCTCGGCACGGTCGAGGCGGGCCAGGTCTACGCGATGGACCAGGCCACCTACACCCTCTTCGAGACCTGGCCGAAGAAGGAGCAGCAGGCCTACACCAAGCCCTTCTCCTACCAGGACCGCGAGTACGTCATCCCGGAGAAGGGCACGGCCACCTGGTTCGCCGTCCGGGCCAAGTCCAGCGAGAACAGCGAGAACAGCGTGCTGCTGGTCTTCGACAAGGTCGGCGGCACGTACAAGATGGTGCTGTCCCTGTGGGCCGACGGCGAAGAGCCCCCCAAGCTCGCCGTCGACCGTCACGGTCTCGCCGAGGCCGTCGACCCCGACACCAAGGTCGGCAAGCTCGCCCCCTCCGAGATCGGCGCCGCCTACGAGGACTTCCTCGAGACCGGCGGCAAGAAGGAGGGCAAGGCGCTGACCTCCACGAAGCCGGTCGAGAACGCCAAGCAGACCTACCGGCGGAGCAGCACCGAGGGCGCGGCCGGCGGCAAGGCCACCGAGAAGTTCTTCACCAAGTCCCCGGCCGACCCGAGCGTGTACGCCCTGCGGACCGCCGACGGCGGCGTCCTCGCCCTCTTCCCGGCCGCCCACAAGCAGGAATCCCTGCTGAAGGAGTCCTACCGCTCCATCGCGAGTCTCGTTCCCAACGACGAGCAGTCCGCTCTCGGCGCCACGAGGGGCCCCCTGATCACCGACACGTTCGAGGGCCAGGGCCTGGCCGAACTGACGCCCAAGACCGCCCGGATCACGGCCGTGGACTTCCAGCACGTGGACGCCCGCTAGGACGTGTCGGGGGGTGTCCGCCCGCAGCGGTTGGCGCGTCAGCGAACAGTCAGCCGGCGTCCGACCCCATCGCGCCGTTCCGAGGACGCCCCCCCGACACGGCCCCACCCACAACCGGCGAGCGGCGCTGAGCGCACCCCCACCACACCCGCGCAGGCCGCCGCAGGCACCCGGTTCAACCACCGGCGGTTTACGCTGCCGGTCATGACACCAGCCGCCCCCACCCCCGCCTACCGGCGCCTCAGCGTCGAGGAACGCCGCAGTCAGCTCCTCACCGCCGCGCTGAACCTCTTCGCGCACCGCGCCCCGGAGGACGTCTCCCTGGACGACGTGGCGGAGGCGGCCGGGGTGTCACGGCCCCTGGTCTACCGGTACTTCCCCGGCGGCAAGCAGCAGCTGTACGAGGCCGCCCTGCGCTCCGCCGCCGACGAGCTCCGGCACTGCTTCGACGAACCCCGCGAGGGCCCCCTGCTCCCCCGCCTGTCGCGCGCCCTCGACCGCTACCTGGGCTTCGTCGACGAGCACGACGCCGGCTTCAGCGCCCTCCTCCAGGGCGGCAGCGTCGTCGAGACCTCACGGACGACGGCCATCGTCGACGGCGTACGCCGCGCCGCCGCCGAGCACATCTTCCGGCACCTGGAGGTCACCGACCCCGGCCCGCGCCTGCGGATGACCGTCCGGATGTGGATCACCGCCGTCGAGGCGTCGTCGCTCATCTGGCTCGACGAGGACAAGCAGCCCCCCGCCGGGGACCTGCGCGACTGGCTCGTCGAGCAGTTCGTGGCCATGCTGACGGTGACCGCCCGCCGCGACCCGCAGACCGAGGCCCTGGTCCTGGCCGTCGCGGAGGATGTCTGACACTGATCCCGTGAAGAGCGAAGACACCCCCTTCGAGGGCGGCCCCATGGACGGCAGGGTCCTGCCCGTCCTGCTCGGCATCACCGGCCACCCGCCCAAGACGTACCGCATCCCCGTCCCGGACCCCGCCGGCGGCCCGCCCACCGTGCTGGTCTACCGCCGCGTGCCCCGGGGCCGGGGCGGAGTCGGACTGACCCACCGCTGGAAGTACGAGTACGCCCCCGAGGGCGCACCGGCCCGCCGGCTCAACTGGCCCTGGTCGAAGCCAGACGCCACGCCGCCCGGCAAGCGGGACGACGCCGACGGGTGACCCCGTTGCGCCGAACCGCGCACACCCACCGCGCGCACCTCGCGCACACGCCTGATCCTCACGGTGTCCGGCGGCAACAGGCCGCCCCGCAACGGAGGTGATGGCATGTCAGGAAGCCTTCTGCGCCTGGTCTGCACGGCGGCGGTGGCAGCGACGACCGTCCTCGCTCCCGCCCCTGCCACGGCGGCCCCGGAACCGGAATCCGGCCCCGGGCAGGACCCCGCCGCCGTCTCCGGCCTCCTGACGGACCTTCAGCAGCTATACCGGAAGGCGGAACAGGCCACCGAGGCCTACAACGCCACCGAGGAGAAACTGAAGAAACAGCGCGCCGAGACCGACCGCCTGGACCGCGCCCTCGCCCGCACCCGGCTCTCCCTGCACGACAGCCGGGGCGCGGCCGGCCGTCTGGCCCGGCAGCAGTACCAGAGCAGCACCGACATCTCCCCGTACGTACGCCTGCTCCTGGCCCGCGACCCGCAGCACGCGATCGACCAGGGCCGGGTGATCGGCAGGCTGGCCCGGGAACGCGCGGACACCGTCGGCCGGCTGACCGGCGACGAACGCAGGGCCCGGGACCTGGCCCGCAAGGCCCGCAAGGCCCTCGACGACCAGCTCGCCCTCGCCGAGCGGCGGAAGAAGGAACAGGACGAGGTCCGCGAGCGGCTCCACGACGTCGAGGAACTGCTCGCCTCCCTCAGCCGCGACCAGCTCACGGCCCTCGCCGAGTTCGAGAGGCAGGGCGTCGCCGAGGCACAGCAGAAGTTCATCGCGTCGGGCGCGCTCAGCAGCGTCACCGACGGCGACGACAGCAAGAACAACGGCAAGAGCACCGGCATCCGCAAACCGTCGGCCGACGGCGACCGCGCCCTGCGCTACGCCGTGCGGCAGATCGGCAAGCCCTACGCGTGGGGAGCGCAGGGCCCGGAGTCGTACGACTGCTCGGGCCTGACCTCGCAGGCCTGGGCTCAGACCGGGACACCCATCCCCCGGACCAGCCAGGAGCAGTGGAAGCGGCTGAAGCGGATCCCGCTTTCGAAGCTGCGGCCGGGAGATCTGATCGTGTACTTCCCTCAGGCCACACACGTGGCGCTGTACCTCGGCGACGGCATGGTCGTCCAGGCGCCCCGGCCGGGCGCGAAGGTGAAGGTGTCCCCGATCGCGGCCAACCCGGTCCTGGGCGCCGTACGCCCGGACCCGGACGGGAAGCCCCTGCGGCGCTACGAGCCACCTGAGCTCCCCGAGGGCGCCACGGACGGGCCGGACGAAGGATACGAGGGCTACGAAGGATACGAGGGCTACGACGGCGAAGGAACCTACGCGGCGCCCGCGCCGGACACCTCGACCAGATAGGCCTGCGCCTTGGCCGGGTCGTAGAAGAAGTTCTCGAAGTCGGCCGGGTCGTTGAAGCCGTTGGCGAACCGGTCGGCGACCGGCTGGAGCTCACCGGCGGCGCCGATCAGGTTCAGGATGTGCTCCGGCGGCGGCGCGAGCATCGCGTTGGTCCACTTGGTGACGTGCTGCGCGGTGGCCCAGTAACGGTCGAAGGTGGCCCGCATCCACTCCTCGTCGAACGGCTTGTCGCCACGCTCGACGATCGAGGAGAGGTAGGCGGCCGCGCACTTGGACGCGGAGTTGGAGCCCTGGCCGGTGATCGGGTCATTGGCCACGACGACGTCCGCCACACCCAGCACGAGCCCGCCGCCGGGGAGACGGCCGACGGGGTTGCGGACGGTGGGGGCGTAGCGTCCGGCCAGCGTGCCGCCGGCGTCGGTCAGCTCGACCTTGGTGGCCCGCGCGTACTCCCAGGGGACGTACCGCTCCATGAGTTCCAGGGTCAGGGAGAGGTGCTCCGCCGGGTCCTTGACGCCGTTGAAGACGTCGAGCGGGCCGCCGGGTACGCCTTCCCAGAACAGGATGTCGGCGCGGCCGGAGGTGGTCAGGCAGGGCATGACGAACAGTTCGCCGACGCCCGGCACGAGGTTGCAGCGGACGCCCTCGGTGTCGGGGTGCTCGGGCCGCGGGCCCAGGCCGTGGACGTAACTCACGGCCAGCGCGCGTTGCGGCTCGCTGTAGGGGGAACGCTCCGGGTCCCGGGCGAACATCTGCACCAGCTCGCCCTTGCCGGCCGCGACGAGCACCAGGTCGTAGGTGCGGGCGAAGTAGTCGAGGTCGCCGACGGCCGCGCCGTGGATGACGAGCTGCCCGCCGCGCTGGGCGAACGTCTCCATCCAGCCGGCCATCTTCACGCGCTGGTCGATCGACTGGGCGTACCCGTCGAGCCTGCCGAGCCAGTCGATGGCACGGGCCGCGGGACCCTCGGCCCAGGAGCCGGGGGCGGCGACCGAGACGCCGAGTCCTTCGATCTTCGGGGCCTGGGACTCCCAGAAGTTCAGCTGGAGATCGCGCTCGTGCTGCAGGGCCGTGTGGAACATGCACTGCGTCGACATGACCCGGCCGGTACGGATCTCGTCCGCCGTCCGGTTGGACATCAGGGTGACCTCGTACCCCTGCGACTGGAGGCCGAGAGCGATCTGGAGCCCGGACTGACCGGCTCCGACGACGAGTATCTTCCGCATGCGGGTGTTTCCTCTACTCGGGGGTTTCGTCGAGCGCGTGGCCCACCAGGGCCAGGAGGGTCTCGATCACGGAGATCCGGCGACGCGCGTCCATGATCATGACAGGTATGTGTCGCGGGATGGTCAAGGCCTCCCGCACATCCTCCGGCTCGAACAGCTCGCTGCCGTCGAAGTGGTTGACCGCGACCACGTACGGCAGTCCGGAGCTCTCGAAGTAGTCCAGGACCGGGAAGCAGTCCTTCAGACGGCGGGTGTCGGCCATGACGACGGCGCCGATCGCGCCGCGCACGATGTCGTCCCACATGAACCAGAACCGCTGCTGGCCCGGCGTGCCGAACAGGTAGAGCACCAGGTCGTCGTCGAGCGTGATGCGCCCGAAGTCCATGGCCACGGTGGTGGTGGTCTTGCCCGGCGTGGCGGTGAGGTCGTCGGTTTCCTCGCTCGCCTCGGTCATCAGCGCCTCGGTCTGCAGGGGCGTGATCTCCGAGACGGCGGTGACCAGCGTGGTCTTGCCCACGCCGAAGCCGCCCGCCACCACGATCTTCGTGGCGATGGGGGCGCGGGTGCGGTCCGTCTCCCAGGCGTGCATGCTCTCGCCGGGCTGGACGAACGGGGATGTACCAGCGACGCCGTGAGCGGCGTCAGAGACGACGGAGTCCACTCAGCACCCTTTCCAGCAGAGCTCGGTCCGGGCGGCCCGTGCCATGGCCGGTTCCCGTCCCGTACACACGGATCTTTCCCTGGTCCGCGAGGTCGCTGAGGAGCACGCGGACCACGCCGAGCGGCATCTTCAGCAGCGCGGCGATCTCGGCCACCGTACGCATCCGGCGGCACAGTTCGACGATGGCCCGCAGCTCCGGCATCACCCGGGTGGACAGGTGGCCGTTCGTCAGTTCCCTGCGCTCCTCCGGGGCGTCCAGCGCGGCCGTGCTCGCCACGAACGTCTCCACCAGCAGGACGTGGCCGAAGCGGGTACGGCCGCCGGTGAGCGAGTAGGGGCGGACCCGGGCGGGTTTGCGGTCACCGCCGCGGACCGGGAGGTGCTGTTTCGGCGTACTGCTCATCGGGCACTCCCCGTCGTCTGGGAATCCTCCAGGGATTTCCGCAGTTCGCTGCGGAGCTCGGGCGTCAGGACGTGACCGGCGCGGCCCACGAACAGGGCCATGTGGTACGCGACCACGCTCATGTCGCAGTCCGCGGAGCCGTGGACGCCCAGCAGCGAGCCGTCGCTGATGGACATCACGAACAGGCTGCCCTCGTCCATCGCGACCATGGTGTGCCGGACCGCGCCGAAGTCCATCAGCTTGGCGGCGCCGACGGTGAGGCTGCCGATGCCGGAGACGACGGTGGCCAGGTCGGCGGCGGAGCCGCGCGGGCCGGTCTTCTTGACCCCGCTGCCCTGGAGGGCCTGACGGGCCTGCTGGTTGCGGTGGTCGTCGGAGGACAGCAGGAGCAGTCCGTCGGACGAGACGACCGCGACCGAGAGGATGCCGGGTACCTCCTCGACCAGGTTGGTCAGCAACCAGTGCAGGTTGCGGGCCTCACTGCTCAGTCCGATCAGTCCGAAGGTACTGGGAGCGGTCAACTGCTTGCCTCCTCGACTGTGCCCCCCGTGGCTTCTTCGGATTCAGCTGGTTGTGCTGCGCCGGTGTCCGGCCGCTGGTGCGAGGCCGTCTTCTCGGCGATCTCGGCCTCCACCTCGCGGTAGCCGGCCTGGGCGCCCTGCCGGAAGCCGCCGAGGCGGCGGCGGAGGGCTTCGGCGTCGACGGAGCCGGTCCGCTGGCGCGGGGCCTGGGACGGGGCGGTGATCTTGGGAGTGCGCTTGGGGAGGCCCTTGTCGGTGACGCGGTCCTCTTCGTCGTCGGGTGCGCGTTCGTGTTCCGCCTCGGCTTCGCCTTCGGCGGTGTCGTTCTCACCCGCACCCCCCGTGCGGGTTTCGTCGTCGGGTGCGGGTGGCCCCTGTGGGGCGGATTCGCCGTCGGCGGCCGGGGGTGCGTGGCCCGGGGCCGGCTCGTCCTGCGGGATCGGGGCCAGCACCATCGTGGTCTCGGCGGGGGTCTCCGCCGGTGCGGCCGGCTCCGCCGCCGCCTCCTCGCGCTCCACCGCCTTCTCCGCCAGCGTCACCAGCGGGTCCCCGTTGCCCGCGCGGCCGTGCAGGACGTTGGAGTTGGCCTCGGCGTCGGCGCCGGGGAACGCGACGGTGTGGCCGGAGCCGGTAAGCGGGCCGGAGGCCGGGACGGCCACCGCGGGGGCCGCCGCCAGCAGGCCGCGGGGCAGGACGACCACCGCCGCGACACCGCCCTGCTTCTGCTCGCGCAGCTGCACGCGCACACCGTGCCGGTGGGCGAGGCGGGCCACGACGTACAGGCCGAGGCCGAGACCGTCCTCGCCCTCCTGGTCGTAGGGCGCCTCCGGGTCGAAGTCGGCGAGGCGGGCGTTGAGGCGCTCCAGCCGGTCCTCGGCCATGCCGATGCCCTCGTCCTGGACGGACAGCATCACCTCGCCGTTCTCCAGCAGCCAGCCGGAGATCTCGACGGGCAGGTCGGGCGGCGAGAACGAGGTGGCGTTCTCCAGGAGTTCGGCCAGCAGGTGGGACAGGTCGTCCGCGGCGAACCCGGCGATGTGCGCGTGCGGCGGCAGCGCGGCGATCCGGACCCGCTCGTACCGCTCGATCTCGCTGACCGCGGCGCGGACGACGTCCACGAGCGGCACGGGCCCGGCGGTGTGCTGGACGTGCTCGGTGCCGGCGAGGACGAGGAGGTTCTCGCTGTGCCGGCGCATCACCGTGGCGAAGTGGTCGAGCTTGAACAGCGTGGCGAGGCGGTCCGGGTCCTGCTCGCGCTCCTCCAGGTTCTCGATGACGGCCAGTTGCCGCTCGACCAGGCCGAGGGTGCGCAGCGCGAGGTTGACGAACGTACCGCCGATGGCCGTGCGCAGCCGCTCCAGCTGGGCGGCGGACTGGGCGAGTTCGCCGCGCAGTTCCTCGCGGGCGTCGGCCATCTTCTGGCGCTGGCCGACGAGGTGCTTGCGGTCGGACTCCAGCGTGGAGATCCGCTCGGTGAGGGCGACGGTGTGCGCGTGCAGGGCGTTGACGGAGCGGACGACCTGGGCGAACTCGTCGTTGCGGCCGGTGAACTTGACGGGTTCCTCGGCCGCCGGAACCTCCGCCTCGGCCAGCCGCTTCGAGCCCAGGCGCAGGACCGCGAGGGGGCGGGTGAGGCTGCGGGCCATACCCGTGGCGACGCCGACGGCCAGCAGCATCAGGGCGCCGAGGACGGCGATGCGGATCTCCAGCGCGGTGACGTCGTCGTCGCGCAGGACCTCCAGGTCCTTGGTGCGGCGGTCGTAGAGGGCGGACTCCACGCCGCGCATCAGGTCGACCCGGGCGGACAGGGCCGCGTCCAGCTTCCGGGTGCTGGTGGAGAGTTCGCCGCCGGCGAGGGTCGGCTGGTCGGTGAGCATGGCGAGGTACTTCTCGGCGGAGTTGACCTCGGTGCCGGTGACCGTGTTGTCGAAGGAGGCGCGGGCCGCCTTGGGCGCGGTGTCGCGGAAGTCGGCCAGGGCCGCGTCGGAGCGCAGCCGGGCCTGCTGGGCGGCGGCGCTCAGGGCGTCGCGCTGCCGGGTGTCGGCGTCCGAGGAGGTCTCGGTGGGCAGGCCGGTGACCGGGTCGATGACGGTCTCGGTGCCGCGCGGCACGCTGAGGGCGGCGAGCAGCAGTCCCCGGGCCGCGGCGGCCTGCTGGACGGCGGAGTCCAGTTCGGCCAGCGCCTGTCCGCCGGAGCCCGCGCGGGGCGGTGTCTGCTGCGCCAGTTGCTCGGCGAGCCGGTGGAGTTCGGTGATGGCGGCGGAGTACGCCTGGTGCGCTTCGAGGGCGCTGCTCTTGCCGGTGAGCGCGGACCGGCGCACGGCCGCGATGTCGTCGAGGTCGGAGCGCAGCGAGGCGGGCGTGTCGCTGTCGCCCCGCAGCTCCTCGACCTGCCGGTCCACGCGGGCGCTGCGCTGCTCGGAGGGCGCCTTGGACTTGGGGCGGCCGGCCGCGATGTAGGAGGTGACGTCGTCGCGCTCGTCGGCGAGGGAGTGCGCGAGGGCGAGGGCGCCCTGCGTCTGCTCGGCGAGCGTCACCAGCTCCTGGGAGTCGTGGAGTTGCCCGGAGGCGGCGAGGACGGACGGGGTGCCCGCACCGGCGATGGCCGCGGCGACCACGGCCACGGCGACGATGAGCCGGTTGCGTACATGGGTGGGGCGGCCCTTGCCGGTGGGGGGCGTCGGCTCAGCGCCCTGAACGGGGGCCGTCTGCTTGCCTGTGCGACGAGGCCGCGACTTCTGCACCGGTGCTCGCATTCCTGACTCGTGAACTCATGGGCCCGGATGACGCTCCGTCAACTGGCGCGCACCCCAGGTACACTCCCCGACCCTCCCAGCGCCGGTGGGCAGCGCACGTGCATCACCTGACCCGCCACCCGAAGGAGTGAACCCCGGAGGGGAGTTGGCGGGCAAGTTCCGCTGGCCCTTGCAGCCGCCTTGTGCGGCAGGCCGGTTGGACGCCGCGCGCGGGCGGTGGCAGTATTCGCCACCACGCCTTCCCGGAACAAATCATTCCATCCCAAACGGGGCGTCTGACCTGCAAGGCTGCATCGGTCCGGCAACCATTGCCAGCGTCTTGCGGACCTTGTGAAGGGCTCGTGCAGACTGGCTGGATGCGTACGGAACTCGCCTCGGAACCGGGAGACGCGGACCGCCCCAACGAGGACTTCGCCAGTGTCGGACTACCGGCCTGCGGACAGGGCGGTTCGGTCGTCGTCCTGGACGGGGTCACACCACCGAAGGGCGGGACGGGTTGTCTGCATTCCGTCCCCTGGTTCACCGCGCGCCTCGGCGGCACCCTGACCGAACTGACCGTTTCACTCCCGGATGTCCCCCTGGTCGACGTCTTGTCGCGCGCCATCGCGCGTACCGCCGAGGCACACGCCTCAACCTGTGACCTTTCTCACCCCCGCACTCCTCAGGCCACGGTGGTGGCGGCCCGCTGGTCCCCCCAGGCGGTGGAGTACCTGGTCCTGTCGGATTCGGCTCTCCTCGTGGAGTCCCCGGACGGCGTGGTGACGCCCCTGCTGGACGACCGGCTGGCCCTTCTCCCCCGCTCGGCTCTGGCCACGGACGCGCTGGTGGACTCCACGCTGCGCAACAGGGAGGGCGGCTTCTTCACGGCGGCCGCCGATCCCTCGGTGGCCCGGCGGGCGGTGACCGGCACCCTGCCCCGGCGGGAGGTCCGCGCCCTGGCCGCCCTGACGGACGGCGCCGCCCGCTGGGTGGAGCGGTTCGCGGAGGGCGACTGGACGGACTGCTTCCACCTCCTGCGCAAGGAGGGACCGCAGACGCTGGTGGACCGGGTACGGACGCTGGAGCGAACGGATTCGGCCAGGTCGTTCCTGGGCAGGAGCAAGGCGCACGACGACGCGACGGTCGTGTACGTCGAGTTCTAGTGCCCCGGCACCGGGTGCTACCTCTCCATGCCCCGGTTGAGCTGGTGCAGCAGCCGGGCCAGCTCCGTGACCTCGCGGGTGTCCCAGTCGGCCAGGCGGCCGGCGTAGCGGGCGCGGCGGGCCTCGCGCACCCGGCGGACCCGGTCCTCACCCTCCTGTGTGAGGGCGACCAGCCAGGCGCGGCCGTCGGCGGGGTCGGGCTCGCGGGCGATCAGGCCCAGGTCCTCCAGGGCGCGCAGCTGGCGGGACATCGTGGCCTTGCCGACGCCGATGTAGGCCGCGAGCTCGGTGGCCCGCTGCTTGCCGCACTCGTCCAGCCGTACGAGCAGGCCGTACGCGGACGGCTCCAGGTCGGGGTGGACCTCCCGGGCCATCTCCCCCTGGTTGGCCCGGGCCCGCCGCAGCAGCACCGTCAGCTCCCGCTCCAGCGCCAGAAAAGCAGTCTGATCCACACCGGTTCCGGCCAGGGAGGCGTCCCGGTGTCCGTCGTCGTTGCCGTCCTCGTGCACGTGAGCCCTGCCTCGGTTGTCGCCCGGTACCTGCAATTTTCCGCCACCTGCGGCCATCGCCGCAGTTCGGCAAGTATTCCGCAGGTCACGGGGTGCGCGTCCACAGGGCCGCCACAGGGTGAAGGCCCGGGCCTCCCTCATGGGACCCGGGCCTTCCCTTGTCCGGTGACCTCCGTCACGCGGCCACCGGAACCTCCGGCGCCGTGTCCGCGGTGGCGGGCGCGAGCGCCAGCTCGAGGACCTGGCGGACGTCGGTGACGGTGTGGACGTCGAGCTTGTCCAGCACCTGAGCCGGGACGTCGTCCAGATCGGGCTCGTTGCGCTTGGGGATGATCACGGTGGTGACCCCGGCGCGGTGGGCGGCCAGCAGCTTCTGCTTCACGCCGCCGATCGGCAGGACCCGGCCGGTCAGCGAGACCTCGCCGGTCATCGCCACGTCCGTGCGGACCAGACGGCCGGACAGCAGCGAGGCGAGGGCCGTGGTCATCGTGACGCCGGCGCTGGGGCCGTCCTTGGGGACCGCGCCCGCCGGGAAGTGGATGTGCACGCCCCGGTCCTTGAGATCACCCACCGGCAGTTCCAGCTCGGCACCGCGGGAGCGCAGGAAGCTCAGCGCGATCTGCGCCGACTCCTTCATCACGTCTCCCAGCTGACCGGTCAGGGTCAGCCCGGCCGCGCCCGTCTCCGGGTCGGCCAGCGACGCCTCCACGTACAGCACGTCACCGCCGGCGCCCGTCACCGCGAGGCCCGTCGCCACGCCCGGCACGGACGTCCGGCGCTCGGCCGGGTCCTGGGCGGACTCGGGCATGTGGTGCGGCCGTCCGATCAGCGAGCGCAGGTCCTCGTCCCGGACGGTGAACGGCAGCTTCCGCTCGCCCAGTTCGTGCTGGGCCGCGACCTTGCGCAGCAGCCGTGCGATCGACCGCTCCAGGTTGCGCACGCCCGCCTCGCGCGTGTACTCACCGGCGAGCTTGCGCAGCGCGCCCTCGTCGATGGCCACCTCTTCCTTGTCGAGCCCGGCGCGCTCCAGCTGCCGGGGCAGCAGGTGGTCGCGGGCGATGACGACCTTCTCGTCCTCCGTGTAGCCGTCCAGCCGGACGATCTCCATCCGGTCGGCCAGCGCCTCCGGGATCGCCTCCAGGACGTTGGCGGTCGCGAGGAAGACCACGTCCGACAGGTCCAGCTCGACCTCCAGGTAGTGGTCCCGGAAGGTGTGGTTCTGCGCCGGGTCGAGCACTTCGAGCAGGGCCGCGGCCGGGTCGCCCCGGAAGTCCGAGCCCACCTTGTCGATCTCGTCGAGCAGCACGACCGGGTTCATCGACCCGGCCTCCTTGATGGCACGGACGACCCGGCCGGGCAGGGCACCGACGTACGTACGGCGGTGACCGCGGATCTCGGCCTCGTCGCGCACACCGCCGAGGGCGACGCGCACGAACTTGCGCCCCATCGCGTGGGCGACGGACTCGCCCAGGCTGGTCTTGCCGACGCCGGGCGGCCCCACGAGCGCGAGCACGGCACCGCCGCGCCGCCCGCCGACCACGCCCAGCCCCCGTTCGGTACGCCGCTTGCGCACCGCCAGGTACTCGGTGATCCGCTCCTTCACGTCCTGGAGGCCGGAGTGCTCGGCGTCGAGGACGGCCTGCGCGCCCTGGATGTCGTAGGCGTCCTCGGTGCGCTCGTTCCACGGCATCTCCAGGACCGTGTCGAGCCAGGTGCGGATCCAGGAGCCCTCGGGCGACTGGTCGGAGGACCGCTCCAGCTTGTCGACCTCCTTGAGCGCGGCCTCCCGGACCTTCTCGGGCAGGTCGGCGGCCTCCACCCGGGAGCGGTAGTCGTCGGACTCCTCGCCCTCCTGCTCGCCGTTCAGCTCGCGCAGCTCCTTGCGGACCGCTTCGAGCTGGCGCCGCAGCAGGAACTCGCGCTGCTGCTTGTCGACGCCTTCCTGGACGTCCTTGGCGATGGACTCGGCCACGTCCTGCTCGGCGAGGTGGTCGCGCAGCTGCTGGGTGGCGAGCCCCAGCCGGGCCACCGGATCGGCGGTCTCCAGCAGCTCGACCTTCTGGTCGGTGGTCAGGAACGGCGAGTAGCCGGAGTTGTCGGCGAGCGCCGAGACGTCGTCGATGGCCTGCACCCGGTCGACGACCTGCCAGGCGCCGCGCTTGCGCAGCCAGGCGGTGGCGAGGGCCTTGTACTCCTTGACCAGGTCGGTGACCTGGCCGGGCAGCGGCTCCGGGACGGATTCGTCGACGCGGGTGCCCTCGACCCAGAGGGCCGCGCCGGGACCCGTGGTCCCCGCACCGATCCTCACCCGGCCCCGGCCGCGGATCAGCGCGCCCGGGTCGCCGTCGGCCAGCCGGCCCACCTGCTCGACGGTGCCGAGGACACCGGTGCTGGCGTACGTGCCGTCGATGCGCGGCACCAGGAGTACCCGGGGCTTCCCGGGTGTTGTCCGAGCAGCGGCCTGGGCGGCCTCCACCGCGGCACGGACCTCGGAGTCGCTCAGGTCCAGCGGGACCACCATCCCGGGCAGGACGACCTCGTCGTCGAGCGGCAGCACGGGCAGGGTGAGCGGTGTGGACGTCGAAGCCATGATCTCCCCTTCGGCAGTCAAGTTGAGCTATGCCGACTCAATGCGCGGGAGCCGCCGGATGTTCCCCACCCGCCGTTCGCTGTGAGCGATCGACCGTGACGCGAGGGGCGATCAAGGTCGTGGAGTCGCGGGTCGTGTCGCGCGGGGCTGCTCCGCCCGTGACGGAGCCGTGGGGCCGCACGATCGACGTGGGGTCGAAGGGGCGCGTCACACGGCACGTGCCCGACGGCTACCGGCTGCGCAGCTGGTCGCGCGGCGGGGTGACACGTGTGATGGTGGCCGCGCCGGACGGCTCCTGGCGGCGCGCGGACAGATCGCCCCGACGGGCGCCACCGCCGTCGCCGACCAGATCGAGACGGCCCCGCGGAGCATCGTCGCAAGGGACTCGGCAGCCTCGTCATACGGACGCTGCGGAGCGCCGCCGTACGACACGGGGCACACACCGGTGTCCTCGCCGGTACGCCGGCGGGGCGAGGGCTGCACGAGGCGCTGGGCTGGGAGGTGGTGGCCCCGCTCACCAGCGCGAAGCACGAACCACGGACCTGAACGGCCCTGCCTTCAGCCCGGAGTGGGCTCGCCCCCCGCGCCACCGCCGCAGCACCGGCCAGGTCGCGATACCGATGGCCAGGGCGATCAGATGCCCCCAGTTCGTCAACGGGTCGGTGAGGGCGAGCAGGTCCTGGAGCAGCATTCCGCCGAAGCCGGCCAGCAGCGGCACGCGCAGCCAGAGCGGCAGCAGTCCGGCCAGGGCGCCGGTGCCGGCGGCGACGCCGAAGCTGACGCCGTAGTCGAGGCGGTGCAGCGAACTCGCGGGGAGCTGCCCGGCCAGCACCGCGAGCCCCACCGGGACCTCGGTCGCCAGGGTCGCGAGGACGTGCCCGAGCAGGAAGACACCGGCCGTGCGCAGGCCGCCGATCCGCCGTTCCAGCGCGGTCAGCACGAGCACGAACCCGATCGCGAACGGCGAGGCGACCCCGCCCGCGAGCCACAGCGCACTGCCGACCAGCACCAGCTCCGGTGTCCGCACCAGGTGCGCCACATCCGTACTGGAGCCCTGGAGCAGGGCGTGCACCGGAGCGGGGTCCGCGTACGCGGAGAACAGCGAGGTCAGACAGAGGACGATGCCGTAAGAGAAGGTGAACGGCGTCCCCGTGGGAGTGGGGAGCAGCCGCCAGACCCGCGGCGTCCGAAGCCGGGGCTTCTCCACCGCGTCGGGCTCGCGTACATCCGGACCCGCGGTCCCGCACGGCACCCGGCCGCCGGCCCGCTGCCGCGGCACCCCGTCCAAGAGCGCCGGCACGTCGGAGACGGGCGCGCCCGCAGGCGTCGGCGTGGCCGTCTGGTCGGCCGGCGCGGTGCGTTCCACGGCGGGCGCTCCTTCCGTCATGTCCCACCCTTCGCGCACCTCCATCCTCTGTCTGTGACGGGCGTCACGCGAGACCCGATTCACAGCAACCCGACAGCGGCGCACGGCGTCCCCTTGCGGCCACTCCGTAATGCTTGGCGCCGGACACCCCTCACCTGCCAGGATGCCCGGATGCCCACCTCGAACGACATCCCCCTCGTGCTGGACCGTCGCGAGGGTCCGCACGGCGAGGTCGTGCTGCGACGGCACGGCGACCGGCTGGAGATCATCGCGAACGGCTGTTTCCTGATGGACACCTCCGACGGCCGCTCGGAGCGGCGGCTGGTCGACGCGGCCCTGGACGCCCTGGCCGGCAGGGACCGCCCGGAGGTGCTGATCGGCGGACTCGGCGTCGGCTTCTCCCTCGCGCACGCGGCGGCGGACCCGCGCTGGGGAGGGATCACGGTCGTGGAACGCGAGCGGGCGATTGCCGAATGGCATCGCGACGGCCCGCTCTCCGTATTCTCCGCCGAGGCCCTCGCCGACCCTCGTACGCACATCGTCGAAGCCGATCTCGTGGCCTACGTCAATGAGACATCCGCCACGTATGACGCCCTGTGCCTCGACATCGACAACGGACCCGGCTGGACCGTCACGGAGGGCAACGAAATTCTCTACGGCGAGGCCGGACTGGCAAGCTGTGTACGGGTGTTGAGGCCCGGCGGGGTGCTCGCCGTCTGGTCCGCCCAGCCCTCTCCGGAATTCGAAGAAACCCTGCGGAATGTCGGGTTCCAGCAGGTGCGTACCGAAGAGATCCCGGTTGCCCGGGGCGTTCCGGACGTCGTGCACCTCGGCATC
The DNA here is from genome assembly GCF_042958445.1 of Streptomyces sp. NPDC007991. Taxonomy (NCBI): domain Bacteria; kingdom Bacillati; phylum Actinomycetota; class Actinomycetes; order Kitasatosporales; family Streptomycetaceae; genus Streptomyces; species Streptomyces sp. NPDC007991. The sequence goes on from NZ_JBIBJD010000012.1 coordinate 193,289, forward strand.
AGCCCTGGATAGCAAAGGTGTGCTGACTCCCCGTACGCTGCTCCTCTGACGCCGATCATTCAAGCGTCAATCGCAACCATGCGCAGACCGAGGAATCACCCCACTGATTCCGGAAAGCACACCCCAGGGGCGGGCGATGGAGCAGACACACACCTCCCACAACGGTTCGGCGACGGCTACTCCGGGCGCACAGCGCCGGGTTCTCGTCGTCGAGGACGACGCCACGATCGTGGACGCCATCGCGACCCGCCTGCGAGCCGAGGGATTCCTCGTGCAAACAGCGGGTGACGGTCCGGCCGCCGTCGACACGGCCGAGGCCTGGCAGCCCGACCTGCTGATCCTCGACATCATGCTGCCCGGCTTCGACGGTCTGGAGGTCTGCCGGCGCGTGCAGGCCGCCCGGCCGGTGCCGGTGCTGATGCTCACCGCGCGCGACGACGAGACCGACATGCTGGTCGGGCTGGGCGTCGGTGCCGACGACTACATGACGAAGCCGTTCTCGATGCGGGAGTTGGCGGCGCGGGTGCACGTGCTGCTGCGCCGGGTGGAGCGGGCCGCGCTGGCCGCCGCGACGCCGCGCAGCGGCATCCTGCGCCTCGGCGAGCTGGAGATCGACCACGCGCAGCGCCGGGTCCGCGTGCGGAGTGAGGATGTTCACCTCACGCCGACCGAGTTCGACCTGCTGGTATGCCTGGCGAACACCCCGCGCGCGGTGCTCTCCCGCGAGCAGCTGCTCGCCGAGGTCTGGGACTGGGCGGACGCCTCCGGCACCCGGACCGTCGACAGCCACATCAAGGCGCTGCGCCGGAAGATCGGCGCCGAGCGGATCCGCACCGTGCACGGTGTGGGCTACGCCCTGGAGACCCCCACGCCATGAGCGGCGGGCCGGCCGCACGGAGAAACCCCCGGGAGCCGGAGCCCTGGGGCGGGGTGAGCCCGTTCTCGATCAAGACCAAGCTGGGCGCGCTGGTCGTCATCTCGGTACTGATCACCACGGGCCTGTCGGTGATCGCGGTGCACACGAAGACGGAGCTGCGCTTCATCACGGTCTTCTCGATGATCGCCACACTGCTCATTACGCAGTTCGTGGCCCATTCGCTCACCGCGCCGCTGGACGAGATGACGGCCGTGGCCCGTTCCATCTCGCAGGGCGACTACACCCGCCGGACGCGGGAGAACCGCCGCGACGAGCTCGGCGACCTGGCTGTGACGATCAACGCCATGGCCGACGAGCTGGAGGCGCAGGACAGCCAGCGCAAGGAACTCGTGGCCAATGTCTCGCACGAGCTGCGCACGCCCATCGCGGGACTGCGCGCGGTGCTGGAGAACATCGTCGACGGCGTCACGCAGGCCGACCCGGAGACGATGCGCACGGCGCTGAAGCAGACCGAGCGGCTCGGCCGGCTGGTGGAGACGCTGCTGGACCTGTCCCGGCTGGACAACGGCGTCGTACCGCTGAAACAGCGTCGGTTCGAGGTGTGGCCGTATCTGTCCGGCGTGCTGAAGGAGGCCAACATGGTCGCCTCCGTGCGCGCGGGCATCGCCACCGGTTCGGGCAGTCACACCCGTACGGACGTCCATCTGCACCTCGACGTCCACCCGCCGGAATTGACCGCGCACGCCGACCCGGAGCGCATCCACCAGGTCGTGGCGAATCTCATCGACAACGCGGTCAAGCACAGCCCGCCGCACGGCCGGGTGACGGTCAAGGCGCGGCGCGGCCCGCTGCCGGAGTCGCTGGAGCTGGAGGTCCTGGACGAGGGCCCCGGCATTCCGAAGTCCGAGTGGCACCGCGTCTTCGAGCGGTTCAACCGCGGCAACGTCAAGCGGCCGCAGGGGCCGGGGAGCGACGGCGGCACGGGTCTCGGGCTGGCCATCGCGCGCTGGGCGGTTGATCTGCACGGCGGGCGGATCGGAGTGGCCGAATCCGAGCGGGGTTGCCGGATTCTTGTCACTCTTCCGGGACTTCCATCTGTGCCAAGTTGACGTAAAGTTCGAAGTGGAGCCACAAGATCCACGGGCGTCCGCACAGACGGACACGTGTGATCAGGCAAAGGCCCGCGCCGTCGGCGCATGAGGCCCTGCCCCGCCCTTCCCTCTTTAAGCGGAACCACGTTTGTTTCCCGCCATTTCAAGCCCCGAAACACACTTCAAGATGTGACTTGCACGACGTTGAACGGGCCCGACCTGACCTACCCGGTCCTGGGGGCGTAGCCTTGATTCCCGCTGTCCATCATCTTGTGAAGCGGAAGAGGGCGGTTGCCGCCGTGTCGCCACAGTCCCCCAGTAACTCGAGCATCTCGACCGACACCGACCAAGCGGGGAAGAACCCTGCCGCGTCGTTCGGTGCCAACGAGTGGCTCGTCGACGAGATCTATCAGCAGTACCTCCAGGACCCGAATTCGGTAGACCGAGCCTGGTGGGACTTCTTCGCCGACTACAAGCCGGGGGCGGCTGCCGCCTCGGCTCCGGCGGGTACCGCGGCCGCGGGGGCCGCGGGGACCACCACCGCTCAGCCGACGGCCCAGGCCGCCCCGGCCCCCGCCCCCGCGGCCCCGAAGCCCGCGGCCGCCGCGCCGGCTCCCGCCCAGGCGAAGCCCGCCGCGCAGGCGCCGGCTCAGGCTCCCGCCCAGGCCCCGGCTCAGGCTGCGGCTCCGGCGAAGGCCGCCCCGGCCGCCAAGCCGGCTGCCGCGAAGCCGAAGGCCGAGCCCGCCGGTGAGGCCCCCTCGGGCCCCGAGCAGGTCGTGCTGCGCGGCCCCGCCGCCGCGGTCGCGAAGAACATGGACGCCTCCCTGGAGCTGCCCACGGCCACGTCCGTGCGCGCGGTCCCGGTGAAGCTGCTGTTCGACAACCGCATCGTCATCAACAACCACCTCAAGCGGGCGCGTGGCGGGAAGATCTCCTTCACGCACCTCATCGGCTACGCGATGGTCCAGGCCATCAAGGCGATGCCGGCGATGAACCACTCGTTCGCGAAGGTGGACGGCAAGCCGACCCTGGTCAAGCCGGAGCACGTCAACCTCGGTCTCGCCATCGACCTGGTCAAGCCGAACGGCGACCGCCAGCTGGTCGTCGCGGCGATCAAGAAGGCCGAGACGCTGAACTTCTTCGAGTTCTGGCAGGCCTACGAGGACATCGTCCGCCGCGCCCGCGACGGCAAGCTGACGATGGACGACTTCTCCGGGGTCACGGTCTCCCTGACCAACCCCGGCGGCCTCGGCACCGTGCACTCCGTGCCGCGTCTGATGCCCGGCCAGTCCGTGATCATGGGCGTGGGCTCCATGGACTACCCCGCGGAGTTCCAGGGCACCTCCCAGGACACCCTGAACAAGCTCGGCATCTCGAAGGTCATGACGCTCACGTCGACCTACGACCACCGGGTGATCCAGGGCGCCGCCTCCGGCGAGTTCCTCCGCCAGGTCGCGAACCTCCTGCTCGGCGAGAACAACTTCTACGACGAGATCTTCGAGGCGCTGCGCATCCCCTACGAGCCGGTCCGCTGGCTCAAGGACATCGACGCCAGCCACGACGACGACGTCACGAAGGCCGCCCGCGTCTTCGAGCTGATCCACTCCTACCGGGTCCGCGGCCACGTCATGGCCGACACCGACCCGCTGGAGTACCAGCAGCGCAAGCACCCCGACCTGGACATCACCGAGCACGGCCTCACGCTCTGGGACCTGGAGCGCGAGTTCGCCGTCGGCGGCTTCGCCGGCAAGTCGATGATGAAGCTGCGCGACATCCTCGGCGTCCTGCGCGACTCGTACTGCCGCACCACCGGCATCGAGTTCATGCACATCCAGGACCCGAAGCAGCGCAAGTGGATCCAGGACCGCGTCGAGCGCCCGCACTCCAAGCCGGAGCGCGAGGAGCAGCTGCGCATCCTGCGCCGCCTGAACGCCGCGGAAGCGTTCGAGACCTTCCTGCAGACCAAGTACGTCGGCCAGAAGCGCTTCAGCCTGGAGGGCGGCGAGTCCGTCATCCCGCTGCTGGACGCGGTGCTCGACTCGGCGGCGGAGTCCCGCCTGGACGAGGTCGTCATCGGCATGGCCCACCGCGGCCGCCTGAACGTCCTCGCCAACATCGTCGGCAAGTCGTACGCGCAGATCTTCCGCGAGTTCGAGGGCAACCTCGACCCGAAGTCGATGCACGGCTCCGGCGACGTGAAGTACCACCTGGGCGCCGAGGGCACCTTCACGGGCCTCGACGGCGAGCAGATCAAGGTCTCCCTGGTCGCGAACCCGTCGCACCTCGAAGCCGTCGACCCCGTCCTGGAGGGCGTCTCGCGCGCCAAGCAGGACATCATCGGCAAGGGCGGCACGGACTTCACGGTCCTGCCGGTGGCGATCCACGGCGACGCGGCCTTCGCGGGCCAGGGCGTGGTGGCCGAGACCCTGAACATGTCGCAGCTGCGCGGCTACCGCACCGGCGGCACGGTCCACATCGTCATCAACAACCAGGTCGGCTTCACCGCGGCCCCCGAGTCCTCGCGCTCGTCGATGTACGCGACGGACGTGGCGAGGATGATCGAGGCCCCGATCTTCCACGTGAACGGCGACGACCCCGAGGCGGTCGTCCGCGTTGCCCGTCTGGCCTTCGAGTTCCGTCAGGCGTTCAACAAGGACGTGGTGATCGACCTCATCTGCTACCGCCGCCGCGGTCACAACGAGTCGGACAACCCGGCCTTCACCCAGCCGCTGATGTACGACCTGATCGACAAGAAGCGCTCGGTGCGCAAGCTCTACACCGAGTCCCTCATCGGTCGCGGCGACATCACCCTGGAAGAGGCCGAGCAGGCGCTGCAGGACTACCAGGGCCAGCTGGAGAAGGTCTTCACGGAGGTCCGCGAGGCCACCTCGCAGCCGACGATCGTGGAGACCTCCGACCCGCAGGCCGAGTTCCCGGTCGCCGTGAACACCGCGGTGACCACGGAGGTCGTCAAGCGGATCGCCGAGTCCCAGGTCAACATCCCCGACCACATCACCGTCCACCCGCGCCTGCTGCCCCAGCTCCAGCGCCGGGCGGCGATGGTCGAGGACGGCACGATCGACTGGGGTATGGGCGAGACCCTCGCGGTCGGCTCCCTCCTCCTGGAGGGCGTCCCGGTCCGCCTGGCCGGCCAGGACTCGCAGCGCGGTACGTTCGGCCAGCGCCACGCGGTCATCATCGACCGCAGCACGGGCGACGAGTACACGCCGCTGCAGTACCTCTCCGAGGACCAGGCGCGGCTCAACGTCTACAACTCGCTCCTCTCCGAGTACGCGGCGATGGGCTTCGAGTACGGCTACTCGCTGGCCCGCCCCGAGGCGCTCGTGATGTGGGAGGCGCAGTTCGGCGACTTCGTCAACGGCGCGCAGACGGTCGTGGACGAGTTCATCTCCTCGGCCGAGCAGAAGTGGGCCCAGACGTCCGGCGTCGTCCTGCTCCTGCCGCACGGCTACGAGGGCCAGGGCCCGGACCACTCCTCGGCCCGCCCGGAGCGCTTCCTCCAGATGTGCGCCCAGAACAACATGACGGTCGCCATGCCGACGTCGCCGTCGAACTACTTCCACCTCCTGCGGTGGCAGGTGCACAACCCGCACCACAAGCCGCTGGTGGTCTTCACGCCGAAGTCGATGCTGCGCCTGAAGGCGGCGGCGGCCAAGGCGGAGGAGTTCACGACGGGCCAGTTCCAGCCGGTCATCGGTGACGCCTCGGTCGACCCGGCCGTGGTCAAGAAGGTCGTCTTCTGCGCCGGCAAGGTCTACTACGACCTGGAGGCCGAGCGTCAGAAGCGCGGTGTCACGGACACGGCGATCATCCGCATCGAGCGCCTGTACCCGCTGCCGGGTGCCGAGCTCCAGGCGGAGATCAAGAAGTACCCGAACGCCGAGAAGTACCTGTGGGCCCAGGAGGAGCCGGCGAACCAGGGTGCCTGGCCGTTCATCGCGCTCAACCTGATCGACCACCTGGACCTGGCGGTCGGCGCGGACGTCCCGCACGGCGAGCGCCTGCGCCGCATCTCGCGTCCGCACAGCTCGTCCCCCGCGGTCGGTTCCGCGAAGCGGCACCAGGCCGAGCAGGAGCAGCTGGTGCGTGAGGTGTTCGACGCCTGAGCCACTGAACACCGGCTCGTAGCAGGGCCCGGCCCCGGGGACATGTCCCCGGGGCCGGGCCCTTCGCCGTGCGGAGTGTCAGATCGGCTGCGGTTCGAAATCCCAGTAGGGGCGGTGACGTTCCAGGATGTACTGCGTGTGCGGGTGATCCGGGCCGAGCAGGACCGTGAGCCGGGCGGCGACGTCGTGGTGCAGTTTCTCCGCCTCGGCGCGGTGGCCCAGGCCGGCCAGGTCGAGAGCGAGACCGGCGCGCAGGCTGATCGTCAGGATGTGATCGTCGCCCAGCACGCGCGCGGAGCGTTCGGCGGCGTCCCGGCCAAGAGCAGCCGCGGCGTCCGTCTCCCCGTGGGCGGCGAGGGCGGCCACCCCGTTCTTGGCGCAGCCGATGGCCCATGGATGATCCCGTCCGACGGCCTGCTCCATCTCCCGGACAGTGGTCAGGGACAGCTCCAGAGCGGCACGCCGGTCCCCCATGTCCCGCATGACGGTGGCCACGTTGTCCCGGGCTCCGACGCAGTAGGGGTGCTGTTCGCCCAGCAGGGCCGCGTACTGCCCGGCGGTGAGCTCGGCGAGCGCCCTGGCCTCGGCCGCGCGCTCCATGTGCCGCAGCAGCATCGCGTAGTCGCAGGAGACCATGAGCGTTTCGGGGTGCGAAGCGCCGCGTCGGCGCAGCAGCTTCTCCCGTACCTCCCGCATCATCGCGTACGCGAACTGGAGGTCACCGTCCCGGCGGGCGCACAGCGCGAGGTTGTGCTCGGCCTGCAGGGTCTGGCTGTGGTTGCGGTCGAGGACCTGGCTGTGGACGCGGGAGTTGTGGCCCTGGATCGTCATCGCCTCGCGGTAACGGCCGAGCAGCCGCAGCATCCAGGCGCTGCGCAGCGCCGAGTTGAGCGTGGCGACGTCCTTGCCGCCGAGGAGCTGGACCCGGGCCTCGAAGACGCTGCGGTGCAGGGCGAGCGCCTCGGAGTAGTGGCCCTGTAAGCCGATGGCGACGGCGAGGTTGCTCCGGATGCTGAGGGTGCGCGGTACGTTCTCTCCGCCGAGTTCCCGCGCGGCGCTCTCGGCGGCCTCCTCGAACAGGGTCCGGGCCTCCGTGTAGCGGCCGAGCGCCATCAGTGTGCCGCCGAGACCGTCTTTGGCGCGGATCACTTCGATGGGGCGGACCCCGGCGGCGTCGTTCAGCCGCCGCAGGTTCTCTTGGCCGACCTGCTCCGCCTCGGTGTACCGGCCGAGTCTGCGCAGCATGTTGCCGAGCTGGTGGACGGCGACGAGGACCGACCGGTCGGTGTCGCCGAATGCGGGCCGCCAGTTGTCCACCGCGAGGCGGCTCAGGGCCCAGCCGTCGTGGTACTCGCCGCGCATCCGCAGGTACTCGACGCAGTTCAGCACGAGGTCCCGGACATCCCGGTCGGAGGACTTCAGGGCACCGGATGGTTCCAGGTGCGGGATGATCACGGAGTACCGGGCCCAGTTGCCGGCAGAGGCCGAGTCGCGCGGGTCGGCGGAGACCAGCACCCTGCGCGCCGCGGCGGAGTAGCGGGTGGCGTCGGCAGGCGACTGCACGGACCGCACGAACCGGTGGAACAGGCGGTGCATACGAACCGTGCCCACGGTCTGCGTGTCCATGCGGGGGCCCTGCTCGTACTCGATGCGCATGGAGGTGACCTCGGAGAGTCTGCGCAGCGCGGTGTTCCAGCTGCTGGGCTCTGCGATCAGTTCGGCCAGCTCGGGCGGCAGGTCGGCGAGCCGGGCCGTCTGCAGCAGGCGTACCGGGACCACGTCGTGGGCGAAGCAGACCAGCAGGTTGAGCAGCTGCCAGGCGGGTTCGTGGCTCTCCCGCAGTGTGTTGATCAGCTTGGACCAGGCGATCTCGTACTTCGGGTGATGGCCGGAGGCCATGACGCCGAAGCGGTCCGGCTTGCCGTCCCGGATGTCGCGTATGTAGTCGTTGACGGGGACGCCCGGGTTGAGCTGGAGCCAAGCGGCCGTCTGGTCGAGCAGCAGGGGCATGTCCTCCACCGCCTGGGCGAGCCGCTCCGCCTCATGGTCGGTGAGCCGCGCGGCGCGCCGCCGGGCGAACGCGACACTCTCCCGGCGGGCGAAGGCCGGCACGTCGATGACCTCGGCGTGGGCCGACCACTCACCTCGGTGGGTGGTGACGAGGACGTGTCCACGTCCGTCGGGGACGAGCCCGCTGAGCCGCTCGGGCTCGTCGGCCCCGTCCAGGACGAGCAGCCAGGGGCGGGCGGTGCCGTCGAGCTCACGCTGTACCGCCTTGATGGTGGCCGACAGGTCGCCGGTGCCCGGAACACCCATGGCCGGGGCGAGCTCGGCGAACTGCTGACGCGCGGTGACGCGCTGGGCGGCGCTGATCCACCAGACGATGTCGTACTCGCCCGCGTACCGGTGGACGTACTCCATCGCGAGCTGCGTCTTGCCGTTCCCGCTGGGCCCGCGCAACGCCACGGCGGCACCGTCCCGACCGGTCGCCGAGAACGCTCCGTACACCTGCTCCAGCAGTTCGGAGCGACCGACGAAGCGGTGGTTGCGCCGCGGTACGCCGCCCCACACCGCCGGCGGGTCGTCCGGGAAACGCGGGCCGCGGCTGAGGTCCGGGGCGACGGGGCCCGCGATGCCCGCGAGGTCCAGGACGCGGCCGCGGGCCACCTCGGGAGTGAGGCCGCGCAGTTCGACGGGGGCGAGGGCGATGGCGGCGGAGGGCATCGGCCGGGCGGTGACGCTGACGGCGGCGACGCGGTCCCCGTGCTCCGTCAGCAGTCGCCTGAGCACGCCGGCCCAGGCGTCGAAGCGGTCGCGGTCCAGTTGTTCGTGCCAGTCGTCGATGACGAGCAGGATCCGGCCCGGGGCACTCAGCAGGTCGTTCAGCGCCTCGGCGGTGGCCGGGCGCCGCAGCGGATTCCAGCGCACCAGCGTCGTGGCCCGCCCGGCGGCCCGGATCTGGTGCTCGATCCACTTGGCCCAGGATTCGCTCTGCCCGGCGAAGATCACTGTGACGTGTCCGAGCTCCGCCGCCATCTCGCTGTCCCCTCAACTGAACCTGGTCACGACTGTGCACAGGGTATTCAATTGTGCGTCAAAAGGGCTCGATCAGCGCAAAGTTGACGAGTGATCAGTTATCTGGAGCCGTGTCCCGTGCGGTCCGTGCGAGTCGTCGGGCGATGTGCCGGACAAGCCGTTCCAGGTCAGCGCAGTAGACGCTGGGGTGGCAAAAGCCTGTGCCGGGCGCGTACCGGTGCACGTAGTTGCCGCCTCCGCACACCCTCCCGACGGGGCAGCCCCGGCACTCCGCGGCCAGGGCTCGTTCGCCCAACTGGCGGGCGGCGACGCCGGGGTGGCGCAGGGCTTCGTCGAAGGAGTTCCGGAAGACGTCCAGCCCGGTCTCCGCCGCGCCCGCGTAGGCCGACTTCAGGGAGTCGACCTGCTCGATCGCGCCGTCCGTCTCGACCACGACGGCGGCCATCGGCGACAGTCCCACGGCCTCGGCCCTGCTGGGCGCGCCGAGCAGCAGGGCGGCGATCTCCTGGAAGAGCCGGACGCGGGTGCGCAGTCGCCGCTCGTCCCACCAGGCGTCGAAGACGGTGGCCAGCCAGTCACCGTAGGGGGCGGGGTGCGGGCGGTGGCGTCCGGGGCGCTGCGGGAAGACCCCCGGGGGCGGGTGGCCCCAGTTGGCGTGTGGCAGGAGGAAGTCCACCGCCGGCGGGTCCAGCTCCAGCAGCGACCGGTAGACGTCCAGCGGGTCGGCGTCCAGGTCGATGGTGCACAGGATGCCCGCATAGCAGGCAGGGCGCGCGGCGAGCGCGCGGGCGGCCGCCCGGGCCGCGGGCCAGGCGGGGCGGCCGGCGCGGTCGACGCGGCGGGCGTTGTGGGCGGCGCGGCCGCCGTCGAGGCTGAGACCGACCCGGATGCCGGCCTCGGCGAGCACGTCGAGCGCCGGGGCCGTGAGCCGGGTGCCATTGGTCTGCAGGGTGGCGGTGACCCGGCATCCGTTCGGCACTGCCTCGCGGACGGCCCGGGTGTAGACCAGGGCGGGGCCCGGGCCGGTGAGGAGGGGCTCACCACCGTGCAACTCGACACGGATCCCGTCGAGAGCGTGCGCGCGGACGTGCTCGGCGATGCGGGCGGCGGCGTGCCGCATGGTGTCCTCGGGCACGCGCGGCGGGCGGTCGCGCCAGCCGGCGTCCTGGCCCCGGTAGAGGTAGCAGTAGGTGCAGTCGAGGTTGCAGCGGCTGTGGAGCTTCAGCACGAACTGCCGGAAGGGTGTGGCCCGGTGGGCGGAGGTGTCGAGCAGGACATGCGGCCACGGCGGGTGGTGCGCCGTCATGGGGCGTCCTCGTACTGGGCGACGACCACTGGCTCCCCTTCCCGGGCACGGAGCTCGGCGAGGATCGCCGCGAATACCGGGTGGTCGGTGTGGTCCGGTCGGGGGACGTCGGGCAGGGGTATGTGGGCGTCGTCGACGGGCGCGGTCACTCGTCCGCCGTTTCGGATTCCAAGCGGGCGATGCGGGAGCGGAGGTGCTCACGGCGGGCGGAGTCCTGCGTGAGGGGCAGAGCGCGACGGTAGTCGGCCAGGGCCGGGCCCGTCCGTCCGAGCCGCTCGTGGACCTGTCCCCGGGACTGCAGGGCGACGGAGCGGGTCTCGTCGTCACCCGCCTCCCGGGCGTGGTCGGCAGCCTGGGAGAAGCAGTCGGCCGCTTGGTGCAGCCGCGCGAGCACGCCCGTGCGGCTGTGCAGGAACTCCTGGGCGGTCCCGCGGTTGAGCCAGCACTGCCCGAGGAAACCGGGGTCGTCGGATCCCCGGGCCGCCTCACCGAACAGCCACTCCGCCTCGTACAGGTCGGACAGCACCTCCTGAAGCCCGAAGCGCAGGAAGTGGGCGGTGCCCAGATGCTGCCTGCGCAGCGGCAGGCGGGGATCGTCCGGGAAGGACGCGTCGACCGCCCGGCGCATGAGGTCGATGGCCCGGGTGATGTCGCCGGGCATGCCCGCGGTGCTCGCCCGTTCGAGCAGGGCCCGCCCGAAGTCGGACAGCACGTCGGGCCGCCGCGGGTCGTCCTCGTCCAGCAGTGGTTCGGCCTCCGACCAGGCGTCGATGGCCCGGTCCAGTTGCAGCTGGTCGCCAGAGCGGTCGTAGCGGACGCGGTGGATGCGCGCGGCCCGCGCATGGCAGGCGAACCTCAGGGTCCTGTCGTCACCGGCGGCTTCCAGGGCCGCTTCCACCGCGTACATCAGCGAGCGGCGTTCCCGGCCGTCGTCGCGCGGCGGCTGGTGGATCTCGATGGCGCTCGCCATGTCCAGCCAGAGCGTGCAGCGCTCGGTGTCCGGGAGGGCGGTCTCGTCACGGACCGCGGCAAGGAAGTCGTCGGTGGCGCGTAGGGCGGCCTCGGCCGCGCGTCGCTCGTCCGGCGCGGCGGCGGAGGTACGGCCGTGCCCCGCGTACTGGCGCGCCAGGTCGAGCCACAGCCGGCCCCTGGCCGCGTATGCCTGTTCGTCCTGGGAGGACTCCAGGGCCACGTCGGCGGCCTCGACGGCCCGGTGCAGATGGGTGACGTACCACTCCTCGGGGCCGGATGCCGGGTAAGGGCCGTCCGGTCCGGCCGCGTCCGCTCCCGAGTCGGCGACGACGCGACGGAGGTAGGCCAGTGCGAGCGCGGTGCCGTGCCGGTGCTCGGCCGTCGTGTCCGGGTCGTGCAGTGCGGAGGTGAAGTCCCGGTCGGCCAGGTACAGCAGCACGGCACGGGCGAAGTCCTCCGCCCGGTGCTCGTCGAGCGCGGCCGCGCCGGCCCACTGCCTGAGGCCGTCGGGGATGCCGTCGAACCCGATGTCCCGCTTGACCAGCTCCATGGCCTGGGCGAGGCAGACCCGCCCCCGCACCACCCGTCCCCAGGCGCTGAGGTCCTCGACGTCGCCGATCGTCTGCCAGGCCTCCCGGAGGTCCTCCCCGACGCCTCGCACCTGCCAACGGGACCACAGCGCGTCGGCCAGCCTCACAGCGGCCACGGCCCGCTCCGGCTCGGTCCCTGCGGCCTCCAGCGCCTGCCGCAGATATCCGACTGCGGCATCGAGTTCCCTGGTCAAGCCCTCCTGCCCGAAGCGCTCGAGGGCCTCCCGGCCCCGTGCCAGCAGTTCTCGCACACTCAGCTCCGCCCGTACCGGCACGGCCGGCATGCGCTTGCCGAGGTCCCGCAGCACCGCCGCCGACACCTCGGCGAACGCCCGCAGCCCGACGGGTTCGCTCTGGTCCGAGGCGAGTGCCGTCGTGAGGTCCTCACCAGGGGTCACCGAGCCGCGCAGGAACGCCCCGGCCAGGGCGGGGAAGTTCCGCACGTCGCGCCCGAACCTGCGCTCCACGTAATCGGAGCAGTGCTTGAGCAGCAGGTCGGCGTCGTCCACCGCGAGCCGCGATCGCAGCTCCGAGGCGACTCCGGGCAGGAACTCGTAGCACACCGCCCACGGGTCGTCCGGGTCCTCCCGGCGTTTGAGCAGGCCACTGAGCAGCACCTCGGAGAGCACGTCAGGCCCGCTTCCCGAGAGCATGGCGTGCTGGACGAGCTGCATGACCGGCAGGTAGAGGGGCACCGCGGACAGGTACACGGCGAGTCGGCGGGCCTCCGAGGAGGCCGGGCGCCAGAACGCACGGACACGGTCCAGGCCGGTCAGTTCCTCGGAGGCCCTGACCGCCGCCCCGGACGCCGGGTGATCGCGGCGCACCCACCCCGCCGCCGTCGCCAGCGACTGCTCGGTGGCGCCGGACACCAGACGTGCCCAGCCCTCCACCGACTCCCGGCGCGGAGCGAGCACGGGCACGGGCAGCGCGGCATGCTCGGCCCGTCCCCGGTCGGGCCGGAACTCCAGTGCGCCCGCGGGTCCTTCGCACCGGTGGAGCAGACCGCGCCGGGCGGGCAGGTGGGTACGCAGCCACATCCGCTGCGGGAGCGGCTGCACGACGGCCACGGGCGCCGCAGCGGCCCACCGGTGCAGCAGCCGCTGCATACGGCCGGAGCGCCACATGGGTCCGGCGCAGTCGCTGAGAACCAGAGTCACGCAGCGCCCCGTCGGATCGCTCAGCTGTTCCGGGGCGTGCAGCGGACCGGCAGGTTCCGGGATGGTGGCCCAACCGGGCAGTCCGCCCGCAGTCTCGTGCAGGTACCGCACTCGCACCTCGCGGAAGGCACCGGCGCGTACGCAGACCTGGCGCAGTTCGTCGAGCGCCTGCTGCCACACCACGGTCGAGGTGGAGACGTCCATCAGGAGCATGAGCCGCGCCTCGCGTCGCCGGTCGGTGCGCAGGACCGGCAGGATGAACCGGGACTCGGCGGCCCGGTGGGCGGTGGCATGTTCGTCCAGAACGCGCGGTACGGGGCGGACGGGCGCCCGGTACCTCTGGAGAGGCCGTAACCCCCTTTGCAGGGCCAGGGGTTCGGGCAGGGCGGGTGCGGTCGGGACGCGGATGGGCTCCATGGGAGCCGCGCCGTCGGCGGCGCCTGCCCCGGGGGCGAACAGCCGGGCCCCGTCGGGCGACTGCGGTTCGCCGTCCGTGACCGGTGGGCGAGGGGGCGGCACGGGCGGGCCGGCGTCGCCGTCAGCCGGCGGGAGGTCCGTGCGGGCCGCGTCCGCGGCGGACGGGAGGGCCGTCTCCGCCGGGTCCGGGAGCCAGCGGGCCAGCCACAGGGCGTCCGCGAGTTCCTCCACGCCCGGCCCGATACCCGCGTCCCGCATGCGCGCGACCAGCGCCGTGAGCGTGGAGGTCACGTCGCCGGGCGGGGTGCGGGGGGCCTGGTCGGTCATCGGCTAGCGCGGCCCCCGGTCCAGGGGCTGCATCAGCAGGTCCGAGATCTCCCCGCGCCGGTGGACCTCGCCCCGGGCCGCGTGCTGAGCGAGGAAGATCGCGTTGAGCAGCTGGTCGGTGGGGCGCAGGGCACCGTCCGCCTCGGCCTGCGTGAAGCGGTCGACCAGGTCGCGGTTGTCGTCGTAGGAACCCTGTCCGAAGTGCGCCTGGACCAGGGCGGCCAGGCGTTCGTCGCGCGGAGCCTTGAGGTCGAGCGTGATGCAGCGGCGCAGCAGCGGTGCGGGGAACTCGCGCTCCCCGTTGCTGGTCATGAGGACGAAGGGGAAGGCCCGGCAGCGGACCTGTCCGCCCGTCACCGGGACTCGGCGGCCGTCGTCGGTGAGGACGTGGACGACGGGGGTGTGGTCGGCGATCCGCTCCAGCTCGGGGAGGGCGAACCTGCCCTCCTCCAGAACGTTCAGCAGGTCGTTGGGCAGATCGATGTCGCTCTTGTCCAGCTCGTCGATGAGCAGCACGCGAGGCCGGTCGGCGGCGAGCAGCGCGGTACCGAGCGGGCCGAGCTTGATGTACCGGCCGATGTCCCGGGACGAGTCGTCGCCGGGCAGCTGGGAGTCCTGGAGACGGCCGATGGCGTCGTAGGTGTAGAGCCCGTCGCGCAGTTCGCTACGGCTGACGATCGGCCATTCCAGGACCCGGCCCAGCTCGAGTTCGTAGGCGATGGCGTGTGCGAGGGTCGACTTGCCCACGCCCGGTTCGCCGGTGACCAGGAGCGGTCGCCGCAGGTAAAGAGCGGCGTTGACGAGTTCGAGGGTGCCGGAGTCCTGGATGGGCAGCGGGGCGGCGTCCTCGCCCAGCCTGCGGCGGGTGGAGGAGTCTGGCCCCGGTACGTCGTACGGCACGACCGGGGCGTCGAACCTCCGCCACGCCGGCGGGTCGGGCAGCCGGTCGATGCCGCCCGGATCCGGTTGCCCGGTGCCGCGGTAGACGAACCACTCGCTCATGATGTGCTCCTCGTCGACGGTCGGTGGTCGTCCACGCCCTGGCCGACGGGGGCGTTGTGTGCACCCACAACGGGCCCCTGAAAATGTACCCACAACGGGCCTGCCCCACTGGCGTTTCCGGACGCTCGGCCCACGCGTCGCGTACGTGCCACACGTCGCTCACAGCGGCGCGTCCAGGGGTTCCGCGTCCTCGGGAGGCAGCGGGCGGCGCGGATCGTCGTACAGCAGTGCGAGAGGTTCGGCCCAGGGGCGCTCGACCCGGTGCTCGCTGATCTCCTGGCGCACGTGTCGCAGACGGTCGGGAAGTTCGGCGAGGGATCCGACGGTGCCGAGCAGTTCCTCCGCCTTGGCGTAGAGCGTGTCGCACGTCTCGGGACAGGTCCGCGAGGCGTGTCCGTCGATGTGCCAGAGCGCGACACCGTGGCCGTTGTCCAGGGCGAGCCGCATGGCGGTGCGCCCGGGGTCGCGTCCGGCGGGGCGGCACATGACGGGGATGCGGTGCGCCTCGGCGTTGCGGTAGCCGCGAGAGCCGGGCACGGCTTCCTCCACGAGCGTGCGCCAGCTGCTGAAACGCCGCAGGCCGGTCATGCTCTGCCAGCGGTCGGCCCAGAGCTTGTCCGGATCTCCCCGGCGCTCGAGGGCGCGCAGGACCACACGGCGGCGCGCCCCGAGGTGCCCCGTGTCGTCCAGTTCCGCTATGTCGTCGAACCGCCAGCGGTGCACGGCCATGTCGAAGTACTCGGAGGGCAGGGCCACTTCGAGCGGCACGGGCCGGTCGGCGTGGTCCTTGGCCCTCAGCAGCCTGCCCAGGGGCTCCCGCAGGGCCTGGACCAGGTCCTCGGGCCGGAATCCGTGGACGGAGCCATCGGCCTCGTACAGCAGGGGCTCGCCCTCGCCGTCGTCGCACCAGACCTGCCAGAAGAACCGGGGGGACTGAGCGCCGATCACCGGGTCGAGCAGGACCGCCACGGTGGGGCCCTCGCCCGGGCCGGGGTAAGGGATCACCATCCGCTCCGCCTTGTCGTCGGGGGCCGGAAGCAGCGCGTCCGGCAGGCTGACCTCCCGGACGAAATCGTGCATGGCCCTGCGGGGCTCCTTGCGCAGCCGCTTTTCGATCCACCGGCTGAGCGCGTCACAGTCGCCGCCCCTGGTGCGGGTGTACTTCTCGACGCACATCAGGAAGCGCAGGAAGGTGAGCGCCTCGAGCGGCCGGCCCCCTTCGTAGAGCAGTCCGGCACCGTCGCGCCAGGTCAGTAGCTCGAGTGTGGTGTCCGGCCACAGGTTGTTGCTCCGTGCCTTCTTCGCCAGCAGTTCGACGGTGGGCGCGTCGGGCGGCGTGGGCAGTTCGGCGAGCAGCCGGAGGGCCTCGCGGCGATCGGCCGGCGTCCAGTACTCGCCGCTGTCCGCCGCCGGGGCGTCCTGCAGGTCGATCCAATTGTCCCCGGTCGGGGACAGCGGTTCGTCGCCGTGCCAACGGTCGTGGGCGGCCATGACCGCTCGGTACGTCGCCCCGAAACGGCGCAGCGCCGAGATCGCCACCGCCTTGCCGCCGTCCTGCTGCCTCCGGCGCGATTTGATCAGGCCGACGACGGCTCCGCTGACGGGATCGACCAGCGGACCGCCGGACATTCCGCTGGGGAAGTCGATGTCGGGCTTGATGATCAGCCCGTAGGCGTCCTCATGGCCGTTGATCTCGGCGTCCACGATCCGGAAGTGGGTGTCCGGCGGCCCCGGGTAGTACCCGCACGCCTTGAGCGCGCCACAGTGGCGCACGGCCCGGTCGGGGATCCACACGCACTCGTGCGGGTGCTGTGCGGGATCCCCCGCCAGCCGCACCAGTGCCAGGTCCTCCTCCGCCGGGACGGTGGGCCGGCGCGGCTCGGTGAGCAACCACTGCTCCAGGTGGGCCTGTGCGTCGATGCCCTGGCCGCGTACGCGGAAGGTGACCGAGGTGTCCGCCGCGAGGTGCGGACGCAGTACATGGGCGGCGGTCAGCACCCATCCCGGCGCGACGAAGAAGCCGCTCCCCCACAGAGGTCTGTCGTCGTCCCCGACGGCCAGCAGGTGAACGGTGGCCGCCCGGGCGAGCTCGTACAGGCGGTCGCTGCGTTCGGTCATGCCGGGCCGGGCTCCTGCGCGGGTCCGCCGCCGAGTTGCCAGGTGAGCGTCACCTGCAGGGATGCCTTGGTCTCACCCCTGGCGAGCACGGCGAACGCCACGCCCTCCTTGGCCGTCAGCTCCACACCGAAGGTGATGGCGGCCTCACTGGGGCGGGCCGCCTTGGCGGCGTCGAGGACGGAGGTGCCCACACCTTTGATCAAATCCTGGAGCTGTTCCACCTTCGCGAGGGCGGCCTCGGTGAAACCGACGTCTTCCTGGTCGTCGTACGCCTCGCCCTCGCCGATCCGCGCGGTGATCACCGTGCCGTCCGGCAGCTGGACATCCTGGATGTGGCTCATCTCGTCCCCCGTCGAGTCCCCCGCCGACCGATCGAGCACGGCCGGCGCCCACGTGCACCAGACGAGAGTCATACCCAGGTCGGCTGCCCGTGACCCCATCCGTTCCCGGCCAGGGTCCCGCAAGGCCGCACGGCCTACCCTGGAGGGGTTGGCAGAAGGGCTTGCCCCGTCCGGATCAGGAGCACGAGTTGTATTTCACCGACCGCGGCATCGAGGAGCTGGAAAAGCGGCGCGGCGAGGAGGAGGTCACCTTCGAGTGGCTCGCCGAGCAGCTGCGGACGTTCGTCGATCTCAACCCCGACTTCGAGGTGCCGGTGGAGCGGCTGGCCACGTGGCTGGCGCGACTGGACGACGAGGACGAGGAATAGGACGTCCCCGGACGGTCAGTCGAGGGGGTGGGTGAGGCCGTAGGCCAGGCTCAGCAAGCCGTGGGCGAGGAACAGGACCCCCGCCGCGATCAAGCCGCCGTCGCGCCGCCGCAGGCCCCGGGCCGTGAGCGGTACGCCCGCCGCCACCTGGGCGAGGGCCAGGGCGCGGGCCCCGGGGCCGCCGGTCCAGGGCAGCCAGGGGCCGAGGCGGCTGCCGTGGCCGGCGGTGTCGCGCTCCGCGAGCGCCTCGCATCGGCCCGGCCATTCGACCGGGAGGCTGTCCGGCTGGAGCGCGGCGGCTTCCCGGAGGCGGTCGGCGGGCTCGCCGGGGGCGAGTGCCGGGGGCAGGGTGACGCCCACGCGCGCGAGGACCGCCAGCAGGCCGCGCATGCGGGTGCGGGCGTCGGCGGCGGAGTCGGGCTTCGTCAGCTGGTCCAGGGCCTGGGGGTCCAGGACGGGGTCGAGGCCCACGCGCGCGGCGAAGGTGCGCATCGCCTCCTCCTCCCCCACCGGGACCCCGTTCGCGAGCCAGACGAATCCGACCGGGCGGCGGAAGCCGGACGCGAGCGTGAAGCCCGCGTGGTCGGCGTCCCACCACAGGCCGAGAACCGGCCAGGGCGCGCCGACGGCGAGGGCCGTGGCCCAGCCGGTGACCACGCGGTCGACGGGCTCGCCGGTGTCCTCCCGCCACGGCCCGCCCTCGGGTACGAGCACGCACCACTCGTCACCCGCCCGGGTGAGCTGCATACGCTCCCGCAGCAGATGGGCGACGGGGGCGACGGCCCCGGGCACCGCCCGGCACAACAGCAGCGCCCCAGGGGCGGGAGGGGTGCGGTCGGCTTCCATCGGCATGGCCACACGCTAGGACGAATCACCCCTCTATGAGGACTTTTGTACACCTCGACGCACGCCTCCACATCCCCGGAACGAGCGCCTTGACTTTCCCCGACCACGATATATCGTGAATGACAGAAGACGCGATATGGCGCGTCGTGTCGGGAGGTCTGTCCATGTCCGAGTGGTCTGTCGCGGAGCCCAGGAAACTCACCTTCGACGAGCCTGTGAGCGAGCTCCACGTGCGTCTCGTCGACGGAACGGTGAACGTGGTGGGCACGGACGAAGGTTCCGCCCGCCTGGAGGTCTCCGAGATCCAGGGACCACCGCTGGTGGTGACCCAGCGGGGCGGCACCCTCACGGTGGCCTACGAGGACCTGCCCTGGAAGGGCTTCCTCAAGTGGCTCGACCGCAAGGGCCGGCGCCGCAGCGCGGTCGTCTCCCTGGCCGTCCCGCCCTCCACCCGCGTGGAGCTGGGCGTGGTCGGCGCGGCAGCGGTGCTCTCCGGGATCGACGGCCCGGCAGCGGTGAAGGGCGTCACGGGCGACACCACCCTCGTGGGCCTCTCCGGCCCGGTCCGCGCCGACACGGTCTCCGGGAATGTGGAGGCCCAGGACGTGACCGGCGACCTCCGGTTCAACTCCGTCTCGGGCGACCTCACGGTGGTCGAGGGCTCCGGCTCCTCCGTGCGGGCCGACTCCGTCAGCGGCTCCATGATCGTCGACCTCGACCCCGGCGGCCCCACGGACGTGCGGCTGACCAGCGTCTCCGGCGAGATCGCGATCCGGCTGCCGGACCCGGCGGACGCGGAGGTCGAGGCGAACACGGCGAGCGGCGCGGTCTCCAACGCGTTCGACGATCTGCGGGTGCACGGCCAGTGGGGCGCCCACAAGATCACGGGCCGTCTGGGCGCGGGCACGGGCAAGCTGCGAGCGACGACGGTCTCCGGCTCGATCGCCCTGCTGCGCCGCCCCTCCAGGGAGGACGAGCCCGACGAACCATGGGACACCCGGCCCGGCACCGGCGGCTCACCGGCCGACCCACAGGACACCCCGCAGGCCGGCTCGGGAGACAATTCCCTCTCCGGCCGGGGCGCCGCCGACACCGGAGCCCCGGCCGACAGCACGATCGACAAGAAGGTGCTCTGACATGCCCCCCGTCTTCGCCCACGGCCGCCTCCGCCTCTACCTGCTGAAGCTGCTGGACGAGGCTCCCCGTCACGGCTACGAGGTGATCCGCCTCCTCGAAGAGCGCTTCCAGGGGCTGTACGCACCATCGGCGGGCACGGTCTACCCCCGCCTCGCCAAGCTGGAGGCCGAGGGCCTGGTCACCCACACCACCGAGGGCGGCCGCAAGGTGTACTCGATCACGGACGCGGGCCGCGCCGAACTGGCCGACCGCAGCGGCGAACTGGCCGATCTGGAACTGGAGATCCGGGAGTCGGTCGCGGAACTGGCGGCGGAGATCCGCGCCGACGTGCGCGGAGCCGCCGGCGACCTGCGCCGCGAGATGCGCGCCGCCGCGACCGAGGCCCGCCGGGAGCCGGGCACCAAGGCCCGTGGCACGGAGGACACCCCCTTCGAAGATCTCGGACAGTACGGCGACAAGGACGCCTGGCGCATCGCCAAGGAGGAGATGCGGCGCGCCAGGCAGGAGTGGAAGGAACAGGCCCGCCGCGCCAAGGACGAGAGCCGCCGCGCCCGCGAGGACGCCCAGCGCGCCCGCCGCCAGGCGAAGGAGGCTCAGGATCAGGCCCGCGCCCAGGCCCAGGAGCAGGTGCAGCGCATCGCCCGCCGGGTCCAGGAGCAGGTCCAGGACCACTTCGCCCGCGGCGACTGGCCCACGGGACTGCGCGAGGGCCTGAGCGAACTGGCCAAGGAGGTCGGCGAGTTCGGCAAGGACTACGGCAAGGACTTCGGCTTCGACTGGACCGGCACCGGCACGCCGGCCGCACAGCCGATGCCCTCACACCCCGCCGAGGACTTCCCGGCCGCCTACGAACCCGCCTGGGCCCACGAGGACGCCGCGGACTCCACCGGCGACCCGGCCCGCGACCTGGACCGCCTGCTCGACCGCTTCCGGGACGACATCCGCGACGCGGCCCGCGACCACGGCGTCACCCCCGGCCAACTGCGCGACGCCCGACGCCACTTGTCGACGGCGGCCGCCCACATAGGAGCCCTGTTGCGCACACCGAAGAAGTAAGCGGCCGGACCCCGCCCCTCACCCGGCCTTGGCCTCGCCGCCCCCGTACAGCACCCGCACCAGGGACGCGTACGTCACCCCGTGGTCGGCGAGGACCTCGGCCGGCACGCCGGGGCGCAGGGTCAGGGCGAGCAGGATGTGCTCGTCCCCGATGTGCCGGTCCCGCTGTGCGAGCGCGACCCGCAAGGAGCGCTCCAGAACGTCCTTGGCGCCGCGCCCGAAGGAGGCCCGCCCCGACCACCACCCCTTGTCCTTCCGGTCACCGGCCATGGCGCCCGCCCCGTGCACCTCCTCCACCCGGGCGACGATCTCCTCCACATCGATCCCGAGCCCGGCGAGCGCGTCGGCCTCGGCCTGCGACAGCCCGGCCCGCCGCCGTGCCGCCCCCAGCGCCTGCCGCACGGACTCCCTCCCCTCACCGAGCCCCACAGCGGCGAGCGCGAAGGAACCACGACTGCCCTCCCGATCGAGCAGCGCGAGCAACAGATGCTCCGGCTCCACAACCTGCCCGCCTGCACCGCCCTCCACATACGCGAACGCCCCCTTGACCACGCTCCGGGCGTCCTTCGTGAACCGCTCGAACATCAATGCCTCCCGTACTTCTTGTGCACGGCCTGCCTGCTCACACCGAGTTCGGCGGCGATCTCCTGCCACGACCAGCCCTGATTGCGCGCGTTGCGCACCTGGACGGCTTCCAACTGCTCCAGCAGCCTGCGCAGAGCGGCGACGGCCCGCAGGCCGACCCGTGGATCGCGGTTGCCCGCCCGCTCGGCCAGATCCGTTGCTTCGGTCATGACGTCAACCTACGTTGACACCTCACACCCGTCAACCCCAGTTGACACACCAAACGGCCGGCCCGAACCCGGACCGGCCGTCGGCACCTACCACTCACCAGGGACTAC
Source organism: Streptomyces sp. NPDC007991 (assembly GCF_042958445.1). Lineage (NCBI taxonomy): Bacteria > Bacillati > Actinomycetota > Actinomycetes > Kitasatosporales > Streptomycetaceae > Streptomyces > Streptomyces sp. NPDC007991. The sequence continues at coordinate 214,962 of NZ_JBIBJD010000012.1, forward strand.
GAATTGATGAGCACGACCTTCCCGAACTGCTCACCCGAGGTCAGCCGTTCGAAGCCCTCCCGCGCACGATCCATGGGCAGCACCTCATCAATGACGGGCCGCACACCGGTGGCGGCGCAGAACGCGAGCAGATCCTCCAGCTCGTCCTTGGTCCCCATCGTCGACCCGACGACCTTGAGCTCCAGGAAGAAGATCCGCGTCAGTTCGGCGTGCGAGGGCCGGTCACCGCTGGTGGCACCGGAAATCACCAGCGTGCCGCCGGGCTTCAGCGACTTCACGGAGTGCGACCAGGTGGCGGCTCCGACGGTCTCGATCACGGCGTCGACCCGCTGCGGCAGCCGCGCCCCCGACTCCAGGGCCTCCACGGCCCCCAGCTCCACGGCCCGCTTCCGCTTGGCCTCGTCCCGGCTCGTGGCGAAGACCCGCAGCCCGGCCGCCTTCCCCAGCACGATGGCGGCCGTGGCGACACCACCACCGGCACCCTGCACGAGTACGGAGTCGCCGGGCCGTACACCCGCGTTGGTGAACAGCATCCGGTACGCGGTCAGCCACGCCGTGGGCAGACAGGCGGCCTCCTCGAAGGAGAGCTCCTTGGGCTTGGGCAGGATGTTCCAGGTCGGCACGGCGACCTGCTCGGCGAAGGTGCCCTGGTAGCGCTCGGTGAGGATGGACCGGGGCTCCTTCGGACCGACCCCGTGCCCGCTCTGTCCGATCACGGAGTGCAGGACGACCTCGTTGCCGTCCTCGTCGACGCCGGCGGCGTCACAGCCGAGGATCATCGGCAGCTTGTCCTCGGCGAGGCCGACGCCGCGCAGGGACCACAGGTCGTGATGGTTGAGGGAGGCGGCCTTGACCGTGACGGTGCTCCAGCCGGGGCGGACCTCGGGAGCCGGACGCTCTCCCAACTCCAGGCCGGCCAGTGGCTGGTCGCGGTCGATTCGGGCGGCGTAGACAGCGAACATGACCTTGACGATAGGTTCCCGAACGGACCCGGGGAACCACCTGCCCCTGTGAGACACACCCTCTTGCCAGGCTCACGGAGTGGGTGCCGCTGCGCCCACCCGTGCCGACTGAGGCGGCCCGCACCCGCGCAGGCGCTACGCGCACCCCCACCACACCCGCGCAGGCCGCCGCAGGCACCCCACACCACCCACCAAACAGCCGCACCCAAAAGAAACGACCCCGCCCAAACCCGGACGGGGCCACACATCACCGCGCTACGACGTCACCGCCGAGCCACACCCTCGGCCCTGGCAGCCGCCGCCACCGCAGCCGTCACCGCCGGCGCGACCCGCTCGTCGAACGGCGACGGGATGACGTAGTCGGCCGCGAGGTCGTCCCCGACGACACCCGCCAGCGCCTCCGCGGCAGCCAGCTTCATCCCCTCCGTGATCCGCGACGCCCGCACCTGCAAGGCACCCGCGAAGATCCCCGGAAACGCCAGCACGTTGTTGATCTGGTTCGGGAAGTCCGACCGCCCGGTGGCCACCACGGCCGCGTACCTGTGCGCGACCTCGGGGTGCACCTCAGGAGTCGGATTCGCCATGGCGAAAACGAACGCCCCGTCGGCCATGGACGCCACCGCGTCCTCCGGCACCGTCCCGCCGGACACCCCGATGAACACATCGGCCCCGGCCAGCGCCACCTCCAGCGACCCGCTGATGCCCGCCTTGTTCGTGAACCCGGCCAGCTCCCGCTTCACCGGCGTCAGATCGTCCCGGTCCGCCGACACGACACCCTTGCGGTCGGCCACCGCGACATCCCCGACCCCGGCCTCGACCAGCATCTTCGCGATCGCGACACCCGCCGCACCGGCGCCGGAAATGACGGCCCGCAGATCCCCCAACGCCCGCTTGCTCAGCCGCGCGGCGTTCCGCAGGGCGGCCAGCGTCACCACGGCCGTACCGTGCTGGTCGTCGTGGAAGACGGGGATGTCCAGCGCGTCCTGGAGCTTCCGCTCGATCTCGAAGCACCGCGGCGCCGAGATGTCCTCCAGATTGACCCCGCCGAACGAGGGCGCGAGCCGCACCACAGTCTCGACGATCTCGTCGACGTCCGTGCAGTTCAGCGCGATCGGGACCGCGTCCACGCCGCCGAACTGCTTGAACAGGATCGCCTTGCCCTCCATCACCGGGAGGGAGGCCTCGGGCCCGATGTCACCGAGCCCCAGCACGGCCGTACCGTCCGTCACGACGGCCACGACCGACGACTTCCACGTGTAGTCGTGCACGAGCTCCGGCTGCTCCGCGATCGCGCTGCACACCTTCGCGACGCCGGGCGTGTACGCCAGGGACAGGTCGTCCTTGTCACGGACCGGCACCGTGGCCTGCACGGCCATCTTGCCGCCGCGGTGGAGCGCGAACGCCGGATCGAAGGAGTCGAGGGGCTCCGCACCGCCCTCCCGGCCCGTACGGTCCGCATCGTCCGTATCGTCCGTCGTGCTCTCGCTGCGAGGATTGACGATCTCCGCTGCCACTTCGTTTTACCTCTTAAATCTTCATTGGTTTGAGGGTGGCCACTCCTGGTGAGGCGTGGGCGGGACCGCGTACGGCCGTGGTCGTGCTGTGTACGTGATACGTACGGGCGCATACGCGATGGGCGCGCCGCACACGCGCCCCGAGCCCCGGATGAGGGGTGTAAAGACCCTTCTTACCGGACGGACGGCGCCGACGACGAGTCCATAACGCGAAGGTCACACACGGGCGTCCTGACTCTTCGTCCAAAATCAGGACAAGGTCTGGACAAACCCTCGGCAACCGCTCACGCGTCGGCGAATCCTTCGGGCCCCGTATCGGATTCCCGGGGCATACCGAAGATTTTCCCGCCGGAAGGAAAGATTCCCGCAGAAGGTCCGGCCGTGATGTACCGGAGTGGTGCGGTTCGGGGATCGCCCGTTATCCGATTTTGACATGGCTGGCCCCCAGAATGGCGCAGTCCGAATGGCAAGATGCCGTAATCACACGAGGTCGCGACACTCGAAGACGTGTGTTCCCGTCGACCCGCGGCACTGCCGGCACCGTCGGCAGTCCAGGCACTGCCGGCACCGCCGGCAGTCCACGGCATTGCCGAACCCATCGGCAGTGCTCAGCCCCATCGGCAACTCCACCCATCCGCCGGAGGAACCCACCATGACCGCAAGCTCCACCCGTCGTACGACCGCCGCGCACTCCCGGCTAGCAGCGGTCGGTGCGATCGCGGTCGCAGGCGCGCTGATGCTCACCGGGTGCGGTGACCAGACCAAGGACACCGGATCGGCCAGCGAGACCGCGACGACCGCGGCCCCGCTGGCCGACAAGCTGCCGCAGTCGATCCGTGACAAGGGCGTCATCAAGGTCGGCTCGGACATCGCGTACGCACCGGTCGAGTTCAAGGACAGCTCCGGCAAGGTCGTCGGCATAGACCCGGACCTCGCCGCCGCCATGGGCAAGCAGCTCGGTGTCGACTTCCAGTTCGAGAACGGCACCTTCGACACGCTGATCACCGGTCTGCGCTCCAAGCGGTACGACATCGCCATGTCCGCGATGACCGACACCAAGGACCGCCAGGAGGGCATCGACTCCGACACCGGCAAGAAGGTCGGTGAGGGCGTCGACTTCGTCGACTACTTCACCGCCGGTGTCTCGATCTACACCAAGAAGGGCGACGACCAGGGCATCAAGACCTGGTCCGACCTGTGCGGCAAGAAGATCGTGCTGCAGCGCGGCACGGTCTCCGAGGACCTCGCCAAGGCCGAGTCGAAGAAGTGCCCGTCCGGCAAGAAGATCGCCATCGAGCCCTTCGACAACGACCAGCAGGCCCAGACGCGTCTGCGCGCGGGCGGCGCGGCCGCCGGCTCGTCCGACTTCCCGGTCGCCGCGTACGCCGTGAAGACCTCCGGTGGCGGCAACGACTTCCAGCTGGTCGGCGAGCAGGTCGAGGCCGCTCCGTACGGCATCGCGGTCGCCAAGAACCAGACGCAGCTGCGGGACGCCCTCAAGGCCGCGCTGGACGCGCTCATCAAGAACGGTGAGTACGAGAAGATCATGAAGAAGTGGGGCGTCACGGACGGCGCCATCAAGGAAGCCACCATCAACGGCGGCAAGTGACGCGACGCAGCGGCACTGAAAGGCAACATCCGTGACTGTTGACATCGACAAGACGCCGGGGCCGTCCGACACGCCCCCGGCCGGACCGCAGGCCATCAAGGCCATCCCGGTCCGGCACTACGGGCGGTACGTCTCCGCCGTCGTCGCCATCGCCCTGCTGGCCGGGGTCGTCTACGCGTTCTCCCAGGGCAAGATCAACTGGGGCGCGATCCCGGACTACTTCTTCGACGACCGGATCCTGAACGGCGTGGGCAAAACGCTCCTGCTGACCGTGCTGTCCATGGTGATCGGCATCGTCGGCGGCGTCCTGCTCGCCGTGATGCGCCTGTCGAAGAACCCGGTGACCTCGTCGATCGCGTGGTTCTACATCTGGTTCTTCCGCGGCACCCCGGTCCTGGTGCAGCTGATCGTCTGGTTCAACCTGGGCCTGGTCTTCGAGTACATCAACCTCGGGCCGCTCTACAAGGACGAGTGGTCGGACTTCATGACCCCGTTCCTGACGGCGCTGCTGGGCCTCGGCCTCAACGAGGCCGCGTACATGGCGGAGATCTGCCGTGCCGGTCTGCTCTCGGTCGACGAGGGCCAGACCGAGGCGTCGCACGCCCTGGGCATGAGCCACGCCAAGACCCTGCGCCGGATCGTCATCCCGCAGGCGATGCGCGTGATCGTGCCGCCGACGGGCAACGAGGTCATCAACATGCTGAAGACGACCTCCCTGGTCTCGGTCGTCCAGTATCCCGAGCTGCTCCGCGCGGCCCAGGACATCGGCCAGACCTCCGGCGCGCCCGCCGAGATGCTGTTCCTGGCGGCGGCCTGGTATCTGCTGATGACCTCGCTCTTCAGCATCGGCCAGTACTACCTGGAGCGGTACTACGCGCGTGGCTCCAGCCGTTCGCTGCCGGCCACGCCGTTCCAGAAGATCAAGGCGAACGTGCTGTCCCTGTCCAACCGCTCGGCGTCGACGGGAGGCACCGCATGACCGCCATGGTCAAAGCCGAAGGCGTCCACAAGAGTTTCGGCCCGCTCGAGGTCCTCAAGGGCATCGACCTGGAGGTGAAGTCCGGCGAGGTGTTCTGCCTCATCGGCCCCTCCGGCTCCGGCAAGTCGACGTTCCTCAGGTGCATCAACCACCTGGAGAAGATCAACGCCGGCCGCCTGTACGTGGACGGGGAGCTGGTGGGCTACCGCCAGAAGGGCGACAGGCTCTACGAGCTGAAGGACAGCGAGGTCGCCCGCAAGCGGCGGGACATCGGCATGGTGTTCCAGCGCTTCAACCTGTTCCCGCACATGACGGCCGTGGAGAACGTCATGGAGGCACCGGTCCAGGTCAAGGGCGTGAGCAGGAGCCAGGCCCGGCAGCGCGCCCTGGAGCTCCTGGACCGGGTGGGCCTGGCCGACAAGGCGGGCAGCTACCCCTCGCAGCTCTCCGGTGGCCAGCAGCAGCGCGTCGCCATCGCCCGGGCCCTCGCCATGGACCCGAAGCTGATGCTGTTCGACGAGCCGACCTCGGCGCTCGACCCGGAGCTGGTCGGTGACGTCCTGGACGTCATGCGCGACCTCGCCGAGTCCGGCATGACGATGATCGTCGTCACCCACGAGATGGGCTTCGCCCGCGAGGTGGGCGACAGCCTGGTCTTCATGGACGGCGGCGTGGTGGTCGAGTCCGGTCACCCGCGCGAGGTACTGACGAACCCGCAGCACGAGCGGACGCAGTCGTTCCTGTCCAAGGTGCTCTGACGTCACACACACCGAGGGGGCGGTACGGGGTTCCGTACCGCCCCCTCGGCGTGCTCCTTCGGGCGAACAGCGGGGTGTCCCGGGGTCCGTCCTCCAGCCCCTGCGTCGTAATACCCTGGAAGCACCACCAGCGGTTACAAGCGCGCACCCACGACGACCAAGCCCACCGTAAGGACTATACGTGGAACTGGCCTATTACTCGGACTACGCCGTGCGCCTCGTCAACACGGAGGAACCGGTCCGGGGCAAGGACACCCTGACGTCGGTCGAGGCGGTCCGCGACCTGTTCGTCGACAACCAGTCGGCGGCCCGCCGCACCACCGACGCGGACGTCACCCGGTTCCGCTCGGTCCGGGCAAGGCTGCGCGCGGTCTTCGAGGCGGCCGACACGGGGGACGAGACGCTCGCCGTGGACCTGCTGAACTCGCTGCTGCTGGAGTTCCCGGTGAGCCCGCAGATCTCCGGGCACGACGTCCGCGACGACGACGGCCGTCCCCTGTGGCACATGCACCTGGCGGACCACCCCTCCAACGCGACAGCGGGCTACGCGGCGATCGCGGCGATGGGCCTGGCGTTCCACCTGACCGAGTACGGCGTGGACCGGCTCGGCCTGTGCGAGGCCGCGCCCTGCCGCAACGCCTACCTGGACACCTCCACCAACCGCTCCCGGCGCTACTGCTCGGACCGCTGCGCGACCCGCGCCAACGTGGCGGCCTACCGCGCCCGCAAACGCCTCGAAGCGGCCCGCCCCGGCCTGCCCGACCACACGGGCCTGGCCGCCGACAGCGCCCAGCCCAGCAGCGCCCAGGGCGAACGCGGCCCGGGCTTGCGCGGCCGGTAGCGGAACCGGACCCGCCCCAGCACCAGGTCGTCGGGCACGACGCCGTAGTCGGTGCTGTCGCCGCCGGCGTACGCGTTGTCCCCGAGCACCCACCAGCCGTTCTCGCGCCGCTGGGAGATCCGCTTGACGACCAGCAGGTCCTGCTGGAAGGGATGCCGCAGCACGACCACGTCACCGGGCTTGACCCGGACTCCGTAGCGCACCAGGAGCCGGTCCCCGTGGTACAGCGTGGGCACCATGGACGGACCGGTCACCTCGGCCACCCCGAAGGGCGCGGCCGACCTCCCCCGCTCGGACTCCTGCGACAGCTCCGGCATCACCCGGCACCTCCCCGGTTCTTCGTCCACCAGTCTCAGTCTCACCCTGGACTTTTGTCCTAAGCCCATGGGGGCACTCGCGAAAACCGCTCCCCTACGGAGTAATGTCCCCTGTGAGAAGACGATCACGAGGAAGGAATGCTCCATGCTTTCCCGCCTGTTTGCCCCCAAGGTCAAGGTCAGCGCACACTGCGACCTTCCCTGCGGTGTGTACGACCCTGCCCAGGCCCGCATCGAGGCGGAGTCGGTGAAGGCCATCCAGGAGAAGATGGCCGGCAACGACGACCCGCACTTCCAGGCGCGTGCCACCACCATCAAGGAGCAGCGCGCGGAGCTCGCGAAGCACCACGTGTCCGTGCTGTGGAGCGACTACTTCAAGCCGCCGCACTTCGAGAAGTACCCCGAGCTGCACCAGCTGGTCAACGACACCCTCAAGGCCCTCTCCGCCGCCAAGGGTTCGACCGACCCGGCGACCGGCCAGAAGGCGCTGGACTACATCGCCCAGATCGACAAGATCTTCTGGGAGACCAAGAAGGCCTGAAGTCCACGGGCAGCCGAAGGGGCCCGGCCGGTTTCCCCGGCTGGGCCCCTTCGTCGTGGGCGGCGGCCGGTGCCGGTCAGTGGAACTGCGGGACGAGCAGCACGATCCCGTACGCCACCACGGCCGCGTAGGCGAGGAAGCACAGCGCCGCCTGGGTCAGGCCGAGGACAGAGGTACGGCCGTGCTGTTCGCGGGCGCCCTCCAGCCGGGCCAGGGCGAGGACGCCGAGGGCGAAGACGACGACCACGGCGACGGTGATGCCGATGCTCACCGCGGTCACCTGGCCGAGCGCGGTCCAGTCCGGATGCATGGCGACTTCCCTTCGTTCAGGCGGCCGCGCCGACCTTGGCGGGCGGCTCGGTGCGCAGGGTGACCTCGTGTGCGTCGTTGACGTTGTGCGCGTGCACCGGGTTGCGCCGCGAGACGGCCACGATGCCCGCGGCGAAGGCCGCGCCGACCAGGGCGACGACCGCCGTACCGAGGTCACCGCCGCTGCGCACCACGCTCGCCGCCAGGCCGCCGACCAGCGCGGCGGCGGGCAGCGTGATCAGCCACGCGACCGCCATGCGGCCCGCGACGCCCCAGCGGACCTCCGCGAGCCTGCGGCCGAGTCCCGCGCCGAGGATGCTGCCCGAGGCGACCTGGGTGGTGGACAGGGCGAAACCGAGGTGCGCGGACGTCAGGATGACGGTGGTGGAGGCGGTTTCGGCGGCGAAGCCCTGCGGTGACTGGATCTCGGTGAGGCCCTTGCCCATGGTGCGGATGATGCGCCAGCCGCCGAGATAGGTGCCGAGGCCGATGGCGAGGCCCGCGGACGCGATCACCCACAGGGGCGGTCCGGCGTGGTGGCCGAGCGCGCCGGCCGAGATCAGGGTGAGGGTGATGACGCCCATGGTCTTCTGCGCGTCGTTCGTGCCGTGCGCGAGGGAGACCAGCGACGCCGAGGCGATCTGACCGATCCGGAAGCCCTTGGTCACGGAGTCCTCGCGGGCGCGGTCGGTGAGCCGGTAGGCGAGGTAGGTGGCCAGCAGCGCGGCGACTCCGGCCACGACCGGCGAGGCCACCGCCGGCACCAGCACCTTCTCGACGACCTTGTCGAAGTTGACGCCGTCGCTGCCCGCCCCGACCCACACGGCCCCGATCAGCCCGCCGAACAGGGCGTGCGAGGAACTCGACGGCAGTCCGACCAGCCAGGTCAGCAGGTTCCACAGGATCGCCCCGACCAGCCCCGCGAAGATCATCCCCGGGGTGACGAGGGTGTCGTCCACGATGCCGCCCGAGATGGTTCTGGCGACCTCGGTGGACAGAAAGGCACCGATCACATTGAGGACACCGCTGATCAGGACCGCCGTACGCGGAGCGAGTGCGCCGGTGGCGATGGACGTGGCCATCGCGTTCGCCGTGTCATGGAATCCGTTGGTGAAGTCGAAGGCGAGCGCCGTCACGATGACGACCGCCACGAGGAACGTGATGTGGTCCATTCCTGAATGCGAACAGGGGCAGGCCAATAGGCGGGGAACGGCGAGGCAAGGGCGGGTCAAGGTTCACGCGGGTGGCGGCGACGCGCGCCTTCTACGATCGCGCCCATGAGGATCAGTTGGACGTACGCCTTCATCGACCGACCGCGGCAGGCCTTCGGCGCCGCCTGCGACTTCTGGACGGCGGTCACGGACACCCGACTGTCCGAACTGCGCGGAGAACACGACGAGTTCGTCACCCTGCTTCCCGACGGCGCCGACGCCTGCGTGAAGGTGCAGGCGGTCGGGCCGCCTTCCGGTGGCGCGCACCTCGACTTCTGTGTGGACGATGTAGCGGAGTTCGCCGCCGCGGCGGTGCGGCTCGGCGCGGGCGTCGTGACCGACGTCGGTTCGCTCGTCGTGTTGCGTTCGCCCGGTGGGCAGTTGTTCTGCGCGGATCCCTGGCGCGGGCAGTCGTCACGCCCGGGCGTGGTGCGGGGCAGCCGGCTCGACCAGGTGTGCGTGGACGCCGCGCCCTCGGCCTTCGACACCGAAGTCGCCTTCTGGAGCGCGCTGCTCACCGACTGGGAGTCGCTGCCGGGCAGCCTCCCCGAGTTCCATGTGGTCAAGCCGCCGCCCGGTCTGCCGGTCCGTCTGCTTCTGCAACGCCTCGACGAGGAACGCCCGGCCTCCGCCCACCTCGACCTCGCCTGCGCGAACGTCGCGGCGACCCGGGCGCGGCACGAGGAACTCGGAGCCGCCTTCGTGGCCGGCTTCTCCGGCTGGACCGTGATGCGCGACCCGGCGGGCGGCACGTACTGCCTGACGACCCGGGATCCGGTGACGGGCGGGGCCCGCGGCTAGCGCACTTCGGCGTAGGCGCACGCGGCGTGCTGTCCGGGCCTGTCCGGCGTCGGGCAGGGCGGCAGGTCAGGAGTCTCGCCGGGCTTGGTCTCCTCCCAGACGTACGGCCCCCTGGGCTCCGTCGAGTCCTGGAGCCACAGCGTCAGTCCGCCCGCGACGGTCACGGCGAGCGCCCACACGATCACAACCCGGCGCCATATCCTGCGGCGCCGTTCCCCCGTCATGCTCATGGCTCCACGCTAGTCCCTCAACCGCGCGGCCCGTCCCATGAGATAGCGCCGTTCGGGCAGGCTGAGGGTCTGTGCGGCCGCCGACTCGTAGGCGGCCCGGGCGGCTTGGGGATCGCCCGCGCGTTCCAGGAGGTGACCCCGTACGGCGTCCACACGGTGCCCCTTCAACTCGCCTGCCAAAGCGTCCAGTTCGGCCAGACCGGCGTGCGGGCCGCGGACCATGGCGACGGCGACCGCGCGGTTGAGGCGTTCGACGGGGCCGGGGACGAAGCGGACCAGGACGTCGTACAGGCCAAGGATCTCGGCCCAGTCCGTCGCCGCGGGCGAGGGTGCCTCGTCGTGGACGGCGGCGATCGCGGCCCGCAGCTGGTACGGCCCGGGGCGCCCCCCGGACAGCGCCCCGGTGACCAGCGCGACGCCCTCCTCGATCGCGCCCTTGTCCCAGCGGCCCCGGTCCTGCTCGTCGAGAGGGATCAACTCGCCGTGGGGTCCGCTGCGCGCGTCGCGGCGGGCGTCGGTGAGCAGCATCAGCGCGAGCAGTCCGGCCACCTCGCGGTCGTCGGGGAGCAGCCGGTGGACCGTACGGGTCAGGCGTATGGCCTCGCCCGCGAGGTCACGGCGCTGGAGAGCGGCTCCGGAGGTGGCCGTGTACCCCTCGTTGAAGATCAGGTAGAGGGTCTGGAGGACGGACGGCAGCCGCTCTTCCCAGCGCTCGGGGCGACCGAAGCGCACACCCCTCACCTTCTGCTTGGCCCGGCTGATGCGCTGCGCCATCGTCGCCTCCGGCACCAGATACGCGCGGGCGATCTCCGCTGTGGTCAGACCGCCGACGGCGCGCAGCGTGAGCGCGATCCGGGCGGACGGCGTCAGGTCCGGATGGCAGCAGAGGAAGAGCAGCGAGAGCGTGTCGTCCTCGCGGGGAGCCCGCTCGCCGGGCGGCGGGGCGGTGAAGGCATCGCGGGGTGTGAGCGCCGCCGCCCGCTCCTCGCGCTGCCGCCGGGCCTCCTCGCCGCGCAGGGCGTCGGTCAGCCGCCGCGAGGCGACCTTGATCAGCCAGCCGCGCGGATTGCCGGGCACGCCCGCCGAGGGCCACTGCGCGGCCGCCGCGAGCAGCGCCTCCTGTACGGCGTCCTCGGCGGCGTCGAAGTGTCCGTACCGCCTGACCAGCGCGCCGAGGACCTGCGGCGCGTCTCGGCGCAGCAGGTCCTCGATCCCGGGTGTGCTCCTCACCGGCGCGCCCGTCTGCGTGTCCAGGCCCTCAGATGTCCCCGGAGCCGTCCATGATCGGACGGATCACGACCGGGTAGTCGGGGGCACCGGCCGGCTGGGGGCACCTGGCGACGCGCTCGGCGATCTCGGTGACCCGCTCCAGGCTCTCGCACTCCAGGACCCAGTAGCCGGCCAGCAGCTCCTTGGTCTCGCTGTACGGGCCGTCGGTGATCACTGCCTTGCCGTCGTCATCGAGGGTGACGTGCCGGGTCTGGGCCGGCTCTGCCAGGCCCTGCCCGTCGACGAATTCACCCGTCTCGGAGAGGTCGTCGTTGATGGCTCCCATGTAGGCGAACATGGCCTGGAGCTCCTGCGCGCTCCACGCGGGGGAGTGTGCCGACGCCCTGCCGCGCATGGCGTCGTAGTCCGCCTGGGTGCCCTGCACCATGACCAGGTACTTCATCAGTCCGCTCCTTCGGCTCTCACCGCCCTGGTGGGCGGCTCTCACACGGGACGTCGGAGCCGGGCCGGGATTCTCGACACGGACTCAGGAATTTTTCGCGACGGTTTCCCCGAAGGCGTCGTCGTGCGGTGTCGTCGCAGGCGGGGCGGTGTCGTCGGCGGACCGGGGCGGGGCGGTGTCCTCGGCGGACCGGGAGGAGTCTGCGGCCCGGGAATCCTCGCCGGTCCGGCCGCCCTCGGCTTCTTCCGCTTCACAGGCCCCGCACTCGGGATTGCGGCAGGGGCCCGCCACCCACACGGGGACCCACGCGCCCAGCGTCTTGTGGCGCTGGACGACCGTTTCCACCGGCTGTCCACAGGCCGGACAGACGGGTCCTTCGCTGCCCATGTCCTCAGGGTAGGCCGGTCGGGGGTTCAGCGCTTCCTGCTGTACGTGCGCACCAGCAGCCCGTTGCCGAACGTGCGCACCGACTCGAGCGTGAAGTCCGAGATCGCGATGCCCGAGCCGAACATCGGCATGCCCGTGCCGTACACGAGCGGGTAGGTCTTGATGACGAGTTCGTCGATCTCGTCGAGCAGTTCACCCGCGACCTCGGAGCCGCCGCACAGGTAGATGCCGAACTCGCCGTCCTCGGCCTTCAGTTCGCGGACCTTCCCGGCCAAGTCGTCCGCGATGATCTCGACGTTCGGGTCGGGCGACTCCTTCAGGGTGCGGGAGGCGACGTACTCGCGCAGGTGGGCGTACGGGCTGGTGATGCCCTCCTTCAGGGCGAGGTCGTAGCTGCCGCGGCCCTGGATGACGGTGTCGAACCGCTTGTTCGGCAGGTCGTCGAAGCCGAGGGCGCGGCGGCCCTGCGTGGCCGCGGTCTCCGGATACTCCGCCTTCAGGAAGGCGAGGAACTCCTCGTCGAGGAAGCGGAACATCGACGTCGCATCGCCGTCCGGGTCTCCGATGAAGCCGTCGATCGAACAGGCGATGAAGTACGTGAGCTTTCGCAAGCCGGTCTCTTTTCATAGGCTACCACTGCAACGACTTCAGTTGTAGTACTCCTGATGTAGTGGTTGCAAGGGATTTACCGCGAACCGCGGAAAGTGGGAGAAGGGACTCCGCATGGTCAGCAATCCCGGGCGCCGGGCCGCGCTCGTCGACGCCGGTGTCGAGGTACTCGCGCGCGAGGGAGCGCGCGGACTGACGTTCCGCGCGGTGGACGCGGAGGCGGGCGTGCCCGTGGGCACGGCCTCCAACTACTTCACGGACCGGGCCGACCTGCTGCGCCAGATCGACACCCGGCTGCACGTGCGGCTCGCGCCCGACCCCGACGTGGTCACCGAACTGATGACCCGCCCCAAAGACCGCTCCCTGGTCACAGCCTTCATGGACGACCTGATGACCCGCGCGACCCGCGACCGCACGGGCTATCTGGCCCTCATGGAGCTGCGCCTGGAGGCCACCCGGCGTCCCGAACTGCTCGCCTCCTACACCAAGTCGGTCCGCGGTGACCTGGAGGAGGCCCTGGAGTTCCACCGAACGGCCGGCCTCCCCGGCGGCGACGAGTCCGTCGCCGTGCTGTACCTGGCCATGCTCGGCCTGCTCCTGGAGCACCTGACCCTGCCGGGCGTCCTGGAGGGTGTACTGCCCGGGGTGAGCGTGCCGGAGGGGCTGGTGGAGAAGATCGTGGCGACGGTGCTGCCGGAGGGATAGGAGGCGGCGAGGCCGGGTGGGCGGGGGCGTGGTCGGGCCGGCCGGGCCGGGCATCGGCGGAGAGGACTAGGACGCGGTCCCGGCGGTGCGGGGCTCGCGCCACATCGGCCACATCCTCGGGCCGCCCTCCGGCAGGTCGAGCACCGAGCCGGCGAGTTCGAAGCCGAGGCGCTCGTACAGCTTGCGGCTGCGGGCGCTGCTCGCCTCCAGATAGGCGGGCAGTCCCTCACGGTCGCAACGATCGAGGACGGACTCGATGAGCGCCGTGCCGAGACCCTCGCCCTGGCGGACGGGGGCCACGCCGATCATCCACAGGTACTCGTGGGCCCGCCCGGAGGGATGGATGGCGGCGGTCAGCCGGGCGATCGCCTCGATGCGTTCGTTGCCCGGGTCGACGGCCTGACGTATCCGAGCCGGACTGTCGTCCTCGGTGTCGCCGTCATGGTCGTCGGCCGGCATGGACAGCCACAGGGCACAGGCCGAACCGTCCTCGATGAGGTCGATGCGCCCGGCCTCGAGCACGATGTCGGTGAACGCGGCCATGAGCCCGGGGTGGTTGACACGACGGTCCTCCGCCCCGGGGAAGACCCAGCCGCTCACGGGGTCGTCCTGGAACGCCTCGTCCAGCAGCCGGACAATCAGCTCCCGGTCCCCCACGCCCGCCGTACGGATCGCCACACCCATGTCCCGCCCCTTCACTTGTCCGACGGGCGTTGATCGTAGGGGGGTTGGGAATCGCCCCGGCGCCTGGGGCGGCAGCTTGGCGGGATTTCATCGGACAGTTATCCGAAGCGCCTGTCGTCGCCCTAGGGGGCGGGTCCCGCACACCGTGGGGAAGTGCGGGACCCGCCTGACCGGAGGCCGGGGCCGTGCGGAGTCAGGAGCCGCACAGCCCCGCCGCTCCGGAGTCCTGGCCTTCGCCCACCCGAAGGCCGACTCAGGTGCCGCCGACGGCCGATTGCCACACAGCCGACCGGTGCCGACGGCCCGACGCCCGCACCGTCGCCTGGTGCCAACGGCCGATTGCCACACCGCCGGAGGTCAACTGCTGCGCCGTGTGACGAACTCCGCGAGGGCCAGGAGACCGCCCGCCGACTCCGGGTCCGGCACCGCGCGGGCCAGTTGCTGCATCGCCCGGGCCATCCGGTCGGCCGCCTGGTTCTGCGCCCAGTCACGGCCGCCCGCCCGCTCCACGGTCAGGGCGATGTGGTCGAGGTCCTCCTTCTCGCCGGGCCGTGCGTACAGTTCGGCCAGTTCCGCGGCCGCCGGCGTGCCGGAGGCGAAGGCCGCCACAACCGGCAGGGACTTCTTGCGGGCGGCCAGGTCCGCGCCGACGGGTTTGCCGGTGCGGCGCGGGTCGCCCCATATGCCGATGACGTCGTCGATGAGCTGGAAAGCGAGCCCGGCCTCCCGGCCGAACGCGTCCAGCGCGGCCACGTCCGCGTCCCCGGCGCCCGCGTAGAGCCCGCCGAGCGCACAGGCGCTCCCCAGCAGTGCGCCCGTCTTGGACTCCGCCATGGCGAGCACCTCGTCGAGCGTGACCTCGTCAGGAGCGCGCTGCTCCATGGCCGTGTCCGCGTGCTGTCCCGCGCACAGTTCGACCACGCAGTCCGCGAGCCGGGCGATGGCTGCCGGGGCCGCCGGATGCGGGTCCTCGGCGAGCAGCCGCACGGCCAGCGCCTGGAGGGCGTCCCCGGCGAGGATCGCGTCGGCATCACCGAACACGGTCCAGGCGGTGGGCCGGTGGCGCCGGGTGGTGTCCCGGTCCATCACGTCGTCGTGCAGCAGCGTGAAGTTGTGGATCAGCTCCACCGCCGCGGCAGCCCGGACCGCGGCCGCCCGCGCCTCGGGCCCGCCGACGGCGGCCGCCGCGGCGAGGACGAGCGCGGGCCGGATCGCCTTGCCGGAGCCACCCTCGCCCGGCGTGCCGTCCGCCTGCTCCCAGCCGAAGTGGTAGAGCGCGATCCGGCGCATCGGTCCGGGCAGGGAGCCGAAAGCGTCCCGCAGTACCGGGTCGACCTCCGCCCGGGCGCGCTCCAGGAGCATGACCGCCTCGTGGCCCTCGTCAGGTCCCGGCCGGCCGTCCCGCTGCGTCCCGATGAGCCCTCGCCCTTCCGGCGCCCCGGCCGCATGCCCGGGCTCGGTACCGTGCTGCCCACCGGGGGCGGGCAGCGTCGTCTGCGTCCTGAACTCCGTAAGGGACTCACTCATGGGACCGCCTCGGAGACTGAGCGGACGGTGGAGCGTCCGCTGCCGCTGGGCGCGTACCCCGAGGGTGTACCCACGCTGCGGGGCGCGGACACGGCCGGCGTACCGGAAGCGTCACCGCCAGCGGCCGATCTCGACGTTCTCCAGGACGCCGAGCGCGTCCGGTACCAGGACAGCGGCCGAGTAGTAGGCCGTGACCAGGTACTTGATGATGGCCTGTTCGTTGATGCCCATGAAGCGCACCGACAGGCTCGGCTCGATCTCGTCCGGGATGCCGGAGGCCCGCAGGCCGATGACGCCCTGGTCGCTCTCGCCGGTACGCATGGCGATGATCGACGTCGTCCGCTCCGGCGTCACCGGGATCTTGTTGCACGGGAAGATCGGCACCCCGCGCCAGGTGGGGATGCGGTTGCCGGCCATGTCGATGGTCTCGGGGACGAGCCCTCGCGTGTTGAGTTCACGGCCGAACGCGGCGATCGCGCGCGGGTGGGCGAGGAGCAGTTTGGTGCCGCGGCGCCTGCTGAGCAGTTCGTCCAGGTCGTCCGGGCCGGGCACGCCGTCGTGGGGCTGGATCCGCTGGTCGTACTCGCAGTTGTGCAGGAGACCGAAGTCGCGGTTGTTGATGAGCTCGTGCTCCTGGCGCTCCTTGAGCGCCTCGACCGTCAGCCGGATCTGCTGCTCGGTCTGGTTCATGGGCTGGTTGTAGAGGTCGGCCACGCGCGTGTGGATGCGCAGGACGGTCTGGGCGACGCTCAGCTCGTACTCACGGGGCCTGGCCTCGTAGTCGACGAAGGTGTGCGGGATGTCCGGCTCACCGGAGTGGCCGGCGGCGAGGTCGATCTCCTTCTCGCCGTACTTGTTGGAGCGCTGCGAGGGGATCGAGCGGCGCTGCTGGAGGTGTTCGCGCAGCGTGTCCGAGCGCTCGGCGATCTGCGCGAACTCCGCGCGGGGCAGGACCAGGACGGTGCACGGAGTGAGCGCGCGGGCCGTGTACTCCCAGATCGCGTCCTCGTTCAGCAGCGCGTCGTCGCCGAAGTAGGCGCCGTCGGCGAGGATGCCGAGGGACTCGTCGTCCCCGTACGGGCCCGTGCCGACTTTCTCCACCCGGCCGTGCGCCAGCAGGTACACCTCGTCGGACGGGCTGCCGAACGAGGCGATCACCTCGCCCGCGGCGATCTCCCGCTGCTCGCAACGCCGGGCGACCTCGAAGAGCACCTCCTCGTCCTCGTACGACCGCAGCGCCGGCAGTTCGCCCAGTTCCGCGGGGATGACCTCGACGCGGTCGCCGGTCTTCACGAACGTCAGCCGGCCGTCGCCCACGGCGAACGTCAGCCGCCGGTTCACCCGGTACGTACCGCCCTGGATGTCGACCCAGGGCAGCATCCGCAGCAGCCAGCGGGAGCTGATCTCCTGCATCTGTGGCACGGACTTGGTCGTGGTGGCCAGGTTCCGCGCGGCCGCCGTGCCGAGACTCTGCTGCGGCTTGGTCTGCTCCGCGCGGACCTCTTCGCCTACCGACATAGAGAACTGCCCTCCCGGTTGTGACCGACGCCCATATGCCTCGGGCATCGATGTGCACGACCAAGCCTTCCGCACACAGCGTCGTGGTGCTATTACACGAAAGAGCGGGAATGGATCTTCGTACGACTGGGCAGGGCCCGCTTTTTCCGCCCGGACGCGGGCGGCACGAACCGGACCCGGGCGGCTGGCGACAACCCGTCAGTACCTGTCGGTAATGCCGCTGGGGAGCGCGCGGTACCGGACCTAGCGTGGTGATCCGTTCCTGCCACCCACTTTGGAGACGGCTCCCCCATGCAGTACATCGCGCCGATCGGCATCGGCATCCTCTACGCCCTGTTGATGTCCCTCGTCCGCGAACCGCACCGGCGGCGACTGAACGCGGTCATGGTCGGCGGCGCCGGCGCGGCGTACCTCAGCGGCGGCGGCATGGGCGGCTGGGAGTTCCCCTTCACCGTGCTGCTCACCTACGTCGCCTTCCGCGGCCTGGAGTCGTGGACGTGGATCGGCATCGGCTGGCTGCTGCACACGGCGTGGGACATCGTCCACCACATCAAGGGCGACCCGATCATCCCCTTCGCCCACACCTCCTCCCTGGGCTGTGCGATCTGCGATCCCGTGATCGCCCTCTGGTGCCTGCGGGGCGGCCCGTCACTCATCGACCTCGTGCGCGGCCGCCGCCGGTCCGGGCAGCCGCAGACCGGCCCGGGCTCGCGGGACGGCGTCAGCCCCGAGTCCCCCTCCCCCACCTCCGGGTGACAATGGCCCGGTGACCAGCCCCGACACCCCCGGATCCGCCGTGCTGCGTCCCCGGCTGCCCTCACCGGTGCAGGAGGTCGCGGACAGCCGGTTCGAGCGGCACGGCGTGCGGTTGGTACTGAAGCGGGACGACCTGATCCACCCGGAGCTGATCGGCAACAAGTGGCGCAAGCTGGCACCGAACCTCGCGGCCGCGGCCGGCCGTACCCTCGTCACCTTCGGGGGCGCCTACTCCAACCACCTGCGTGCCACGGCCGCGGCCGGCCGGCTGCTGGGCATCCACACGGTCGGCGTCGTGCGCGGCGAGGAGCTGGCCGGCCGGCCCCTCAACCCCTCGCTGACCCGCTGTACGGCCGACGGCATGCGGCTGCACTTCGTCGACAGGGCCACGTACCGCCGCAAGTCCGAGCCGCGGACGCTGGCCGCGATCCTGCGCGGGACGGACGCGGAGGAGGCGTACGTCGTCCCCGAGGGCGGCAGCAACGCGCAGGCCGTACGCGGCTGCCGGGCGCTCGGCGCCGAACTGCACGGCCGGGCCGATGTCGTCGCCGTGGCCTGCGGCACCGGCGGCACTCTGGCCGGACTGGCGGCCGGACTCACACCTGGGCAGCGCGCCCTCGGTGTCCCGGTCCTCAAGGGCGGCTTCCTGACCGCCGAGGTCAGGGACCTGCAACAGCAGGCCTTCGGAGGCCCGCGCGGCACCTGGAGCCTCGACGACCGCTTCCACTTCGGCGGCTACGCGCGCGTGCCCGACGAGCTCGAAGCCTTCGCCACGGACTTCGAGCAGCGCCATGGACTGCCCGTCGAACGCCTGTATGTCGCCAAGCTGCTGTACGGACTCGTCACCTTGACCGGCGAAGGCGCCTTCCCGCGCGGGACGACGGTGGCGGCCGTGATCACCGGGCGCCCGTTCCCGTGACGCCCGCCTCCCGTTCCCGGGACGCCCGCCGCCCATTTCCCTGACGCCCGCCGCCGCGCCCAGGACACCCGCCGCCCATTTCCCTGACGCCCGCCGCCGCGTTCGGGACACCCGCCGCCATGCCCGGGACACCGGCCGCCGTACCCGGGACACCCGCCGCCCTTCCGGTGACACCCGCCAGCCCTCCCCGACGCACCGCAGCGCGCCCCGCCGTCCGTCGCTCCCCACCCCTACGCCGCCTCCCGGAAGGCCGCCGCCTCCTCCAGGTCCAGCCTGCGCAGCAGCGTCCGCAGCATCTCGTCGTCGATGTACCGGGCGTCCCGAAGCTTGACGAACACCTCGCGCTCGGTGCTGATCATCTCCCGCGACAGCCGCCGGTAGGTGTCGTCGACGGACTCCCCCGTGACCGGGTTGGCCTGCCCGAGGCGTTCCCAGACGGCGTTGCGGCGGCGCTCCAGGACGATGCGGAGCCGGTCGGTGAGCGGGGCGGGCAGGGCGTTGCGTTCGTCGGTGAGGAGCTCGTCAAGGCGCCGCTCGGCGGCCCGGGAGGCCTGCGCCTGGGCGTTCGCCTCGGCCAGTGTCTCGGCCTGTGTGTCCCGTCCGGGGAACTTCAGCAGACGGATCAGCGGGGGCAGGGTGAGACCCTGCACGACCAACGTGCCGATGACGGTCGTGAAGGTCAGGAAGAGGATGAGGTTGCGGTGCGGGAAGGGCTCCGCGCCGTCGTGCAGGGTGAGCGGGATAGAGAACGCGATGGCCAGCGAGACCACGCCCCGCATACCGGCCCACGCGATCACGAACGGCCCCCTCCAGGTCGGATTCGCCTCCCGCTCCCGGATCCGGGCCGACAGCAGCCGCGGCAGGAAGGTCGCCGGGTACACCCACACGAACCGGGTGGCGACGACGACCAGGAAGACGGCAACCGCGTACCAGGCGGCAAGGGCCCCCTCGTACGCCCCGAGTCCCCTCAGCACCACGGGCAGCTGGAGGCCGATCAGGGCGAACACCGCCGACTCCAGGACGAAGGCGACCATCTTCCACACCGCCTCCTCCTGGAGCCGCGTGGCGAAGTCGACCTCCCACGCGCGGTGGCCCAGGTAGAGCGCCACGACGACGACCGCGAGGACGCCGGAGGCGTGCACCTGCTCGGCGACGGCGTACGCGACGAACGGGGTCAGCAGGGAGAGCGTGTTCTGGAACAGCGCCTCCTTCACGTGCGTGCGAATCCAGTGGATCGGCGCCATCAGCACGAGCCCGGCCACGACGCCGCCGACCGCCGCGAGCAGGAACTCTGCGATGCCGCCGGCCCAAGTCGCGCCCTCGCCGACGGCGGCGGCCAGGGCCACCCGGTAGGCGGTGATCGCGGTGGCGTCGTTGAGCAGGGACTCGCCCTGGAGGATCGTGGTGATCCGCGACGGCAGCCCGACCCGGCGGGCCACGGCCGTCGCCGCGACCGCGTCCGGCGGGGCCACCACCGCGCCGAAGACCAGTGCCGCGGTCAGCGGCAGGTCCGGTACGAGCATGTACAGGGCCCAGCCGACGGCGAAGGTCGCGAACAGCACGTACCCGACGGACAGCAGGGCGACCGGCCGCAACTGCGCCCGCAGGTCCAGGTACGAGCTGTCGGTGGCGGCCGTGTGCAGCAGCGGGGGCAGCAGGAGCGGCAGGACGACGTGCGGGTCGAGGGTGTAGTCCGGCACGCCGGGGACGGCACTGACCGCGAGCCCGACCGCCACCAGCAGAAGCGGCGCGGGAACCGGTGTGCGCCTGGCCACCGCGGCGATCCCCGCGCTGCCCGCCACCAGCAACAGCAGTGGCATCACGTCCATCGTTCTCGCCCGCCCTCTTTTTTCCACGCGGTCTTCGGCGCGACCGTCGTAACCTGGCAATCATGAAACAGTGCACGCATGCCGACGCGCTGCCGCACCCCGACCCCGTCCCGCTCAGCGAGACGTGTCCGGCGTGCCTGGCGGAGGGCATGGATCCGGTGCAACTGCGGCTGTGCCTGAGCTGCGGTCACGTCGGGTGCTGCGACTCCTCGCCGGGGCGGCACGCGGCGGAGCACCACAAGGAGTCCGGGCATCCCGTGATGCGGACCCATGAGCCCGGGGAGACCTGGCGCTGGTGCTTTGTCGATCATGTCCTGGTGTGACGCGACAGGACCCCGGCGCCGGACGGTTCGACCGTCTGACGTCTGGGTACGTCAACCCGGCGCGCGCTCTTCCCTTTTGGGCCCGCCTACCCCCTAGACACGGAGCGTATCCACAGGTTTACTGTGAGTGACGGCACGGGGTTGGGGTCCCGGGGACAGGACCATTGAGAGCGCGATAGCGTCACCGCTGAACCACGTATCGCGTTACCCCGGGGGGCGACCCTCGGCCCTGAAACGCTTGTACCACCATGGAGGTGAGGGTGTCCCAGATCGCAGGCGAGCCCGCGACTCAGGACTTCGTGGAAGTCCGGCTGCCGGCCGCGGGTGCCTACCTGTCGGTGCTGCGTACGGCCACGGCCGGTCTCGCGGCCCGTTTGGACTTCACCCTCGACGAGATCGAGGACCTGCGCATCGCGGTGGACGAGGCCTGCGCGATCCTGCTTCAGCAGGCCGTGCCCGGCTCGGTGCTCAGCTGTGTCTTCCGCCTCGTCGACGACTCGCTCGAGGTCACCGTCTCGGCGCCGACCACGGATGGTCATGCCCCCTCGCGGGACACCTTCGCCTGGACGGTCCTGTCCGCTCTGGCGGGCAAGGTCTCCTCCGCCGTGGACAAGGACAAAACCGTTTCGATCAGCCTCTACAAACAGCGCGGCGCGGGACCCGGGCCGGCGTGAGGAACGAGGACGGGCCGGTGCGGGACGAAGAGCGCGGCACACGAGAGCTGCCGGTCAAGGGCACGGCCCCGGGCGAGGACGCGGCGCCCTGCGGCACCCGGCGCATGGCGGACGGCATCGACGGCATCCCCGAGCAGGCCCGCCCGCATCCCGAGGACGACTCCGAGGGGGCCGTCCTCCCGGGAGGCGAGCGGCGGGACAGGGACGGTGCCGTGCGGAGCGCGCCTCCGGGCGGAGGGATCGCGGCATCTCCCGCCCAGGGGGGTCCTCCCACTCGCGCGAAGCCGGGAGTGGAGGAGGAGGCGAGGGCTCGGGGAAGGGCGACGGGCGGGACGATGAGCGAGCACGAGCGACACTCCGAGGACGCAGCGCCGCGCGCGCACCACGCACAGGGTGCGCAGCACGGCTCCCCGGACCGCAGCGGGGCGCGCGACATGTTCCTCAAGCTGCGCACCCTCAGCCCGGGCAGCCCCGAGTACGCCGAGCTGCGCAACCAGCTGGTCCGCATGCACCTGCCGCTCGTCGAGCATCTCGCGCGGCGCTTCCGCAACCGCGGCGAGCCGCTGGACGACCTCACCCAGGTCGCCACGATCGGGCTGATCAAGTCGGTCGACCGCTTCGACCCGGACCGCGGCGTGGAGTTCTCCACGTACGCGACCCCCACGGTCGTCGGCGAGATCAAGCGGCACTTCCGCGACAAGGGCTGGGCGGTGCGCGTCCCACGCCGCCTCCAGGAGCTGCGCCTGTCGCTGACCACGGCCACGGCCGAGCTCTCGCAGTTGCACGGCCGCTCCCCCACGGTCCACGAGCTCGCCGAGAAGCTGGCGATCTCGGAGGAGGAGGTCCTGGAGGGCCTGGAGTCCGCCAACGCGTACTCCACGCTGTCCCTGGACGTCCCCGACACCGACGACGAGTCCCCGGCGGTCGCGGACACCCTCGGCGCGGAGGACGAGGCGCTGGAGGGCGTGGAGTACCGGGAGTCCCTCAAGCCGCTGCTGGAGGACCTCCCGCCGCGCGAGAAGCGGATCCTGCTGCTGCGGTTCTTCGGCAACATGACCCAGTCGCAGATCGCGCAGGAGGTCGGCATCTCGCAGATGCACGTCTCGCGGCTGCTGGCGCGCACACTGGCGCAGCTCCGGGAGAAGCTCCTCGTCGAGGAGTGACGGCTCCCTGACGGACGGCTACTTCTCCGCGTTGCCGGGCCCTCGGATCCCCAGGGCCCGGGTCGTCTCGGGGTTCACGAGCAGGACCAGCGCCGCGACGGCCACGACCGCGAGGGCGATCCCGGCCGGAATGGCCATGCTGTCGGCCTGCAGCAGGTTGTAGGCCACCGGCAGCGCCATGATCTGGGTGATGACGGCCGGGCCGCGGCTCCAGCTGCGGCGGCCGAGCAGCCCGCGTGCGGCGAGCAGCGGAAGCAGTGCGAGCACGACCAGCGTGATGCCTCCGGTGACGGCTTGCTGCCGATCGTCCGGATGCCCCGTGAGGCCGAGGACGACGATCCAGACGCCGCCGACGACCAGCGCGAGCCCTTCCAGTGCGGCCAGCAGCGCGGCGTACGTCAGCCGCCGCGGGCGGGGGCCGGTGATGTCCGGGGTGGTGGGGGTCTGCTCACTGCTCACCCCTGAAGAGTAGCCCTGGTCGTACGCGCCCTCGTGGTGAGGTTCACCCCCGCTCTCTTACCTGATCCCTACCTCGGTCTGGGCCCGGTACCACCCAGTAGGTACGCTGCCAGTCATGCGTGCACTTCTCGTGGTCAATCCGGCGGCAACCACCACAAGTGCGCGTACACGCGACGTACTGATCCACGCGCTCGCCAGCGAGATGAAGCTGGAAGCGGTCACGACCGAGTACCGCGGCCACGCGCGCGACCTGGGCCGGCACGCGGCGGAGAGCGACGACATAGACCTGGTGGTGGCCCTCGGCGGCGACGGCACGGTCAACGAGGTGGTCAACGGCCTCCTGCACGCCGGCCCCGACCCGGGGCACCTCCCCGGCCTCGCCGTGGTCCCGGGCGGCTCCACCAACGTCTTCGCCCGCGCCCTGGGCCTGCCCAACGACGCGGTGGAAGCCACCGGGGCCCTGCTGGACGCCCTGCGCGACGGCAGCGAACGCACCGTCGGCCTGGGCCTGACCTCCGGCACGCCGGGCACGGAGGACGAGGCGGTGCCCTCCCGCTGGTTCACCTTCAACGCGGGGCTCGGCTTCGACGCCGGCGTGGTCGGCCGCGTGGAGCAGCACCGCGAGCGCGGCCGGAAATCCACACACGCCCTTTACGTCCGCCAGGTCGTGCGCCAACTCCTCGGGGAGCCGAACCGCCGGCACGGGACGATCACGCTGGAGCGGGCGGGCGAGGATCCGGTCACCGATCTGGTGCTGTCCATAGTCTCGAACACCTCTCCGTGGACGTTTCTGGGGAATCGCCCGATCTACGCGGCACCTAAGGCCTCGTTCGATACCGGACTGGATCTCTTCGGTCTCAGCCGGCTGTCCACGGCGGCGGTTGCCCGGTATGGCACCCAGTTGCTCACTTCGTCCCCCGAGCGCGGACCCCATGGCAAACACGCCACCTCTCTGCACGATTTGACCGAGTTCACCTTGCATTCGAAGGTGCCACTCCCCCTCCAGATGGACGGTGACCACCTGGGGCTGCGGACAAGCGTGACGTTCACAGGCGTTCGCCGTGCACTGCGTGTGATTGTGTGAGCAGAACTGGCTAAAGTCCTTTCACTCGAACGTTTAGGCCAGGATCCACCCCATGGAAGTACGGCTGTGACCTAGTCGACACCGAAGAATCAAAAAAAACTTTCCAGAAGGGGTTGTATCCGCCGCTGAGGTTTGCGAGTCTCTACGTGGCGATCGGGACGGCCCGCAACATCGGCCTCCACTGATCACCAGAACCCCTCTTCAATTCACAGGACCCACGCCAGGGAACCTGGCGGTCGGCCCTTCACTTGTTGAGGGATTCGTGAAAGCGTTCACATTCACAAGCACTTGCACGTAATACCAAGGAGAGGTAGCAGCCATGGACTGGCGTCACAACGCCGTTTGCCGCGAGGAAGACCCCGAGCTCTTCTTCCCCATCGGCAACACCGGTCCTGCGCTGCTGCAGATCGAGGAAGCCAAGGCCGTCTGCCGTCGCTGCCCGGTGATCGAGCAGTGTCTGCAGTGGGCGCTCGAGTCCGGCCAGGACTCCGGCGTCTGGGGTGGTCTCAGCGAGGACGAGCGCCGCGCCATGAAGCGCCGCGCCGCCCGCAACCGGGCCCGTCAGGCCTCCGCCTGACAACCCACCCCTGCTGACAGCCTGAGCTTGGCGGCGCGTGTGCCTGTCGGCATCACTCCGTTGACAGCGAGTACGCATCTCCCGCCCCCGAGCCGCAGCGCGCAGTTCCCCCGATGCGCTTAGTTAAGCAGCAACGAGCTTTAGCCCTGGGCCATGTGATGGCCCAGGGCTCAATGCTTTTCCGGGCCTCCGCCGAAAGACGCGCACCGGCCCCGAGGTGCTGCCGCTTCTACTTCCGCACCGGCACCGGGATGTCCAGGATCACCCGGGTGCCGCGCTCCGGGGCCGGAACCATGTCGAAGGTGCCCCCCAACTCGCCCTCCACCAAGGTGCGTACGATCTGGAGGCCGAGATTGCCCGCGGTCTTCGGATCGAAACCTTCCGGCAGGCCGACGCCGTCGTCCTGGACGGTGACCAGCAGGCGGGCCTCCTTGGAGGTGCCGCCGCGGACCGCGGACACCTCGACCGTGCCGGTGTCGCCCTCGCGGAAGCCGTGCTCCAGAGCGTTCTGCAGAACCTCGGTCAGCACCATCGACAGCGGCGTGGCGACCTCGGCGTCGAGGATGCCGAACCGGCCGGTGCGCCGGCCGGCGACCTTGCCCGGGGAGATCTCCGCGACCATCGCCAGGACGCGGTCGGCGATCTCGTCGAACTCCACGCGCTCGTCCAGGTTCTGGGAGAGCGTCTCGTGCACGATCGCAATCGATCCGACGCGTCGCACCGCCTCCTCCAGGGCCTCGCGGCCGCGGTCGGATTCGATGCGCCGGGCCTGGAGGCGGAGCAGGGCCGCCACCGTCTGGAGGTTGTTCTTGACGCGGTGGTGGATCTCCCGGATCGTCGCGTCCTTGGTGATCAACTCGCGTTCGCGGCGGCGGAGTTCGGTGACGTCGCGGAGCAGGACCAGCGAGCCGATGCGCGTGCCCTTGGGTTTGAGGGGGATCGCGCGGAACTGGATGACCCCGTCGGTGGCCTCGATCTCGAACTCCCGCGGCGCCCAGCCGCTGGCGACCTTGGCGAGCGCCTCGTCCACCGGGCCCCTGGTCGGGGCGAGTTCGGCGGTGGTCTTGCCCAGGTGCTGGCCGACGAGGTCGGAGGCGAGGCCCAGACGGTGATAGGCGGACAGCGCGTTCGGAGAGGCGTACTGGACCATGCCGTCGGCGTCGAGCCGGATCAGGCCGTCACCCACCCGGGGCGAGGCATCCATGTCGAGCTGCTGGTTCGCGAACGGGAAGGAGCCGGCCGCGATCATCTGCGCGAGGTCGGAGGCACTCTGGAGATAGGTGAGCTCCAGGCGGCTCGGGGTGCGCACGGTGAGGAGGTTGGTGTTGCGCGCGATGACGCCGAGGACGCGCCCCTCACGCCGCACGGGGATCGACTCGACCCGGACGGGAACCTCTTCGCGCCACTCGGGGTCCCCCTCGCGCACGATGCGGCCCTCGTCGAGGGCGGCGTCCAGCATCGGGCGGCGGCCACGCGGGACGAGGTGGCCCACCATGTCGTCCTGGTAGGACGTCGGACCGGTGTTGGGCCGCATCTGCGCGACGGATACATACCGCGTGCCGTCGCTGGTGGGGACCCAGAGCACCAGGTCGGCGAAGGAGAGGTCGGAGAGCAGCTGCCACTCCGAGACCAGCAGGTGGAGCCACTCGAGATCCGTGTCGTCGAGGGCGGTGTGCTGGCGTACGAGTTCGTTCATGGAGGGCACGTGAGCGAGCGTACCCGGGGGTTTGTACGGCTCTGAAATGTACAGCCCCGGACCGGTACGGGCTTCTGGAACACCCGCGGGCCGCGGCGCCTGAGAGGGACCCTCAACCCTCCCGGCACCGCAGCCCGGAGCAGTATCGGCCGTGGGGTGTGCGGTCCCGGTCGGCCGAAGGACGAGGAGCCGGGGCAGTCAGGGCAGAGAGCCTCGGTTCCTCTGTCCGCCTTCCTGTGCGGGGAAGGCGGAGGCTGGTGAGCGCTGCACACGCGCTCTCATCACGCATTGTGGACTAGACCACTCATGGGTGTCCATGCGTTGGAGGCTGTTCGTTGTTGTTAATTATCCGGCGGCTCGGACGCGCCGGCGTCCTCCCGCAGCCTAACCCGTGTGGGTTCCTGTGCGGGGCCAGATGGACATGGCAATTTCCGCGACCGCTTCCAGCTCCTCCCGGCTCGCGCCGTCCCGTGCCTGCTGCGACATACCCTGGATCATCGCCCCGGTGTGCCGGGCCAGGGCGGCGGCGTCGGTGCCCGGGGGCAGCACGCCTGCGGCGACATCGGCTCGGACGCGGCTCTCGAACGCGGCGATGTTGGCGTTGCGGCGGTCTCGCAGCGACTGTTCGACCTCGGGGGTCGAGCAGTTCGCGGCGGCGTGGACGACGAGGCAGCCGTGCGGATGGCCGGGTTCCGTGTACGCGGTCGCGGCCTCGCGCAGCATGCGCTCGACGGCGTCCCGGGCGGTGGGTTCCTCGGCGAGGGCCCGGTCCGTGAACGAGCCGTACCGCGTGCCGTAGACCTGGACGACCTCCTCGAAGAGGGACTGCTTGTCGCCGAAGGCCGCGTAGAGGCTGGGGGCTCCTATGTCCATGACGCGGGTGAGGTCGGAGACGGACGTGGCCTCGTAGCCGTGCTCCCAGAAGGCCAGGAGCGCCTTCTCCAGGGCGGTCTCACGGTCGAAGGAGCGGGGGCGGCCGCGGGGCCTGCCCTTGGCCTTGCCCGTGGCCGTTCCGCCCGTCGGGCCACTCATGGCGGTTCCGCTGCTCTCGCTCGTCACGGTTCCGTGCCCCTCGGTCCTGGCGGTCCCGTCGTCGTTCACCATGGAGTGCATTTTATAGCGGGCACTAGAAAATTGTCGGCGCGCTGCTGTACGGTTATTTCTGTAGCGACCGCTAGAGAAATACGAAGGGGGCGCCGCCATGGGCGTGCTCACAGGCAGGACGGCACTCGTCACGGGGGCGAGCAGGGGCATCGGGCGAGGGATCGCCGAGCGGCTGGGGCGCGACGGCGCGCGGGTCGGGGTGCACTACGGCAGGAACGAGACGGCGGCGAAGGAGACGGTCGCGGCGATCGAGGCGGCAGGCGGCTCGGCGTTCACGGTGGGCGTGGAGCTGGGACTGCCGGGGGACGCCGAAGCGCTGTGGGCGGAGTTCGACCGGCACGCGGACGGGCTGGACATCCTGGTGAACAACGCCGGGATCGGCAACACGCGGCCGATCCAGGAGCTGGAGGAACCGGAGTACGACAGGGTCTTCGCGGTGAACGTGAAGGCGCCGTTCTTCATACTCAAGCAGGGCATGACGCGGCTGCGGGACGGCGGCCGGGTCGTCAACATATCGTCGGGACTGGCCCGGACGGCGGCGATGCCGGACAACATGGCCTACGCGATGACGAAGGGCGCGCTGGACGTCCTCTCGCGGGACCTGTCCAAGGTGCTGGGCCCTCGGGGCATCACGGTGAACTCGGTGGCGCCGGGGATCATCGACACGGACAACACGGCCCCGCTGCTGCACGGCAGTGCCGACGGCTGGGCGAAGGCCGCGGCACTTGCGGCGCTGGGCGGGGTGGGGGAGCCGGCCGAAGTCGCCGATGTGGTGGCGTTCCTGGTCTCGGACGGGGGGCGGTGGGTGACGGGGAGCTGGGTGGATGTGACCGGGGGTTCGCTCACGTAGTCAACGTGTCTCCGTCACCTTCGCCAGCGCCCTGGGCGCGTCCGGGTCCTGGCCGCGGGCGAGGGTGACCTCGTGGGCCAGGAGCTGGAGGGGAATGATCTCCAGGACGGGCTGGACCTCCTCGGCGACGTCCTGCGTAGGCAGGACGAATCCGGCCGACGCCTGCTCGACCTGGTGCCTGGGGCCGATGACGACCAGGTCGGCACCGCGTCCGCGCAGCCGGTCGAGGACCGGCTGGAGCGCTTCACCGCCCTTGCCGTCGGTGACCACGGCGATGACCGGGGAGACGTTGTCGACCATGGCGAGTGGCCCGTGCAGCAGGTCGGCGCCGGAGTAGGAGAGGGCGGGGATGTAGCTGGTCTCCATCAGCTTGAGGGCGGCCTCCTTCGCCGTGGGGTAGCCGTAGCCGCGCGAGGTGATCACCATGCGCTCGGCGAAGCGGTAGCGGGCGGCGAGCGCGCGCACCTCGTCCTGCCGGGCGAGTAGGTTCTCGGCGAGATCCGGCAGCACGCGCGCGGGCGCGCCGTCGCCATCGCGCAGGCCCTCGACGAACAGGTAGAGCGCGAGAAGGGAGGCGGTGTACGTCTTGGTCGCGGGGAGGGCCTTCTCCGGTCCGGCCATGATGTCGATGTGGTACTCGGAGACGCCGGCGAGGCGCGAGTCCGGGTTGTTGGTGACGGCGAGGGTGATCGCGCCGGCCTCGCGGGCGGCCCGCGTCGAGGCGACCAGGTCGGGAGAGCCGCCGGACTGGCTGACGGTGACGACCAGGACGTCCGTGAGGTCGGGCCGGGCGCCGTAGGCCGTGGTCGTGGACATCGAGGTGAGTCCGCAGGGCAGGCCGAGCCGGATCTCCAGGAGGTACTTGGCGTAGAGGGCGGCGTTGTCGGAGGTGCCGCGGGCGGTCAGCAGGACGAAGCGGGGAGCGCGGGCGGCGATCCGCCGTGCCACGTCCCGGATGGCGGGGGCGCCGTCGGCCAGGATCCGGCGCAGGACGGCGGGCTGTTCCGCCATCTCCCGGGCCATGATCCGGCCCGGGCGCTCGCTGAGGGTGTCCGGTGTGGCGGCGGCGTTCATGGCGCGGTTCCTTCCGGGCGTGGGCGGATGCAGCTCCCATTCCACTCCCCCGCACCGCGGAACGGCGACGCGGGGCCGGTGTTGTTCACCTGCGGGAGACCTGCCCGGCACCGGCCGGCGGCCCCTGCGGGACCGGCGGCCTTCACCCTGGGAGCAGCGTCCCCGCTCTGTTAGATTGGTCTAAACCACACGGCCCCTTCCGGGTCCGGTCCCAGTTGAGCATCCCTCTCAGATCGGCAGGCCCAGCGTGGAAGTTGTCATCGTTCCGGACGCCAAGGCGGGCGGCGAGCTCATCGCCGAGGCCATGGCTCAGCTGCTCCGGCGCAAGCCCGGCGCCCTGCTCGGCGTGGCGACCGGCTCGACGCCGCTGCCCGTGTACGAAGCGCTGGCGGCCAAGGTGCGCTCCGGTGCCGTGGACGTCACGCGGGCGCGGATAGCGCAGCTCGACGAGTACGTGGGGCTGCCCGCCGACCATCCGGAGTCGTACCGCTCGGTGCTGCGGCGCGAGGTGCTGGAGCCGCTCGGTATCGGGATGGACCAGTTCACGGGGCCGGACGGCACGGCCGCAGACGTGCAGGGCGCGTGCGAGGCGTACGACAAGGCGCTCGCGGACGCCGGAGGTGTGGACCTTCAGCTGCTCGGGATCGGGACCGACGGGCACATAGGGTTCAACGAGCCGTGTTCGTCGCTGGCCTCGCGGACGCGGATCAAGACGCTCACCGAGCAGACCCGGATCGACAACGCCCGTTTCTTCGACGGCGATATCGACCAGGTGCCGCACCACGTGATCACCCAGGGCATCGGCACCATCCTGGAGGCCCGGCACCTGGTGCTGCTCGCCACCGGCGAAGGCAAGGCGGACGCGGTCGCGGCGACGGTGGAGGGACCGGTCGCCGCGGTGTGCCCCGCGTCCGCGCTCCAACTCCACCCGCATGCGACCGTCGTGGTCGACGAGGCCGCCGCGTCGAAGCTGAAGCTGGCGGACTACTTCCGGCACACGTACGCCAACAAGCCGCAGTGGCAGGGGATCTAGGTGTGCTGTTCGGGGACGTTGGTGACAGGCGACACGCCTTGAGTGGTCCTTGAACGGAGCGAGGGCCTCTGGGTTCGGTGCGGAGGGTCATGTGGCGGAGCCACCTGGCCCTGCGCACCGTGCGGCGAGCGTGCGTGCCGGGCGTCGCGACGCTGCGGAGATCCACCAGAAGGGCCCTAGGGGAGCGCCCCCGCTTCCAGGGCCTCGTCGTCGGTCGGCTCGTCCTGAGCCCGCAGGCCGGCCACCCACAGCGGCATGACCCAGTGGACGACGAGAACGGCGATGATCAGGGGTGCGGCGTAGGCCTTCGGGGCGTCGCCATCGACGCCGCCCGTGATCAGCAGGGCGATCGCCGCCGCGGACAGGAGCAGGGTCGTCATGCGGTGGGCCCGGGCCAGGACGCGGCTGCGTTCCGCCGACTGCCGCTCGTCCAGTACGTGTTCGCGCAGTTCCAGCAGGCCCCGGGTGGCGCCGTTGATGACGCCGGTCGCGACCATCCAGGGAAGCAGCAGCACCGCCATCGCGGCGACGGGCCACAGCGGCTCGCCCTCGGCGAGGAAGAAGTGGGTCATCAGTGCGCCGATGGCCACGGTGAGGGTGATGTGCGCGGCGACCGCCAGGCGCCGGCGTGCCGCCGTGGCGTACCAGGCCTGGCCGCGGCGGTCGTTCATGAGCCGCAGCATCCTCCGGTCGTAGCGGGTCAGGCGTGTCGTGGTCAAGGCTGGTTCCTCCCGTAGACCTCGTCCGTGAGCGGCCGGAACGGTTCGAGGGAGAACAGGGCCTCGACCGGCAGATCGAAGAACTTCGAGATCCTCAGTGCCAGGTCGAGGCTCGGGTTGTACTGCCCTCGCTCGATGTAGCCGATGGTCTGGTAGTGGGCTCCCACTGCCTCGGCCAGGCTCTGGCGCGACACCTTCCGTTCGGCGCGCACCACGGCCAACCTGTTGTGCACCTGCTCGCTCATGTATAAGAAGTACTATATTCGGAGGTAGCTTTACAACCAGCTTTACAACCCGGTGATCACCTCGGCCGCAGCCCGGCCGCAGACGCGGGCCGCGCCGTGGGTGGCGATGTGCAGGGCTCCTCGGGGTGCGGCCTGGGGGACGCCCATTTCGACCACGATGGTGTCGGGGCGGGCGGCCAGCAGGGTGTCGAGGGCCGAGGCCATCCAGGGGTGGCGGTGTTCGTCGCGGACGACGGCGACGATGCGGCGCGGACCGGCGGCCTGAAGTGCCGCCCGTCCGGCGCTCTGGCCGGCACCGGGGCCACTCTCCTTGCCGTCCTCCGCCGAGAAGCTGCCCGTCACCGTGCCGGGCAGGAGGTGGACGAGTTCGGCGGCGATGCCCCAGGGGGTCTCGTCGCCCACCGCGATGTTGGCGACGGGGGTGAGGGCGGCGACGTAGGGCGGTTCGGTGAGGGGCTTGAAGGTCTCCGGGCTCCCCAGGCCAGGGGCGACGGTGACCGTGAGGGCGCGGCGGGCGGCGTGCAGGCCGATCTCGCTGCCGTGGGTCTCCTCGGACGCGCGGCCGGCCGTGCTCGCCCAGCGGGCCAGCGCCCGGACCCGGTCCGCGGCCTCGGCCAGGCGTTCCTCGGGCAGTTCGCCCACGCGTACGGCCGTGACCAGGGCGTCGCGCAGGCGCCGTACGGTCGCGTCGTCGGCCAGGCCGCCGCCCACGCAGATCGCGTCGGCACCGGCGGCGACGGCCAGGACGCTGCCGCGTTCGATGCCGTAGGTGCCCGCGATGGCCCGCATCTCCATGCCGTCGGTGACGATGAGGCCGTCGTAGCCGAGTTCGCCGCGCAGCAGCCCGTTCAGGATGCGGCGGGAGAGGGTGGCCGGGCGGTCGGGGTCCAGGGCCGGGACCAGGATGTGGGCGCTCATCACGGCCCGGCTGCCGGCGGCGATGGCCGCGCGGAACGGGGTCAGTTCACGGTCGGTCAGCACGTCCGCGGGGACGTCGATGCGCGGGAGGGCGTGGTGGGAGTCGACGGCCGTGTCGCCGTGGCCCGGGAAGTGCTTGGTGCAGGCGGCGACTCCGGCCGACTGCAGGCCGGTCACATAGGCGGCGGTGTGCCGGGCGGCGAGGCCGGTGTCGGCGCCGAAGGAGCGGACGCCGATCACCGGGTTGCGCGGGTCGGAGTTCACATCGGCGGAGGGAGCCCAGTTGAGGTTCACGCCGCAGGACGCGAGACGGCGGCCCAGTTCGTGGGCGACCTCTCGCGTCAGCTCCACGTCGTCCACCGCGCCGAGGGCGTGGTTGCCCGGGAAGGAGGAGCCGGTCCGCACCTCCAGGCGCGTCACGTCACCGCCTTCCTCGTCGATCGCGACCAGGACGTCGCCGCGCTCGGCCCGCAGCCGGGCGGTCAGCTCGGCCAGTTGGCCGGGCGAGGCGATGTTGCGGCCGAACAGGCCGACGGAGGCGAGGCCCTCGCCGAGCCGGCGCAGCAGCCAGTCGGGGGCGGTGGTTCCGGTGAAGCCGGGCTGGAGGACCGTCAGGGCGTCACGCGTGAGCGTGTCGGTACCGCCGGCGAGTGTCGTCATGGGGTGGGGTCATCCCTTCACGGCGCCCGCGGTCAGGCCCGCGGCCATCTTGCGCTGGACGAGGAGGAAGAGGGCGACGATCGGCACGGCCATCATCGTGGCGCCGGCCATCATCGGGGCGTATTCGGTGCCGTGTTTGGTGGTGAAGTTGCCGAGCCACACGGTCGCGGTCTGGTTCTTCTGGCTGAGCAGCATCAGGGCGTACAGGTACTCGTTCCAGGCCTGGATGAAGCCGTAGACCGAGGTGGCGACCATGCCGGGGGCCAGGAGGGGGAAGACGACCCGGAGGAAGGCGCCCGTGCGGGAGCAGCCGTCGACCATGGCCGCCTCCTCCAGTTCCTTCGGGATGTTGACGATGAAGCCCCGCAGCGTCCACACGGTGAACGGGAGGATGAAGGTCAGGTACGTGATGATGAGGCCCGTCAGCCGGTCGTACTGGCCAAGGTCGTTGAGCAGCAGGAACACCGGGATGATCATGGCGACGAGCGGGACCATCTGGACGGCGAGGATGCCCACGATCACGATCTTGCGGCCGCGGAAGGCGAACCGGGAGATGGCGAGCGCGGCCAGCAGCCCCACGGCCATGCCGATGACGACCACCGCCAGCGACACCACCATGCTGCGGCCCACCGGGCCCCAGAAGTCGGCGATGTCCAGCGCCCGGCCGAAGTTGGCGAAGGTGATGCCGGTCGGCAGCAGGCTCGGGTCCGGGTCGATGGCGTCCTCCGCGGGCTTGAACGCCGTGTTGAGCATCCAGTAGAGCGGGAAGCCGGCGGTGACGAAGACCAGGAGGCCGAGGACGTTCCACCAGAGCTTCGGCGCCCGGCGGCCGGTCAGGGTGCTGCTCATTCGACCTCTCCGATCTTCAGCATCTGCCGCATGTAGACGGCGACCACGCCGAGCAGCAGCAGGACGGTGATCAGCGCGATGGCCGAGCCCTGGGCGTAGTCGTTGACCACGAACGCCCGGTCGTAGGAGTAGGTGTTGAGGACCTGGAACTCCGGCTCGGGGTGGCCGCCCCGCATCACGAACACCTGGGGGAAGACGCCCATGTCCCAGATGACCGACAGGGTCGTGAGCATCACGATGATCGGCTTGAGGACGGGCAGGGTGACATAGCGGAAGACGCCCCAGGCACCGGCGCCGTCCAGGCGGGCCGCCTCCTCCAGTTCCTTCGGGACCTGGGTGAGACCCGCGCTGAGCGTGATGACGACGAACGGCACGGCTCCCCACACCACCAGCAGCATGATCACGGCCAGGCCCTCGGGCCCGCTCGCGAACCAGTTGTGGCCGATCATCTCGACGCCGGGCAGCTTGCTGAGCAGCGCGTTGAACACGCCGTAGTCCGAGTCGAAGAGCCACTTGAAGACCGTGGTCGCCACGATCACGGGCATGCCCCAGCTCGCCACCAGCACGATGTTGATGAGCACCTTCAGCCAGCCGGACACCCGCTGGAGCAGCAGGGCGATCGCCATGCCGAACACCATCGTGGAGACGACGGCCCCGGCGGCGAAGAGGATCGTGCGGACGACGACGGTCCAGAACTCGCCGTCTCCCAGCACGTTCGCGAAGTTGTCGAACCCGACCGACTCGGCCGGCTGGAAGCCCCACAGCTGGGACTGCCCGAACCTCTGGAAGGACAGGGTGACCAGCCGGGCCAGCGGATAGCCCATGACCAGGGCGAGGATCAGCAGGCAGGGCGCGAGCAGCAGCCAGGGGACCGCGGTCCCGCCCGGCGGCCGTCTCACCCGTGGCGGTTCGCCGGCGGGAGGTGGCGGTGCCTGCCGCGGTGGCGGCACCTTGGCGGGGGTGGTGGTGTCTGCGGCACTCATCGCGCGCTCCTCGGCGGTCCCTCAGGTCTTGACGACGGCGGGGCTCCGCCCATGAGGGAGCCCCGCGCGAAGATCACTTCGTGTTGATGACCTTGTCGATCGCGGCGTCCGCCTCCTTGGCGGCGCCCTCGACCGACTTCTTGCCGGTGCCGATGCTCTGGAGCATGGTCTGGAGGATCTGCGCCTTCTCGACCTGGCCCCAGCCGGGGGCCATCGGGACGAACCAGCTGGACTCGGCCGCGGTGGCGGGGACGGCCGTCTTCGGGTCGTTCTTCAGCCTCGCGAGGTCGGTCTTGTTGTTGGGCAGGTTGCCCTTGGCCATCAGGCCCTTCTGGCCGGAGGACCCGGTGAACGCGTTGATCCACTCGGCGGCCAGGGCCTGCGCGTCGGACTTCACGGGCACGACGAGATCGGAGCCACCCAGGAAGACGGGCATGTTCTTGCCGGACGGGCCGGGCATCACGAAGTTCTCGAGGTTGCCCTTGAGCTTGCCGGTCTTGTCGTTCTTGGGGTCCTCGGCGGTCGCGCCCTCCCAGGCGGCGGCGAAGATCATGGCGGACTTGCCCTGACCGTAGACGATGTAGCGGTCGGACTCGTCCTTGGTCTTGTCGCCGTGCATGTAGGAGTCGACGACGTTCTTGAACTCCTTGAGGCCCTTGAGGGACTCGTGTGAGGAGAGGGAGGCCTTCCACTGGCCGCCGGACTCGGTGGCGATGGCGCCGCCGGCGTCGTAGACGAAGGACATGGCCGCGTACCAGTCGCGGGTCGGCTGGTACCAGGCGCTGAACTTGCCGCCCTGCTTCTTCTGGATCTTGTCCAGGGCGGTGGTGAGTTCCTTGTACGTCTTCGGGGGCGTCTTCACACCGACCGAAGCGGCCACGTCCTTACGCCAGTTGGCGACCCGGCCGCCGGCGTAGTAGGGGACGCCGTAGGTCTTGCCCTGGTAGGTCACCGAGGCCTTGAGGCCGTCCAGCCAGGCGTCCGAGCTGTCGAACTCGCCCGCGTCGAGGGGGGCGAAGGCGCCCTTGACCATGTAGCCGAGCATCTCGGTGTTGCCCATCTCGACCACGTCGGGGGCCTTGTCGGTGGCGAGGACGGCGTCGAGCTTGGCGTTCTTGTCGGGCCAGCCGTAGTACTCGTGGTTGATCTTCAGGCCGGGGTGCTTCTTCTGCACGGCGGCGTCGGCGGCCTTGACCAGCTCCGGCCAGTTGTTCTGCGCGTCGACGGTGAGCCAGACGGTCAGCTCCTTGGCGTCCGCGCCCTTGTCGGGACCCCCGCTGCCGCCCTCGCCGCCGCACGCCGCGATGGAGACCATCATGCCCGCGATACCGATCGCGGATATCAGCTTGCGCTTCACGCCACCCTCCTCAGGGATGCCACCGACCCCCTGCTCCCCGCGTTCGTGGGGCCAGGACCCTGGACCAATGGTGTAGACCAGTAGGGGGAGCTTGGACCAGACCAGTAGGCCTGTCAAGAGTCCGGAATAAGCTCTGACCAGCCGTTATGCGACCTACATATGCAGGAACCTTTAAGTAAGAACCCGGCGAAAACCCGGCGGGGCGCGGCATACTCCAGGTAGACCATTGGGAGTTGTGGACTAGACCAAAAGCGGCGCCGACGGTATACAAGTGAGATCGTGTCGGCATAGAAGCCGGGAAGGCGGAGCATGAGCACCGACATCAGCAGTGCGGAGAACGAGAGCGGGGCGCCCGTCCGCACCGCACGCGTGCCCAAGTACTACCGCCTGAAGAAGCACCTGCTCGACATGACCGAGACCCAGGCGCCCGGCACGCCGGTCCCGCCCGAGCGCACCCTGGCGGCGGAGTTCGACACCTCACGCACGACCGTGCGCCAGGCGCTCCAGGAACTGGTCGTCGAGGGCCGGCTGGAGCGCATCCAGGGCAAGGGCACGTTCGTCGCCAAGCCGAAGGTCTCGCAGGCGCTGCAACTGACCTCGTACACCGAGGACATGCGCGCCCAGGGTCTCGAACCCACCTCGCAGCTCCTGGACATCGGCTACATCACCGCCGACGACCGCCTCGCCGGACTCCTCGACATCACGGCCGGCGGACGGGTGCTGCGCATCGAGCGGCTGCGCATGGCCAACGGCGAGCCGATGGCCATCGAGACCACCCACCTGAGCGCGAAGCGCTTCCCGGCCCTGCGCCGGTCCCTGGTGAAGTACACGTCCCTCTACACCGCGCTCGCCGAGGTCTACGACGTCCATCTCGCGGAGGCCGAGGAGACCATCGAGACCTCGCTGGCCACCCCGCGCGAGGCCGGTCTGCTCGGCACGGACGTCGGCCTGCCGATGCTGATGCTCTCCCGCCACTCGCTGGACCGGGAAGGTCAGCCGGTGGAGTGGGTGCGGTCGGTGTACCGGGGGGACCGCTACAAGTTCGTGGCACGTCTGAAGCGGCCCCAGGAGTAGGGCGCGCGGGGCGGTGCGACGGCCGCTGAGGGGCGCTGTGAAGAGCAGGTTTCTTTTGGGTACCGCATTGCGGACGAGGGGTTCCGCTGCCGCCACACCCTGACCTAGATTGCCTGCGCATTACACAGGTGATCACTGAGGGGACGGAGCCGCCTGATGTCGCAAGCCCCAGAAGCCAGCAGAGAGCCGACGGTGACGCCGATGCGCGTCGTCATCGCCCTCTGCCTCATAGCGCCCTTCGTGGCCATGCTGTGGGTCGGCTCGTACGCCAAGACGGACCCGGCCTTCATCGGCATCCCGTTCTTCTACTGGTACCAGATGGCGTGGGTGCTGATCTCCACCGCGCTGACGATGATCGCCTACAAGCTGTGGCAGCGTGACCAGCGCGCCCGCTCTGCCGCGAAGGGCGGTGCGTCGCAGTGAACGACGGCGTGAACGGCGTCGCACTCGCCGTCTTCATCTTCTTCTTCCTGGCCGTCACGGTCATGGGCTTCCTGGCCGCGCGCTGGCGCAAGGCCGAGAACGAGCACAGCCTGGACGAATGGGGTCTGGGCGGCCGCTCGTTCGGCACCTGGATCACCTGGTTCCTGCTCGGCGGCGACCTGTACACGGCGTACACCTTCGTGGCCGTGCCGGCGGCGATCTACGCGGCGGGCGCGGCCGGCTTCTTCGCGGTGCCCTACACGATCCTCGTCTACCCGCTGATCTTCACGTTCCTGCCCCGCCTGTGGTCGGTCTCGCACAAGCACGGGTACGTGACGACGTCCGACTTCGTGCGCGGCCGGTTCGGCTCCAAGGGCCTGTCGCTGGCGGTGGCCGTGACCGGCATCCTGGCCACGATGCCGTACATCGCGCTCCAACTGGTCGGCATCCAGGCCGTGCTGGACGTGATGGGCGTCGGCGGCGGCGAGAACACCAACTGGTTCATCAAGGACCTGCCCCTGCTGATCGCCTTCGGCGTGCTGGCGGCGTACACGTACTCGTCGGGTCTGCGGGCGCCTGCGCTGATCGCGTTCGTGAAGGACACCCTGATCTACATCGTCATCGCGGTGGCGATCATCTACATCCCGATCAAGCTGGGCGGCTTCGACGACATCTTCGCCAAGGCGGGCGACGCGTTCAGCCAGACCAACCCGGCGACGGGCGCGCCGCGCGGTGCGCTCACGCCGCCGGAGGCGGGGCAGTGGACGTACGCCACGCTCGCGCTGGGCTCCGCGCTGGCGCTGTTCATGTACCCGCACTCGATCACGGCGACGCTGTCCTCGAAGAGCCGTGACGTGATCCGCCGCAACACCACGATCCTGCCGCTGTACTCGCTGATGCTGGGCCTGCTCGCGCTGCTCGGCTTCATGGCGATCGCGGCCGGGATCAAGGTGCAGAACGGGCAGTTGGCGATCCCGCAGCTGTTCGAGACCATGTTCCCGGACTGGTTCGCGGGCGTGGCCTTCGCGGCGATCGGCATCGGCGCCCTGGTCCCGGCGGCCATCATGTCCATCGCGGCCGCGAACCTCTTCACCCGCAACATCTACAAGGACTTCATCAAGCCCGACGCGACGCCCGCGCAGGAGACCAAGGTCTCCAAGCTGGTCTCGCTGCTGGTGAAGGTGGGCGCGCTGGCCTTCGTCCTCACCATGGACAAGACGGTCGCCATCAACTTCCAGCTGCTGGGCGGCATCTGGATCCTGCAGACCTTCCCGGCCCTGGTGGGCGGCCTGTTCACCCGCTGGTTCCACCGCTGGGCGCTGCTCGCGGGCTGGGCGGTCGGCATGGTCTACGGCACGGTCGCCGCGTACGGGGTCGCCTCGCCGACCCAGAAGCACTTCGGTGGCTCCTCGAAGGAGATCCCGGGCATCGGCGAGATCGGCTACATCGGCCTCACGGCGTTCGTCCTGAACGTCGTCGTCACCGTCGTCCTGACCTTCGTCCTGAGGGCCCTGAAGGCCCCCGACGGCATCGACGAGACCAAGCCGGAGGACTACACGGCGGACGCGGGCGACCCGGGCGTCCAGGTGGAGCTTCCGCCGGCGACGGCGGGCAGCTCGCACTGACGCGCAGGTGACAACGGGCCGCCGGTGAAAACCGGCGGCCCGTTGTCATACCCGTCCGCCACACTCGGACCATGGACATCCTCATCCGGCGGGTGAATCCCGCCGAACACGACGCCCTCGGCGAGATCACCGCCCAGGCCTACCTGAAGGACGGCCTCCTCGACTTCGGGGAGAGCGACGGATACCTCCGCGAACTCAGGGACGTGGCCAAGCGGGCCGCCGCCGCGGACGTCCTGGTGGCCACCCGGGGCGAACAGCTCCTCGGCGGCGTCACCTTCGTCCCCGCCGGCGGCCCCATGGCCGACATCGCCCGGCCCGGGGAGGCCGAGATACGGATGCTCGCCGTCGCCCACGAGGCCCGCGGCCGCGGCGCCGGAGAGGCCCTCGTCCGCGCCTGCGTCGACCGCGCCCGGGCGACGGACGGCTGCGTCCGCGTCGTCCTGTCGACACAGCGCACCATGCACTCCGCCCACCGCATCTACGAACGCCTCGGCTTCGTCCGTGTCCCGGAGCGCGACTGGAACCCCATACCGGAGCTCGCCGACATCACTCTCCTCACCTACGAGTTGACGCTGTGAAACCGCCGCGACACTACATCTAGGGGTGCTTTCGCCACCCGGCACAAGATGTATGCTCATGCTCGCTGTCGCCGCAGGGGAATCCGGTGCGAATCCGGAACTGTCCCGCAACGGTGTACCCATGCCTTCTTATGCCCGCATGGGAGTCAGTCCGAGGACCTGCCGACAGCGCGCCCGGCCGCCCGGCCGGTGCGCCCTGACGTCCGGGCCTCGCGGAATGGGCCGGTGGACGCGACGCCGCGTGCGCTCGCGTGCTGCCCCCTGCCCTGCGTGAGGCCCCCGTGCCGAGCGAGGGAGAGCCCCACGTGACCATCGCGCCAGCCGATCCGGTCTCAGCCGCGGAAAAAGAGCACGACGGTCCCGGTGCCGCGCTGCTGCGGACCCTGACCGAGCTGACCGCCGACCTGCCCGACGCCGACCCCGGCCGGGTCGCCGCCGCCGCTCTGCGCGGCCGCTCCGCGCGGGCCGACGAGTCGGAGTTGCGCGAGCTGGCGACCGAGGCGGCCGCCGGCCTCATCTCCGAGGATCCCGCCTACTCCCGGCTGGCCGCGCGCCTGCTGACGATCGGGATCCGCGCCGAGGCCGCCTCGCAGGGCGTCACCTGCTTCACCGAGTCCGTGACGGTCGGGCACCGGGAGGGCCTCATCGCCGACCGGACCGCCGAGTTCGTGCGCCTCCACGCCGCCCGTCTCGACGCCCTGATCGACACGGCCGCCGACGACCGCTTCGGCTACTTCGGCCTGCGCACGCTGCACAGCCGCTACCTGCTCCGGCACCCGATCACCCGCAAGGTGATCGAGACGCCCCAGCACTTCATGCTGCGCGTGGCGAGCGGCCTCGCCGAGGACGACACCACCCGAGCCCTGGACGAAGTCGCGGCTCTCTACCGGCTGATGAGCCGCCTCGACTACCTCCCCTCCTCCCCCACCCTCTTCAACTCCGGCACGCGCCACCCCCAGATGTCGTCCTGCTACCTCCTCGACTCCCCCAGGGACGAGCTGGACTCGATCTACGACCGCTACCACCAGGTGGCGCGGCTGTCGAAGCACGCCGGCGGCATCGGCATCGCCTACTCCCGGATCCGCGCCCGGGGTTCGCTGATCCGCGGCACCAACGGCCACTCCAACGGCATCGTGCCGTTCCTGAAGACCCTCGACGCCTCGGTCGCCGCCGTGAACCAGGGCGGCCGCCGCAAGGGCGCCGCCGCGGTCTACCTGGAGACCTGGCACTCCGACATCGAGGAGTTCCTGGAGCTGCGCGACAACACCGGCGAGGACGCCCGCCGCACGCACAACCTGAACCTCGCCCACTGGGTGCCCGACGAGTTCATGCGGCGCGTGAACGCCGACGCGCCGTGGTCGCTGTTCTCCCCCTCGGACGTGCCCGAACTGGTCGACCTGTGGGGCGAGGAGTTCGACGCCGCGTACCGGGCGGCCGAGGCCAAGGGCCTGGCGAAGAAGACCCTGCCCGCGCGCGAGCTCTACGGCCGCATGATGCGCACCCTCGCGCAGACCGGCAACGGCTGGATGACCTTCAAGGACGCCGCCAACCGCACCGCCAACCAGACGGCCGAGCCAGGCCATGTCGTCCACTCCTCCAACCTCTGCACGGAGATCCTGGAGGTCACCAGCGACGGGGAGACGGCGGTCTGCAACCTGGGGTCGGTCAATCTGGGTTCATTTGTCGACACATCGACCGGTGGCCTCGACTGGGAACGGCTGGACCAGACCGTCCGGACGGCCGTCACGTTCCTCGACCGGGTCGTGGACATCAACTTCTACCCGACCGAGCAGGCGGGCCGTTCCAACGCCCGGTGGCGCCCGGTCGGCCTCGGGGTGATGGGCCTGCAGGACGTCTTCTTCAAGCTGCGCCTGCCCTTCGACTCGCCGGAGGCCAGGCGGCTCTCCACCCGCATCGCCGAGCGGATCATGCTCGCCGCCTACGAGGCCTCGGCCGATCTCGCCGAGCGCAACGGCCCGTTGCCGGCCTGGGAGAAGACCCGTACGGCCAAGGGCGTGCTCCACCCCGACCACTACGACGTGGAGCCGACCTGGCCGGAGCGCTGGGCGGCCCTGCGCGAGCGCGTCGCCGCGACCGGCATGCGCAACTCGCTGCTCCTCGCCATCGCGCCGACGGCCACCATCGCCTCCATCGCGGGTGTGTACGAGTGCGTCGAGCCGCAGGTGTCCAACCTGTTCAAGCGCGAGACGCTGTCCGGTGAGTTCCTCCAGGTCAACTCCTACCTGGTGCAGGAGCTGAAGCGGCTCGGCGTGTGGGACGCCCGCAGCCGGGAGGCCCTGCGCGAGGCCAACGGCTCGGTGCAGGACTTCGCCTGGATCCCCGAGGACGTACGCGCCCTCTACCGCACGGCGTGGGAGATCCCGCAGCGCGGCCTGATCGACATGGCGGCGGCCAGGACCCCGTTCCTGGACCAGTCCCAGTCGCTGAACCTCTTCATGGAGACGCCGACCATCGGCAAGCTCTCCTCGATGTACGCCTACGCCTGGAAGTCCGGGCTGAAGACCACGTACTACCTGCGTTCGCGCCCGGCGACCCGCATCGCCCGCGCGGCCCAGGCCA
The DNA here is from genome assembly GCF_042958445.1 of Streptomyces sp. NPDC007991. Classification (NCBI taxonomy): domain Bacteria; kingdom Bacillati; phylum Actinomycetota; class Actinomycetes; order Kitasatosporales; family Streptomycetaceae; genus Streptomyces; species Streptomyces sp. NPDC007991. The sequence continues at coordinate 257,688 of NZ_JBIBJD010000012.1, forward strand.
CCGTCCCCGCACAGGCCGCCCCGGACCCCGAAGCGGTCGCCTGCTCCCTGGAAAACCCCGAGTCCTGCGAGGCCTGCCAGTAATGACCACCCGTACCACGAACCTTCTCGACCCGGGCTTCGAGCTGACCCTGCGGCCCATGCGCTACCCCGACTTCTACGAGCGCTACCGGGACGCCATCAAGAACACCTGGACCGTCGAGGAGGTCGACCTCCACTCGGACGTCGCCGACCTCGCCAAGCTCTCCCCCGAGGAGCAGCACCTCATCGGCCGCCTGGTCGCCTTCTTCGCGACCGGTGACTCGATCGTCGCGAACAACCTGGTGCTGACCCTGTACAAGCACATCAACTCCCCCGAGGCGCGGCTGTATCTGAGCCGGCAGCTCTTCGAGGAGGCCGTGCACGTCCAGTTCTATCTGACGCTCCTGGACACCTACCTCCCCGACCACGACGACCGGGCGGCGGCCTTCGCGGCCGTCGAGAACATCCCCTCCATCCGCGAGAAGGCGCAGTTCTGCTTCAAGTGGATGGACTCGGTGGACCAGCTCGACCGGCTGGAGACCCAGGCCGACCGGCGCCGCTTCCTGCTGAACCTGATCTGCTTCGCCGCGTGCATCGAGGGCCTGTTCTTCTACGGTGCCTTCGCCTACGTCTACTGGTTCCGCAGCCGGGGCCTGCTGCACGGTCTGGCCACCGGCACCAACTGGGTGTTCCGCGACGAGACGATGCACATGTCGTTCGCCTTCGACGTGGTCGACACGGTCCGCAAGGAGGAGCCGGAGCTGTTCGACGACCGGCTCCGGCAGGAGGTGACGGACATGCTCCGGGAGGCCGTCGAGGCCGAGCTGCAGTTCGCGCGCGACCTGTGCGGTGACGGCCTGCCGGGCATGAACACCGAGTCGATGCGGCAGTACCTGGAGTGCGTCGCCGACCAGCGGCTCACCCGCCTGGGCTTCGCTCCGGTGTACGGCTCCGAGAACCCCTTCTCCTTCATGGAGCTCCAGGGGGTTCAGGAGCTGACCAACTTCTTCGAGCGGCGGCCCTCCGCGTACCAGGTGGCGGTGGAGGGCACCGTCGACCTGGACGAGGACTTCTGAGGCAGCTCCTCTTCGCGGGCCTGCTGGGCCTCCCTGATCTGACGGTCGACGCGCCGGTCGCGGACGATACCGATCACTGACGGGAGGACCAGGAGGACCAGCATCCCGAGGACGAAGATCATGGCGATGAGTGTCTGTACCTGGTTCGTGTCCATGGACACCACTGTCGCGCCGATGACTCCTTACCGTCAGTGGCAGCACTGCCGTAGACCCTCGAATTACTGCCACTGACGAGGCACACTGGACACATGCTCCAGAACGTGGCGGCCGTCCTCCTCGACGGCGTGAACCCCTTCGAACTGGGTGTGGTGTGCGAGGTCTTCGGCACCGACCGCAGCGACGACGGCCTGCCCGTGTACGACTTCGCGGTCGCCTCGGCCGAGGGCCCGGCGCTGCGCATGAACTCGGGCGTCTCACTCCAGGTGGAGCACGGCTTGGAGCGGCTGGAGACGGCCGACCTGATCGCGGTGCCGGCCGGGCACAGCTACGCCTCCCGTGAGTTCCCGCCGGAGCTCCTGGACGCCCTGCGGCGCGGTGTCGACCGCGGCGCCCGGGTGCTCAGCGTCTGCTCCGGCGCCTTCGTGCTGGCCGCTGCCGGGCTGCTGGACGACCGCCGCTGCGCCGTGCACTGGAAGCACGCGGACGCACTGGCCCGGCAGTACCCGCGGGCGGTCGTGGAGCCGGACGTGCTCTACGTCGACGAGGACCCGGTGATCACCTCCGCCGGCACCGCCGCCGGGATCGACGCCTGCCTGCACCTGGTGCGCAAGGAGCAGGGCTCCGAGGTCGCCAACAAGATCGCCCGGCGGATGGTGGTGCCGCCGCACCGCGACGGCGGCCAGGCCCAGTACATCGAGCGCCCGCTGCCGCACTCCGAGGCCGACACGATCGGCGAGTTGCTGGCATGGATGGAGCGGCACCTCGACGAGGAGGTCACCGTCGAGCAGTTGGCCGCCCACGCCCACATGTCCCCCCGCACCTTCGCCCGTCGCTTCCAGCAGGAGACCGGGACGACTCCCTACCGCTGGATCCTGCGCCAGCGCGTCCTGCTGGCCCAGCGGCTGCTGGAGGCGACGGACGAGACGATGGACGCGATCGCCGGCCGGACGGGGTTCGGCAACGCGGCCGCGCTGCGCCACCACTTCGTCCGGGCGGTCGGGACGACGCCGCACGCCTACCGGCGCACGTTCAGGGGCCCGGAGGCGGCCTGAGGCCGGGACTCTCACCTCGCCACCGGCCGCACCCGCAGGTCGTGCGGCCGCAGCGTGATACCGACGCGCGTGCCGTCGTTCGAGCCTGCCACCTGCTCGAAGCGGAACCTGGTGGCCAGCGCCGCCGTGATCAGCGTCAGCTGGGCCATCGAGAAGTGGTCGCTCGGGCACTTGCGGTTGCCCGTGCTGAACGGGCTCATGGCGTGCTTCGGGACGTCCTTGACCCGGTCCGGCAGCCAGCGGTCGGGGTCGAACTCCAGGTGCCGTGCGTACGACTTCGCATCGCGCTGGATCGCGTACGGGCTGTAGACGATGTCCGCCCCGGCCGGAATCCGGTATCCGCCGAGTTCCGTGTCCCGCACCGCCCGGCGCGTCAGAATCCACACGGCGGGGCGCAAACGCATGGACTCGACGACGACATTGTTGGTGTGCCTGAGCTCTCGGACGTCTCCGAATGCCACCGGCCTCCCACCGGTAACGGCTTCTACTTCGTCACGCACCCGGTCCGCGTGTTCAGGGTGTTCCGCGAGCATATGCAACAGCCACATGATCGTGGAGGCGACGGTTTCGCTGCCGGGGGTGAGGATCGCGACGACCTGGTCGTGGATCTCCTGTTCCCCGATGGGGTCGCCATTCTCGTCCGTCGCCTCCAGCAATGCCGTCAGCAAATCGTCCGGCCTTTGACCGGATGCGCGGCGCTCGGCGACGATCTCGTCCACCAGGAGATGCAAATCGGCCAAGGCCCGGTTGAATTCGCGGTTGGCCGGGAGCGGCAGCTTGTAGAGCGGTCCGAGCGGCACCACCATCCGCCGGTACATCCCGCGGAAGACGGTGGCGAGCGCGACGCACAGCCGCTCCGCCCGCTCGTCCATGAAGTCGCCGCGCAGCAGGCAGCGGGCCGCGATGCGCACGGCCACCCGGAAGGACTCGGAGGTGCAGTCGACGCTCTCGCCGGGCTTCCAGCGCTCGGTGAGCGCGTGTGCCTCCTCCTCCATGATCGGCCCGTAGGCGGGGATGGCGTCGAGCCGGAAGGCGGGCTGGATGGTGCGCCGCTGGCGGCGGTGGCGCGGGCCGTTCGCCGTGGCCACGCCCTCCTTGCCGAGCAGGCCCTCCAGGGACTCCCACAGCGGCCCGGCGATGATGAAGTCGTTGCTCAGCGCCAGCGCGCCGGTGAGCGCCGGGGTGGTGACGGCGTACACCGTCTTCGGCCCGAGCTTCAGCCGGACCACGTCGCCGTGGTCGCGCAGCCGGGACATGAACGCCAGCGGGTCACGCACCAGCTTCCAGCCGTGCCCCAGGACGGGGACACCGCCGCCCGCCCGGGACGGTTCACGCAGCTCCGCGGCCAGAGGGGCTTCGGGCTTCACGGACTCGACGGTCATTGCTCACCTGCCGCTTCGTTGTCGACGTACGGGGGCGTGGACCGGTCGTCCCAGCTGTCGACCATGTACCGGCCGGATTCGTGATGGAACCAGTAGACGGAGCTGAACCAGTTCCGCATATTGCCCAGGCAGGCCCGCACGGCGGCGCTGAGTTCCTTTCCCCGCACGGTGCCGTCGGCGAGGGAGTCGGCGAACCGTAATGCTTCCTGTTCCACGTCGAGGAATTCTGTGATGCACTGCTCGACGCGGCGCCTGACGTCCAGGACCGCCTGTTCCAAGGTCAGCCCCTCATGGATGATGAGACTGATTCCGAGATTGTGCACCTCGTCGCCCGCTATTTCCTTCGGAAGCGAGCAGAGGTCGTTGTACCAGGCGGCGAATTCCTGACTCAGCAGTGCCGCCCGCCGATATGCCGGGTGTTTCCGCACGGCGTCGGGGAGTTCGCATCCCGCGGTCGGCTCCAGCAGGTCCGTCCAGATCCAGTGGGCGAAGGTGAGCCGGCGCAGCCGGAGATATTCCTCGACCGTGGGCACGATGCCGTGCGTGCGATTGTGGAACTCCCGGTCGTAGGCGTCGATCACCGCGTGGAAGTGCCGGGCGAACCGGAGGTTCCAGGTCGCCGGCAGGAAGGCGTACAGCCGCAGCACGCTGTCCGCGAACCCCGCGACCAGTGGGTCCTCGTGGTGCAGGTGCTCCCCGGGGGAGTCGAGGGCCGAGTGCAGCCGGTCCCGCAGCCGCCGCCAGGCGACCGGGCGGCCGTGCACGATGTCGCGGTCGTGGCGGTCGTCCCAGACGAAGAACCAGGCGCTGTAGTCCGCGATCGCCTGCATCACCTCGTCGGAGGCGCCGATGTAGTACCCCGCCATGAGGTCCGTGTAGCACAGGCCATCGGCATATTCCTCCACCGTGTCCGCGGGCATGAGCCGCTTTTCGAGCAGCCAGGCCCGCGTCTTCTCCTGGCACTTCGGCCAATACGGGTGGAGTTGCCGGGGAAACGCCGCCTCGATCACCGGAAGGGAGAGCGACGGTGGAACTGCGATGGTGGTCGGTATCGATGTGGTGCCGTGTGACAAAGCATGCACGAACTAACCCCTCTCAGCCGCCAGTTGGCGCGTGCGCCCCTCCTTCCGTGCCGGGCGTGCGCCGTTGCATACCCCGCTCCTCCATTCAGCACTACAACTGACCGTTCTGGGAACGCATTTGCTTCATTCACTACCCCAAAGTGCCGGGAACCTCCCGTTGTGTGACGGGTACCCGATCACCAGGAGAGAAGAAGCGATCGAACGTGCGACGGACAGACGAACGGCGCCTGTTCAGGGTGGGAATCCCGAACAGACGCCGTGCGTCTGGTGATCGTGGGGTCTCAGTCGTTCGCGACGACCGGGTACCGGGGCTCGTTCTCGGCCATCTGCCGCAGCGCGTCCTTGCGTTCGCGCTTCGAGAGGCGGTCGATGTACAGGTAGCCGTACAGGTGGTCGGTCTCGTGCTGCAAACACCGAGCGAAGTATCCGGTGCCGCGCACCCGGATCGGGTTGCCCTTCTCGTCCTGCCCGGCCACCTCGGCGTAGTCGGGCCGGGCGAGCGGCGCGTACGCGGTCGGCACGGACAGGCAGCCCTCGTTGCTGTCGTCCAGCCGGCGCTTCTCGGCGGGCAGTTCGACGAGCTTGGGGTTGCAGACGACGCCGGTGTGCCGGACGCCCTCGTCGTCGGGGCAGTCGTAGACGAAGACCTTCAGGTCGACGCCGATCTGGTTGGCGGCCAGGCCCACACCCTCGGCCGTGCGCTGCGAGGCGAACATGTCCGCCACCAGCTGCTGCAGCTCGTCGCCGAAGTCGGTGACGTCCTTGCACTCCTTGTGCAGCACCGGGTTCCCGACCACCGTGATCGGCCGTGAGGTCCCCCGCTCCCGCCAGGCCGCCTCGCGCTCCTCGCAGTCCTCCGTGTCGATCACGTACCCCTCGTCATCGACGGGGAGCACGCCCGCGCGCTGCTGATCGGTGTCCTGCTGAGCCATGACGTTCCGTACGCCTTCCTGAACAAATCCAAGCCGGGATGCTGATACAGGGTACGGGGGAAGCAGACGTTTGGGGGCGCGGGGAACCGCGCGACCAGCCCCGACGGCGCCGCACCTAGCCAACCTCTTCGAGATCCCGCCAATCCCGGGAATCCGGGCTGTCGGCCACCCACCCGTCCAAAAGCCCCCTCACCAGCGAAGCCGGCGCAGCCAACCCGCACTCCCGCTCGGGAACCCACAGTTGCCCGTCCGTCCGGTGCCCCAGCGGCCCGGGATGTCCCGGCTCGCTGTGATCATGCGGATCGAGATGCTCCCCGTCGCCCTCATCGGACGGCATCCGTGATTCGGAACACATCCGGCACAGCAACCGCACCGAAGAGGACCAGTCCTCCGCGGCGAACCCGGCGTCCGCGGCAAGCTGCTCCAGCGCGTCCCGGTCCGCCTCGGTCGCGGCCTCCAGCAGCACGACCCAGGTCGGCACCGGCGACGGCGCCCACAACTCGATCTCGTCGAACACCGGGTACGTGTGCCCCGCGGCCGTGGTCCGCTCCCCGTGCGGCACACCGTCGTGCAGCACGACCTCACCCCAGCGCCGCCCCGACGACGGCAGCGGGATGGACAGCACCTCGATCCGCGCGGGATCCAGCCGCCGCCCCCACACGACCTCGGCCTCCCCTTCCGGGGACAGTCGTACGGCCGCGCTGCCGAGGTCCATGCCGACGGGCTCACCGGAGTCGTTGGCCGGCCCCGGCACCCGCAGCCCGTAGGCCTGCCAGGCGCGCCGGGCCAGCGGCCAGTCCTGCAGGGCGGTCGCGGCGATGCCGACGTTCCACCAGTCGGGCGCCCCGGTGTCCCGGTCGAGCAGCGCCACGGCCCTGAGGCCCGCCGCCCGTGCCTGCTCCCAGTCGTGGCGGAACTTGTGCAGCAGGGCGAGGTTGAACCAGGACTCGGACAGCCAGGGCTCCAGATCGGCGGCACGTGTCAACAATGCGCCGGCGTCCTCGTACCGGCCATCGCCGATGAGAGTGAACGCCCGGTCTGTGGCCTGCCGCCAGGAGGCGGAGGGCCGGTGCCGTCCCTTGCCGAAGATCCTCACGATTCCCGCCTGCCAGTTCCGTGCGGTGGGCTGGCCGTAGCTGTGTTTCGAGCCCCCGGACACCTTCTTCTTCGCATCCAACCACGTACGGCCTCCGGGGCGCTCATTACCCATGGGTTACCCCATCACGGGCAAGGTCAGACTGCTCCTCGCCAGTACCCGGGCCAGGGATTCCACCACCTCCGGGGCGTACTCCCCGGCGGTGGCGAGCCGGAGTTCCTCCAGCGCCGTCAGCGGTCCGCCCAGGCCGCCTTCCCGGGACTTCTCCTCGTACGCGTTCACGGCCCGGACGATCCGCGCGGCGAGCGGCTGCTCCGCAGCGGGGTCGGCCTGCCGCTCCACGACCACGGCGACCGCCTCGTCGACACCCGTCTGCCGTACGACGGCCCCGCCGAGCAGCGCGATCCGCCGCTGTTCCGCGGCGGGCAGGCCGGCGGTCGCGCCCGCCGGCACCGGGTCGACGAGGCTCAGCTGGCCGATGTCGTGCATGAGGGCGGCGTACTCCAGCACGGCCAGCTCGGGCTCGGTGAGCCCCAGGTCACGTCCCACCGCCTGGCTGAGCGCGGCGACGCTCCGGGCGTGCCCGGCCGGGGTGTATCCGGCGACCTCGGTGGCCCGGGCGAGGGAGGCGATGGTCTGCCGGTAGGTCGCCCGGACGGCGGCGTACCGGCGGAACGACATCTGGGCGAGCAGCAGCGGCACGGAGAACACGGGCAGCGCCCACAGCCCCACGACGGCGACCGCCAGGGCCATCACGGCCCCGGTCGCGATGACGGCGGCCCCGATGCCGCACATGGCCCGCAGTTCGTCCCGGAGCACCGGCCCGAAGGGCCAGCCGGTGCGGGAGTGGGCCAGCGCGGCGGCGAGCACGGCGTCGCACAGCGCGGTCAGGGACAGCAGCGCGAGCAGCAGCAGGGCGTAGGCGGGACCGCCCCAGTCCTCGAACATGCCCCGGTTGTACGGGGGCTGGAAGCAGACGGCGACGAACCCGACGGTGAGCACCCGGCGCGCCAGATGGTCGAGCGTGGGCCCCTGCCCGCGCGCCACGTGCGGGACGCTGCCGAGCAGCGAGCCGGCCAGCACGACGGCGACGACCTGGGCGGGGCCGTGGTGTGTGGCCCGCCCGCCGGCCTCGCCGAGCAGCGCGTACGACAGGGCCGCGGCTGCTCCGAGCGGCGCCGGCTCCCTGACCTGCGCCCCGTTGCGCCGGGCGAGCTCCCCGACGGTGAGGAGGACGCCGAAGGCGAGGGCGACCCGGCGTTCCTCCAGCCCGTGGTGGAGGGTGACGGCGAGGGAGCCGGTGGCGAGGAGGGCGGCACAGGCGTGGACGAAGGTGAACAGCGGCGGGGGGCGGTACGCGCTCACCGGTGTGCTCCCGGCGGGCTGGAGACGGGTGCGCCGGGCGGCGGAATCCGGGGCGGGCCGGCGTCGTCGGCGGTCACGGCGGGGCACCATCCCGCCCGGCCGACGGCCGCCACGAGGGCCGCGACCATCACCGGGTCGAACTGGCTGCCGGAGCACCGCTTCAGCTCCGCCAGGGCGACCTCGACGGGCCGGGCCCTGCTGTAGCTCCGGGTGGAGGTCATGGCGTCGAAGGCGTCCGCGACGGCCACGACCCGTGCGGATTCCGGGATCTGACTGCCCACCAGGCCGTAGGGGTACCCGGTGCCGTCCAGCCGTTCGTGGTGGTGCAGTACCGCGGCGCGGGCCTCCCCGAGGAAGCCGATGCCGCGCACCATCTCGTGCCCGTACTCGGGGTGCAGCTCGATCACCCGCCGCTCCTCGGGCGTCAGCGGCCCGTCCTTCCTGAGCAGCCGCGTGGGGACGCCCAGCTTGCCGACGTCGTGCAGGATCCCGGCGAAGCGGAGCACCTCGACGCGCTCGTCGTCCATGCCCAGCTCGCGCGCGATCATCATGGAGGCCTGTCCCACGCGCTCACTGTGCCCGCGCGTGTACCCGTCCTTGATGTCGACGGCCTGCACCAGCGCCCGGATGGTCGCCTGATGGGCGGCCCGTTCCCGGTGGTACTGCGCGAAAGCCCACCAGGAGACGCACATCGGCAGCAGCACGAGCAGCGCGGCCACCGGACCGTACGGGCTGCGCCACAGCACGGCCATCATCAGCCCGGCCAGCCCGTGCACGGCGATGGGCGCGAGGGAGCGCGCCACCAGTCCCCGCCAGGCCCGCCGCACCGGCACCCTCCCCCACTGCCTGAAGGGCGTGGGCGGTGCCCCCACGCCCGCGGCCAGGATCCCGCCGTCCAGCAGCGCGAGCACCAGGCAGAACGCCAGCACGGCCGCTCCGGCCGGTCCGAGCGCGTAGGGCACGTCGCCCGCGACGACCGCGTCCCGCCCGCCGAGCGCCCAGTGCACGCGGGCCGCGGCCCATACGCCGAGGATGAGCTGGGCGGCCCGCCACAGGCGCCGCAGCGCCACGGGCCGCTGTTCGACGTACGAGAGCAGCGCACCCGGCACGGCCACCAGGGCGGCGGCGGGCGCGGGCAGCAGGAAGGCGCCGGCGAGCAGCACGGGATAGAAGGTCCCGGCCGGATGGGAGATCCCGACGAACCGGGACCGGGCGACGCGCTCACAGCCCGCGTACAGCCCGGCGAGCAACAGCACGGCCCACCAGGGCGTGCGGACGCCCGGCGGCGGCAGCAGACAGAGAAGGGCGGCGAGGACGACACAGGCCACGTACACACGTGCCCGCACCGGTACCGCTTCCATCAGCCCTCCCGCGGCCATGTCCATCAGGCCCGGAGCCTAGGACGGCGGTGGGGGGCTCCGCGGGCCGATAACCCGCGGATTCGCACGTTCGAGTGACGCGTTCGAGGATGACTACCCCCCTCGGAGGCGGGGTAGTTGAAAAGCGTGGGAGTGTCAGGATTCCTGCGGCGTGGCCGGTGAGGCCGTGACGTCCTGCTCGGGGACGGCCTGGCCGGAGCGGATCAGCTCGATCCGCCCCATGACCTTGTCGCGCAGATCACCCGGCACGTCGTCATGCCCGCAGCAGCGCTTGACCAGCTTCTTCACGGCCTGCTCGAGCCCGTACTTCTCGAGGCAGGGCGAGCACTCCTCGAAGTGGTGCTCGAACTTCACGCAGTCCGAGTCCGGCATCTCACGGTCGAGGAACTCATAGAGATGATCGAGGATTTCGCTGCAATCCGTCTCGTGCGGCTCTCCGCAGCTCATGACCCCGAGCCTTTCGCTTCGTTCGACTCTCCGGCGCCGGCAGGCACCATCCCGCGGTCACGGGCGTAGTCCTGCAGCATGCCGCGCAGCTGACGGCGGCCCCGGTGCAGCCGGGACATCACCGTACCGATGGGTGTCCCCATGATGTCGGCGATCTCCTTGTAGGCAAAGCCCTCGACATCCGCCAGATAGACGGCGATGCGGAACTCCTCGGGGATCGCCTGGAGTGCTTCCTTCACGTCCGAGTCGGGCAGGTGGTCGAGCGCCTGCGACTCCGCGGAGCGCAGACCCGTCGACATGTGCGACTCGGCGCGGGCGAGCTGCCAGTCCTCGATCTCCTCGGCCGCCGAGCGCTGCGGTTCCCGCTGCTTCTTGCGGTACGAGTTGATGAAGGTGTTCGTGAGGATCCGGTACAGCCACGCCTTGAGATTGGTGCCCTCGCGGAACTGGTGGAAGGACGCGTACGCCTTCGCGTAGGTCTCCTGCACCAGATCCTCGGCGTCGGCTGGATTGCGCGTCATGCGCAGCGCGGCCGAGTACATCTGGTCGAGGAACTCGAGCGCGTCCCGCTCGAAGCGCGCGTTGCGCTCCGCGGCCGTCTCCGCGCCCGTGCCGCCCTGGCCCTCGGGCTGCTCCGCCTGGCCGTGTTCGGTCCCTGCGTCGGTCCCTGTGACCGGACCCACCTCCTCAAGTGTTCTCGTGAGACCGAGACCGGTCTCACCAGAATCGGAGGATAGACGACGATCCGGTCCGCCCGCCGCCCGAATAGGAGCGGTCTTGGCCGCGTGCAGCACCGTCCAGTCCAGGTCGGCGCGGCTGGTGCGGCTCGGGCAGTAGATCGAACCCATGCGGCGGACTCCCTCTCCTACGGCGTCGGTGCTGGTCTCCAGCACGTACGTCCCGCACAACAGTGATCGCCGCCCCCGCATTCCCGGGCTTTACCCGAGTGACCCGGTCCACTCCACGACCGCGTCCGTGATGACCGCCACTGCCTCGTCCTGCGTGATCTCCGCGCGCTTGGGGACGGCGAAGCCGTGATCGCCGTACGGCACCTCGACGAGCTCGTACGGCCCCTCGGGGAACTCCCCTGGCCTGCCGAAGGGGTCGTTCCCGCCCTGGACGACCAGGGTGGGCACCCCGGAGCCCAGCAGCTCGGCGGCGCGTGACTTCTCGGGCTTGCCGGGCGGGTGGAGGGGGAAGCTGAGGGCGAGGACCGCGTGGGCGCCGAGTTCCGTGGCGGTGCGGCAGGCGACCCGGGCGCCGGCGCTGCGGCCGCCGGAGACCACCGGCAGTCCGGACGCGGCGAGGGCGGGCCAGATGCCCCGCCAGCCGAGGTCCAGGGTCCTGGGCGCGGGCGCGAGCTTCTTCCCGGCCACCCGCCAGGGCTGCTCCACCAGGGCCACAGTGACGCCGTGGGCGGGCAGCACGGCGGCCAGGGCCGTCAGGTCGCGGGCCTCGATGCCGCCGCCGGCGCCGTGGCTGACGGCGAGCACGAGGCGGGCCTTCTTCGCCTTGTGCCAGATGATGCGGGCGGGGCCGGCTTCGGTCTCGACGGTCTCGACCGTGCCGGTGGTCCCGCTGGTCGCGGCGGACCCTTTCGTCATGTTGGTCTCTTCGGTCACGTCAGAAGAGTGTGCCCTCTTCGGGCCCTTCCAGCTCCTTCAGCAGCTCCGGGCCGTTGTTGCGGACGTTGCTGACGGCCGTGGTGACGGGGTAGGCGCGCATCAGCCCGGCGGGCGGCGGGGCGAGCAGTTCGCGCAGGTCGTCGATGTCCGTGCGGGACGGGTCCAGCCAGGCGTCCCAGCGGTCGGGGGTCAGCATCAGGGGCATCCGGGGGTGGATCTCGGCCAGGGCCCGGGGACCGTCCGCCGGGGACACCGCCAGCGGGCTCGTCTCGGCCTCGGTGGTGATGACCGAGCACGTCACCCACCAGGCCTGCGGGTGGTCGTCCGGCAGCGTCTTGTCCCGCCAGAACTCGTACAGGCCGGCCATCGCGAAGACCGACCCGTCCGCCGGGGTCACGAAGTAGGGCTGTTTACGGGGCCGCTTCTTCTTGCCCTCGACCTCCAGGTCGCGCTCCTGCTTGCCGGTGACCCACTCGTAGTAGCCGTCGGCGGGCAGGATGCAGCGCCGGGAGGTGAAGGCCCGGCGGTAGGACGGCTTCTCGTGGACGGTCTCCGCGCGGGCGTTGATCATCCGGGCGCCGCCCTCGGGGGTCTTCGACCAGGAGGGGACGAGCCCCCACTTCAGCGTGCGCAGCTGCCGGACCGGGCGCGGGTCGTCCGCGTCTTTCACAGGGCGGTCGAGGACGGCGTAGACCTCTTTGGTGGGCGCCACGTTGTAGTCGGGCTGCAGAGTCTCCTCGGGCTCCCACTTCTCGACCTCGAAGATTCCCGCGAGATCCTCCGGTCTACGACTCGCTGCATACCGTCCGCACATATGCGACCACCCTCCGACCCGCGCAACGGCCACGTCAGTCAACACCGAGCCGGCACGGTGCCGAGTGGGCGCCGCATCCATCACGTGGACCGCCCGTGGCAGACCGTTGCCGGACACGATCGTGGCGTACCAGTGTGGCAGGTCGCGAGGCGGCCACCGTAACGTGCCGTGACTGGCCGGGCATCCGGCAGCCGAGGACGCCTCGGGCGAGGTGGCCGCGCTGGTGCGCTCTGCGCCGCGGGCGATCGGCCTGGCACCGTCCCGCCGCGTCCCTGTGGGCTCGGGCAGCCCCGATGCCGCACACCCGAGGACGGCCGACGGCCGTCCGTGATCCGCTGCACGGCGGACAGCACGCATGCCTGGCCGGGCTCCGAATGGACCCAGCTGGAGGCGCACATGGCCCGCGCGGCGTCGCGTGCGTCCGCTGAGCGGGCACGCTGGATCACCCCCGACGGCGTGGCCCGCCTCTGGGACGTGCCACGCGGCAGCGTCTAGCGACTGGCCGTCGAGCACGGTTGGCGACGGCTGCGCGGCGTCGCCGCACCGCAGGTAACGCTGTGATCTGCACGTTTGCCGTCAGGAACGATCGCTGTCACGTCGGCGTCTCAGATACCGTCCGCACGTACGTGCCACACTGCCAGACTCGATCCGCCCACAGGGAGCCGACGCCGCACATGGACAGCACCGCAACCGCCTCGCTCGCCTCCCTCTGGGACGAGGTCTCCGGCACCCAGCCCGACCCCGACCTGTGGGTCGTGATCGCGACTCTGGGGGCCGCGCTCGCCGTGGTGGTCCCGCACGGACTGTGGCGCATCTCCCGCAACGCCATCACCATCGCCCACGAGGGCGGCCACGGGCTCGTGGCCCTGCTCAGCGGCCGCACCCTCACCGGCATACGGCTGCACTCGGACACCAGCGGCCTGACCGTCAGCCGCGGCAAGCCGTACGGCATCGGCATGATCCTCACCGCGGCCTCCGGCTACACCGCCCCGCCCCTGCTGGGCCTCGGCGGCGCGGCCCTGCTGGGCTCCGGCCGCATCACGCTGCTGCTGTGGCTGGCCACGGCCCTGCTGCTGGCCATGCTCGTGATGATCCGCAACGCGTACGGCGCCCTCACCATGATCGTCACCGGTGGCCTGTTCGTCCTGGTGTCCTGGCTGGCCGGCCCCCAGGTCCAGGCGGCGTTCGCGTACGTGGTTGTGTGGTTCCTGCTGATCGGCGGAGTGCGTCCGGCGTTCGAGCTCCAGGCCAAGCGGGCGCGGGGCGGGGCGGGTGACTCGGACGCGGACCAGTTGTCGCGGCTGACGCATGTGCCGGCGGCGCTGTGGCTGTTCCTCTTCCACGCGGTGTCCCTGTGCTCGCTGATCGGCGGGGGACGCTGGCTGCTGGAGCTGTGACCAGCCGATCCGGGGGACGCGGGGCTGCGCCTACGTGCGGCTGCGCCGCGTGGGCCCGACCGACCCCCACGGCGCCGCACCCGGACCACTGCTCCTTATAAAGTGAAGCCATGGCCCCGAACACCGCAGACACCGCCCTCTGGCCCGCCCCGCACGCGAGCGGAGCCGTCGACGCGACGGTCCACGTGCCCGGGTCCAAGTCGGTCACCAACCGTGCCTTGGTCCTCGCCTCCCTCGCCTCCGAACCGGGCTGGCTGCGCCGCCCCCTGCGCTCCCGCGACACCCTGCTGATGGCCGGCGCGCTGCGCGCCATGGGCATCGAGATCGAGGAAACGGTGTCCTCCAGCTCCTCCGTCGCGGGCGGCCCCGACGCCACGGGCGAGGCGTGGCGCGTGCTCCCCACGGCCCTGCGCGGCCCGGCCACGGTCGACGTCGGCAACGCCGGCACGGTGATGCGGTTCCTGCCGCCGGTCGCCGTGCTCGCCGACGGCCCCGTCCGCTTCGACGGCGATCCCCGCTCGTACGAGCGCCCCCTGAACGGAGTCATCGACGCGCTGCGCCTGCTCGGTGCCCGGATCGACGACGACGGCCGTGGCGCGCTGCCGTTGACCGTGCACGGCAGCGGCGCCCTGGACGGCGGCCCGGTGGAGATCGACGCGTCCTCCTCGTCACAGTTCGTGAGCGCCCTGCTGCTGTCCGGCCCGCGCTTCAACCAGGGCGTCGAGGTCCGCCACACCGGCGCCACGCTGCCCTCCATGCCGCACATCCGCATGACCGTCGACATGCTGCGCGCGGTCGGCGCCCAGGTGGACACGCCCGAGTCGGGCGGCGAGCCGAACGTCTGGCGGGTCACGCCGGGTGCCCTGCTCGGCCGGGACCTGGTCATCGAGCCGGACCTGTCCAACGCCCAGCCGTTCCTGGCGGCGGCGCTGGTGACCGGCGGCAAGGTCGTCATCCCGGACTGGCCGGCCCGCACCACCCAGCCCGGTGACCGGCTGCGCGAGATCTTCACCGAGATGGGCGGTTCCTGCGAACTGACCGAGTTCGGGCTCGTGTTCACCGGCTCCGGCTCGGTGCACGGCATCGACGTCGATCTGAGCGAGGTCGGCGAGCTGACGCCGGGCGTCGCGGCGGTCGCGGCCCTCGCGGACTCCCCGTCGACCCTGCGCGGCGTGGCGCATCTGCGGCTGCACGAGACGGACCGCCTGGCCGCGTTGACCAAGGAGATCAACGAACTGGGCGGTGACGTCACGGAGACCGCCGACGGCCTGCACATCCGCCCGCGCCGGCTGCACGGCGGGATCTTCCACACCTACGACGACCACCGCATGGCCACGGCCGGCGCGATCATCGGCCTCGCCGTGGAGGGCGTGCAGATCGAGAACGTGGCGACGACGGCCAAGACCCTGCCCGACTTCCCCGACCTGTGGACCGGGATGCTCGGGGCGTAGGACGCGGGGATCAGGTCATGCGCCGCTACGGCAAGCACACCGACGAGGACGACATCCGCACCCGTCCGGGCCGCCGGAACACCCGGCCCCGGACGAACATCCGGCCCAAGCACGAGGACGCCGCCGAGGGCCTCGTCCTCACCGTCGACCGGGGCCGCCTGACCTGCCTCGTCGACGACCGTGTGGTCATGGCGATGAAGGCCCGGGAGCTGGGCCGCAAGGCGGCGGTGGTCGGCGACCGCGTGGCGCTCGTCGGCGACCTGTCCGGCAGGAAGGACACGCTCGCGAGGATCGTCCGCATCGAGGAGCGGACCTCGGTCCTGCGTCGCACGGCGGACGACGACGACCCGTACGAGCGCGTGGTCGTCGCCAACGCCGACCAGCTGGCCATCGTCACCGCCCTGGCCGACCCGGAACCCCGCCCGCGGCTGATCGACCGCTGCCTGGTCGCGGCCTACGCCGGCGGCCTGGACCCGCTGCTGGTGCTGACCAAGTCGGACCTCGCCCCGCCCGACAAGCTGCTGGAGCTGTACGGCCACCTCGACATCCCCTACGTCGTCACCAGCCGCGAGGAACTCCAGGCCGGCACCGCCGTCGCCCGCGTGCGGGAGCAGCTCGACGGCAAGATCACCGCGTTCGTCGGCCACTCCGGTGTCGGCAAGACGACGCTGGTCAACTCGCTCGTGCCGCAGGAGCAGCGCCGTACGACCGGGCATGTGAACGCGGTGACGGGCCGCGGACGGCACACCACCACCTCGGCGCTGGCGCTGCCCCTGTCGGGCAGCGACGGCTGGGTGATCGACACACCGGGCCTGCGGTCCTTCGGCCTGCACCACGTCGACCCGTCCCGGGTCATCCACGCCTTCCCCGACCTCGAGCCGGGCACCGAGGGCTGCCCGCGCGCGTGCAGCCACGACGAGCCCGACTGCGCGCTGGACGCGTGGGTGGCCGAAGGGCACGCGGATCCGGCGCGGCTGTATTCGCTGCGGCGGCTGCTGGCCGCGCGGGAGCGCAAGGAAGGCGACTGACCTCCGCGTTGTTTGTCATGGCGTGCGGACGGTAAGTGCATAATCGCACCAAGCCGGATGCAAGACCGACCAGAAGCCAAGGCCGTCCAAAAGCTTGAGACTCTGACGAACATGCTCAAACCGACTAAGCGGTCGCTGAACGTGGGATACGGGAGGAACGACTCATGGCGTGGCTGCTGGTCATAGTGGCGGGGTTGCTGGAGACCGGCTTCGCCGTGTGCCTGAAGCTGTCGCACGGTTTCACCCGGCTCTGGCCGACGGTCGCGTTCTGCGTCTTCGCCCTCGGCAGCTTCGGTCTGCTGACCCTGTCGCTGAAGAAACTCGACGTGGGTCCCGCCTATGCCGTGTGGACCGGTATCGGCGCGGCGGGCACGGCGATCTACGGCATGGTGTTCCTGGGCGACCTGGTGTCGACGCTGAAGATCGTGTCGATCAGCCTCGTCGTCATCGGCGTGATCGGGCTTCAACTGTCGGGTTCGACGCACTGACGTCCCGTCATCCTGTGCGCCGCTGAAGGGCGCTGCGGACCAGCTCGGCGACGCCGCCCTCGCCGGGGGGCGCGGCCACGCACGACAGGGCGAGCCGGACGGCGAGTTCGCAGGAGCGGGCCAGGTCGGCTGTGTCGGACTCGGGAGTGCCGGGCCCCGCCAGGGCGATGACGGCACGGTCGCGGACGAGGGCGACGAAGTCGCCGGGCGAGGGCAGTGGGCCGTCGGCGCGGCGCTGGGCCGGCAGGGCGGAGGTGGAGCGCACGGCCGACAGCACCGGGGACGGCAGCCGTTCGCTCCAGCAGCCGGTGAGCATCGCACGGACGAGGGCGTTCTCCCGGGCCGCCGAGGTGGTCCACTCGGCGGTGGCGGTGAGCCGCTCACGCGGGTCGCTGTGCCCGGTGAGCGCGCGGTCGACCCCGGCGAGATACCCGTCCGCTTCTCGCCTCACGAGCGCCCGGGCGAGCCCGTCCTTGCTGCCGAACTCGTTGTACAGCGTCTGCCGGGACACCCCCGCCGCCGCGGCCACGTCCACCATCCGCACGGTGGACCACGGCCGGCGCACCAGGGCCGTGTAAGCGGCGTCCAGTAGAGATTCCCGCGCTGCAGGCATCATCGCCTCCCCTTGGGGCGAGCGGCTCTGCGCCCAGATTTGACGCGCCCCACACCCCTGTCAAGGGTTCACGAGAGCACGCGGGGTCACCTTTGAGCCGACCTGCGCGGGTACGACCGACCGCCACTGCGGACAGCCGTGCCGCCAGGGCGCACCTGTCCCACCGAGGCAGCACCCCGTCACACCGGGCTGCGCAACACCCCACCACCGACCGCCGCTGCGGGCAGTCGTGCCCTGGGGCGGCACCGCCGGGCTCCGCAGCACACCCCCACCGACCGCCACTGCGGGCAGTCGGACCCTGGGGCGGCACCGCCAGACTCCGCAGCACACCCCCACCGACCGCCGCTGCGGGCAGTCGTGCCGCTAGGGGCGGCACGGGTGGGCGCAACGGCACCCCGCACCGCCGGGCTGCGCAACGCCCCGCCCCCAGCACCAACGCCCCCTCGGCACCAACTGCCCCTGCCGCACCGACGCCCCTCGAACAGGCACCCCGAGCCCCCACAACACCCCCACCCACACCCACAAACCCCCTGTAGCCCCACCCCCACCTCGGCAGATAGGTTCGTTACATGCCCGACTATCTCGACGACCTGCGTCTCGCCCACGTCCTCGCCGACGCCGCCGACGCCGCGACGACGGACCGGTTCAAGGCCCTCGATCTCAAGGTCGAGACCAAACCGGACATGACCCCGGTGAGCGAAGCGGACAAGGCCGCCGAAGAACTCATCCGCGGCCAACTCGCCCGCGCCCGCCCCCGGGACGCGATCCTCGGCGAGGAGTACGGCGTCGAGGGCACCGGCCCCCGCCGCTGGGTGATCGACCCCATCGACGGCACCAAGAACTACGTGCGCGGCGTCCCCGTCTGGGCCACCCTCATCTCCCTGATGGAAGCCGGCGAGGGCGGCTTCCAGCCCGTCGTCGGCGTCGTCTCCGCCCCCGCCCTCGGCCGCCGCTGGTGGGCCGCGAAGGGCTACGGCGCGTTCACCGGCCGCAGCCTCACGAAGGCGACCCGCCTCCAGGTCTCCCGCGTCGGCAAGCTCGCCGACGCCTCCTTCGCGTACTCCTCGCTCAGCGGCTGGGAGGAGCAGGGCCGCCTGGACGGCTTCCTGGACCTCACCCGCGAGGTGTGGCGCACGCGCGCGTACGGCGACTTCTGGCCCTACATGCTGGTCGCCGAGGGCGCCGTCGACATGTGCGCCGAGCCGGAGCTGTCGCTCTGGGACATGGCCGCCAACGCGATCATCGTCACCGAGGCCGGCGGCACCTTCACCGGACTCGACTCCCGCCCGGGCCCGCACAGCGGCAACGCGGCCGCGTCGAACGGCCTGCTGCACGACGAGCTGCTGGGGTATCTCAACCAGCGCTACTGAGCAACCACCACCACAACGCGCCCCCCTGTCACCGAGCGCGCCCCTTGTTGACCCTCCCTTTACCTGTCACCCTGAGAGTCCACCCGCTTGTGAACTTGTGAAAACATGAACAAACGGCGGGGACACCCCCAGGAGGCCCCTTCATGCTCGTCCGTGACGCCATGAGTACCGTCGTCCTCACCATCGGCCCGACCCACACGCTCCGCCAGGCCGCCGCACTGATGGCCACCCGCAAGGTCGGCGCGGCCATCGTCCACGACCCCGACGCCGGCGGCATCGGCATCCTCACCGAACGCGACATCCTCATCTCCGTGGGCCGGGGCCAGGACCCGGACACGGAACCCGCCCATGCCCACACCACCACCGACGTCGTGTTCGCCACTCCGGCCTGGACCCTGGAGGAGGCGGCCGCCGCCATGGCGCACGGCGGTTTCCGGCATCTCATCGTGCTGGACCGCGACGAGCCCGCCGGCGTCGTCTCGGTCCGCGACATCATCCGCTGCTGGGCACCGGCGCGTCAGCAGGTACCCGCCTGACAGCACGAACGGCCCGGGCCTCCCGATGGGGGCCAGGGCCGTCCCCGACGCCGAAGCAAGTAGACAGTGTCTAAAGCAAGCCAGCCTCTAACTCCACACCTGTTCGCAACCTGGTCTCTTTTGCTGTTAGGCTGGTAGCCATGAGTGACCTTCTGGAACGGCTGCGCGGACGCGGATGGCGGATGACCGCGCAGCGGCGCGTCGTGGCCGAGGTCCTCGACGGCGAACACGTCCATCTGACGGCCGACGAGGTCCACGCCCGGGCCGTCGCCAAGCTGCCCGAGATCTCCCGGGCGACCGTCTACAACACGCTCGGCGAGCTCGTGTCCCTCGGCGAGGTGCTCGAGGTCTCCACGGACCAGCGCGCCAAGCGGTACGACCCGAACGCCCACCAGCCGCACCACCACCTGGTCTGCGCCCAGTGCGGCGCGATCCGCGACGTGCACCCCGTCGGCAACCCACTGGCGGACCTCCCCGACTCGGAGCGCTTCGGCTTCACGGTCTCGGACGTCGAGGTGACGTACCGCGGCGTCTGCCCGAACTGCGCGGCCGCCTAGCCTCTCCGCCTTCTCGCGAAGCCCCGGCATCGACGATGCCGGGGCTTCGCGCCGTCCGCGGACTTCCCGTATCTGACGGTCCGTCATATGGTCAACGGCACCCACCAGTCCGTTCCGCACTCCGCGAGGAGACCGAAGTGGGAGAGCCGTATCCGAAAGTCACCGCCCACGACCTGACGCGCACCTTCGGCCGGGGCCCTCGCGCGGTCGGCGCCCTCGGCCCCCTCGACCTGACCGTCGCGCCCGGCGAGTTCGTCTGCCTCGTCGGCCCCTCGGGCTGCGGCAAGTCCACCCTGCTGCGCATCACCGCCGGACTGCTCCGGCCCAGCACCGGCACGCTGGAGATCCGCACGTCCAGCCCGCGCCCGGCGGCCATGATCTTCCAGGACTACGGCATCTACGACTGGAAGACCGTCCAGGCCAACGTCCGCTTCGGCCTCGACATCCAGCGCGTCCCACGCCGGGAGGCGAACGCCCGGGCCGCCGGCTGGCTGGCCCGCACAGGTCTCGCCGACTTCGCGCACGCCTACCCGGCGGCCCTCTCCGGCGGTATGCGGCAACGCGTCGCCCTCGCCCGCGCCCTGGCGGTCGAGCCCGAACTGCTGCTGATGGACGAGCCGTTCGCCGCCCTGGACGCCCAGCTCCGCACGATCCTCCAGGACGAACTGCTGGAGATCACGCAGGCGCTGCACACGACGACCCTGTTCATCACCCACAGCCTGGAGGAGGCGATCGTCCTCGGCGACCGCGTCCTGGTGATGTCCGCCCGCCCGGGCCGGATCATCGCCGAGCACCGCCCGCCCTTCCCACGCCCGCGCACCGGCGACGTCCGCGCCACCCCCGAGTTCACCGCGCTGAAGAGCGAGCTGTGGGACCTGCTGCGCAAGGAGGCGGTGCCCGCGTGACCACGCTCACCCCAACGACGAAGCCCTCGGTCCTGGTCCGCCGCCCGGGCCCGGGCGAACTGCGCCCCGTCCGCACCCACCGCCGCCGGCGCGCCCTGGAACTGTCCCTCGCGGCGGCCGTACCCCTCCTGCTGGTGCTGCTCTGGCAGCTGGCGGCGGTCCGGGGCTGGATCGACGGCCGCGTCTACCCGGCGCCGGCCACGATCCTCGCCGACGGCTGGGACCGGGCCGCGGCCGGTGAGCTGTGGCCGGACGTGTGGGCGACGCTCAGGCGGGTCCTGGCCGGCTACGCCGTCGGCACGGCTGCGGGCTACCTCCTGGGCCTGCTGATGGGGTCGCTGCCGCTGGTCAGAGCCGCCCTCGAACCGCTCCTGGACGCCCTGTACGTCGTACCGAAGCTGGCCCTGCTCCCGGTCTTCCTGAACATGTTCGGCCTGGGCGAGGGCCCGCAGGTGGCCCTGGTGGCGGCCACGGTCTTCTTCTTCGTCTGGATCTCCACGATGTCGGCGGTCATGGCGGTCCCCGACGGCCACCGCGACGCCGGCCGGGTCTTCGGCGCCTCCCCGTGGCAGATGTTCCGCCACGTCCTGCTCCCGGCCTCCCTGCCCGCCGTCCTGGTCGGCGCGCGGATCGCGGCGGGCGTGGCGGTCCTGGTCATCGTCGCCTCGGAACAGATCGCCGCGACCGACGGCCTCGGCCATCTGATCTTCGACTCCCGCGCCCTCTTCCGGAACGACGTGATGTTCGTCGGCATCGTCTGCGTCGCCGTCCTGGGCGTGCTCTTCTCCGAGCTGGTCCGCTTCGCCGGCCGGCTGCTCACGCCGTGGGCCCCGCGCGACCGGGGACGGGGGCAGTCATGAGGGGACGTACGCACGGCCCTACGAGGGGCCGTAGGTACGGTCTCGCCCTGCTCGCGACCGCGCTGCTCGCCTCGGCGGCCTGCTCGTCACCGTCCTCCGGGAGCGCGACGCCGAAGGCGGACGCCGCAACGCGCACCGTGCGCTCGGTCGAGGGCTGCGGCGCGGGCTCCTGGACGGACCCCGTCGACCTCGCCCCCGACCGCACCCCGGCTCGCTGCCGCCCGGGCTCCCCACCTGCCCAGCGGCTCCCCGAGCCCCGCAAGCTGACCATCGCGACGGGCACACTCGGCGCCGAGTACGTGGCGCCCCTGCGAGTCGCACTCGACAAGGGCGAGTTCGACCAGGAGGGCCTGGACGTCACGCTGAAGGTGCTGCCGACGCCCGAGGCACTCCCCCTGCTGGCCAAGGGCGAGGTCGACGCGCTCTGGGCGGCGCCGGAGGCGGCCGTCCTGAACGGCATCCGCGGCGGCTTCGCCATCCGCTGGGTCGCGGGGAACTTCTCGCCCGGCCCGAAGTCCAAGAGCGGCCTGTGGGTCAGGCTGAAGGACGGCGAGACGGCGACCGCCGTCCGGATGGCCGACCGGAGACTCGGCACGATGATCGGCAAGGGCTCCGTCATCGCCTACCCCATGGAACAGGCCCTGGAGCGGCACGGCGGCGGCCTCGACCGGATCCGCTACCAGCAACTGGGCTCGGCCGACGTCCTCACGGCCCTGGAGAACGGCGGCGTCGACTCCGCGTGGCTGCTCGACCCCGTATGGCGCCGGGTCGACGGCGAACCGGGCTACGCCTTCCTGGGCGGCCAGCCACCCGGCGAGCCCCTGGGCGGCATGCTCTACGGCCCGGGCCTGCTGAACGACGACGTGGACGCCGGGGTGGCACTGCTGCGGGCATACATCCGCACGGTGAACACGTACTTCGCGGCCGACTACAAGAAGAACGAGACCTTCATCACATATCTGGCGAAACTCCTGAAGACGGACGAGGCAATCCTGCGCTCCACACCGTCGCTCCGCATGGACTGGGAAATCCGCACCGGCACGACCGACCGCCTCCAGTCCGCCTACCGCGCCCAGGGCGTCGCGGAAGGCGATCCGCTCCCCGAGTCCCGCACGGTGACCCGCTCCCTCTACGAGGAGGCGGTGGGCCACCGCCGATAGACACACCGAGGGCCGGAACCCTTGCGGATTCCGGCCCTCGGCCTTCAGTAGCGGGGACAGGATTTGAACCTGCGACCTCTGGGTTATGAGCCCAGCGAGCTACCGAGCTGCTCCACCCCGCGTCGGTGAATGCAACGTTACGTCACCGCGGAGGACGGATGCAAATCGCTTAGGTGAGCCCAGGGTCACGCCGACAGCTCCTGCCTGAGCGCATCCCGCAACCGGGCCGCCCGCTCCGCCACAGACTCCGGCCCCAGGGACACCGCCCGATCAGCCCACCGCTGCCCCTCCGCCAGCTCCCCCCGACGCGCGTAGACCAGGGCCAGCCGCAACGCCGCCCGACCGTGCCCGGCGTCAGCCGCCCGCGTCCACCACACCGCCGCCTCGGGCTCGCTCCCCTCCCGGGCCAGCAGCAGCCCGAGGTTGAACGCCCCGTTGCGGGACCCGGCCTCGGCCGCCTCCCGGTACCACCGAGCCGCCTCGACGACGTCCCCCCGGGCGGCGGCGAGCATGCCCACCCGCACCTGCGCCCGCCGGTGCCCCTGCGAGGCCGCCCTCTCGTACCACTCCTCGCACTCGCTGCGCCGGTGCACCGGCTCCCCGAGCTCGTGCGCGGGCTCCGGCGGCCGGCGCGCGTCGAGCACGGTCGCCAGCCGGTACGCGGCCTCGGCGCTCCCGCCCCCGGCCGCACACCGCAGATGCCGCTCGGCCTCCTGCTCGTCGCCGTCCCGCAGCCGGGCCATGCCGACCTGGAGCGCCGCCTCGGTGTGCCCGGCGGCCGCGGCACGCTCGTACCAGCGCAGCGCGGCCTGCTCCTCGCCCCGGCCTGCGTGCAGGATGCCCAGGTTGAAGGCGGCGTCCACGCTCCCGGCCTCCGCGGCCTTGGAGAACCACGGCTCGGCGCCGGTCTCGTCCCCGGCCCGCAGCAGCAGGATCGCCAGCGCGTTCGCCGCCTCCCGGTGCCCGGCGTAGGCCGCGCGCCGGTACCACTGCTCGGCCTGCGCGGTGCGGCCCTGCTCGGCGCAGAGCAGCCCCAGGTTGTAGGCACCGTTCACGTCGCCCGCGTCCATCGCGGCCCGGTACCAGCGCTCGGCGGTCTGGGTCTCGCCCCGCTCGGCGTGCAGCGCGCCCAGCGCGTTCGCCGCGTTGCCGTCGCCGTCCTGGGCGGCCCGCAGCCACCACACCGCGGCGTTCTCGGTGTCGCCCGCGTCGCGCAGCAGGAACCCGAGCGCGCAGGCTGCCCGCGCCTCGCCGTCCTTGGCGGACGTCAGGTACCAGCGTCCGGCCTCCTTGAGCTCGCCGCGCTTCTCCAGGATCGTCCCGAGGTGGAGGGCGGCCCGCCGGTGGCCGCGCGCGGCGGCCTGCCGGTACCACTGCTCGACCTCGTCCGGCAGGTGGACACCGTCGTCGCCGTCGGTGTCCCGCGCCGCCTTCCGGTCCAGCGCTCGGGCCAGGCGGTACGCCGCCTCCCGGTGCCCGCGCTCGGCGGCGGCCCGCATCCATGTCTCGGCCCCGGCGTCACCGCGGTGCTCCAGCAGGTCGGCGAGGGCGTACGCGCCCAGAGTGTGCCCCTGTTCCGCGGCCTGCCGCAGCCAGTACTCGGCGGCGGGTTCGTCGCCGCGCTCGCGGTGGTGCCGTCCGAGGGCGTGCGCGGCCGCCGCGGATCCGGCGACGGCGGCGATCCGCCACCAGCCGGCGGCCTCGTCGGCGTATCCACGCTGGTGGAGCAGGACTCCGAGGTTGTTTGCGGCGGCCCGGTCGCCCGCGGCGGTGGCGGCACGCAGATGGGGTTCGGCACCGTCGAGATCGCCACGGCGCAGCAGCATGGCCCCGAGGACACTCATCGCCTCGACGTCGCCGGCCTCGGCAGCGAGCCGCTGACGCAGCTCCTCGGCCGCCTCGTCGGCGATTTCCCCGGTCTCGTCCGGGGTGTCGGTGTCCTCCCGGCTGGAAGGCTGCACAAAACGCCCTGTCTCGAACAGAGTTGCCTTGTCCCCCATAACGTCCATCGTCGCACCACCTGCAACCTGGGTACACCTGGTATACCGCAGCCAGTGAGGTCACTACAGCGTTTTGTCGACATGCCCACAGAGAGACAAGTCAAACACAGATCTCCCAACTCCCCCCGGTGGCGCGGCCGTAGTGTGGGTCAGCACATGCGTTCACACATCACGAAGGCCCGGATTCCGTTGTGGAATCCGGGCCTTCGTGGTCGCTCCGTCACTCGGACTTCGCGATTTCAGTAGCGGGGACAGGATTTGAACCTGCGACCTCTGGGTTATGAGCCCAGCGAGCTACCGAGCTGCTCCACCCCGCGCCGTTGTGTTCACAACCGTATCACGGCGCGGAGTGGGCATTTGACCAGGCCAGGCCCTAACTGCTCGGCTTGGGGCTCGGGCTGCCGCTGGGACTGGCGCTCGGACTGGCGCTGGGCTTGCTCTCGCCGCCCCCGGCGCCTTGGCGGCCGGCCGCGGACTGCGCGTCCTCGGCCCGCTTCAGAGCGTCCTCCAGATCCTTCTGCGCCCGGCCGTACGCCTCCCAGTCGTTGTCCTTCAGGGCGTCCTGCCCCGCGTCGAACGCCTTCTGGGCGTCTTCCAGGGCCTGTTGGACCGTCGGGTTGTCAGACGCCGGTGGTGGCGTCGTATCGCCCTTGTCCGGCGGCTCGGGCGTCGCGCCGTCCGTTCCGAAGATCTTGTTGAGGGCATCGTCGAGCGTGTTCTCGAAGGCGGTCTGGCCTCCGTAGGTGACCAGCACCTTGCGCAGCAGCGGGTACTTCAGTCCCCCACCGCGTACGTAGACCGGCTCCACGTAGAGCAGTCCGCCGTCGAGCGGCACCGTCAGCAGGTTGCCGTACTCGACTTCGGAGTCGCCGCCTCTCAGGAGCCTGATGGACTCGGCGATCTCTTCTTGGGAGTTGAACTGGCTCTGGACCTGCTTGGGCCCGTTGACCGTCGTGTTCGTCGGCAGTTTCAGGATTCTGATCTTGCCGTAGTCACTGGTGCCCGCCTCGGCGTCGACCGCCATGAACGCACTGAGGTTGTCCCGGCCGTTGGGTGTGAAGGTCGTCGTCAGCGAGAACGACTGGGCCTTCTGGTCGGGCATCTTCATGCTCAGGTAGTAGGGCGGCACCGCGTTGCCCGACCGGTTCGTCGGGTCGTCCGGCACCTGCCACACCTCGCTGCCGCTGAGGAACGTCGTGGCGTCCTTCACGTGGTAGCGCGTGAGCAGCTCCCGCTGGACCTTGAACAGGTCCTGCGGGTAGCGCAGGTGGTCCATCAGGTCCTTGGAGATCTCGCCCTTGGGCTTCACCGTGTCCGGGAAGGCCTTCATCCAGGTCTTCAGGACCGGGTCCTTGGTGTCCCACTGGTAGAGCTTGACCTCGCCGGTGTACGCGTCGACGGTCGCCTTCACCGAGTTGCGGATGTAGTTGACCTGGTTCTGCTGGGCCACCACCGCGCGGTTGTCGTTGGTCGCGGTCAGCGAGTCGGCCGTGGTGTCACCGAGGGTCGTACGCGAGGAGTACGGGTATCCGTTCGTCGTCGTGTACGCGTCGACGATCCACTCGATACGGCCGTTCACCACCGCCGGGTAGGCGTCGCCGTCGATGGTCAGCCAGGGGGCGACCGCCTCGACGCGCTCCTTGGGCGTGCGGTTGTACAGGATCCGCGAACCGTCGCCGATGGCACCGGAGTACAGGATCTGCGGCTCGCCGAACGCCACCGCGTACGCGGCCCGGTTGACCGGGTTGGAGAGGTTGACCCCGCTGTCGCCCTTGTAGCTGGTGGTCTTCTCGCCGTTGTCGTCGGAGTAGTCGATCTCCTTCTGGGGACCGCCGACGATCGAGTACGTGGTGGTCTTCTCGCCGTAGTAGACCCGCTGTTCGTACGTGCCGAGGTCGCCCTTGGAGGGCAGGTCGGACTCCGTGAAGACCGGCCGGCCCTGGGCGTCGGCGCTGGTGCCCTTGGCGGCGACCACTCCGTAGCCGTGGGTGTAACGGAAGTGGTTGTTGATCCAGTTCTTCTTCGGGATGCCCGCCAGGTTCAGCTCGCGCAGGCCAATGACCGTGTCCTGGTCCTTGCCGTTCTTGGCGTAGCGGTCGACGTCCAGATTGTTCGGGAACGCGTAGTAGTTCCTGATCTGCTGGAGCTGCTGGAACGTCGGCGAGACGATGTTCGGGTCCATGATGCGGATGCTCGCCGTGGAGCCGACGTCGTCGCGGAGCGTGGTCTTGTCCTCGGTCTTGCTCGTGCCCGAGTAGTCGGTGACCTTCGTGCCGTCGATGCCGTAGGCCTTGCGCGTCGCCTCGAGGTTCTTCTCGACGTACGGCGCTTCCTTGGCCTGCTCGTTCGGCTGGACCTGGAACTTCTGCACGATCGCCGGGTAGAGGCCGCCGATGAGGATCGCGGAGAGCACCATCAGGCCGAAGCCGATCACGGGCAGCTGCCAGGTGCGCCGCCACAGGGTGGCGAAGAACAGCAGCGCGCAGATGACGGCGATGCAGAACAGGATCGTCTTGGCCGGCAGGTAGGCGTTGGCGTCGACATACCTCAGGCCCGTCCAGTTGTCGGTCGCCCTGAAGTCGCTGGATTTCACGGCGAGTCCGTACCGGTCGAGCCAGTACGCGACCGCCTTCAGGGCCACGAAGACGCCGATGAGGACCGACAGGTGCCCGGTGGCCGCCGCCGTGGCACGGGCACCGGGGCTGGTGACGCGCAGACCGCCGTAGAGGTAGTGCGTGAGCGCGGCGGCGATCACGGACAGGATCGCGGCGGCGAAGCCGAAGCCGAGCAGGAAGCGGTACCAGGGCAGGTCGAAGGCGTAGAAGGAGACGTCCAGCTTGAACTGGGGGTCCTTCTGGCCGAAGGGCACGCCGTTGACCCACATCAGCCACGTCCGCCACTGGCCGGACGCGGAGGCTCCGGCGATCAGGCCCACCAGGGCCGTGATCCCGAGCAGCAGCCACTTCTTGTAGGGCGCGATGCCCATCCGGTAGCGGTCGAGGTTCTGCTGCTCCATGGACATGGCGCTCAGCGGCGGCCGCAGCCGGTGCGCCAGCCAGATGTTGACTCCGACCGCGAGGGCCATGAGCAGGCCGAAGACGAAGAAGAGCCCGATCTTGGTCCACAGCGTGGTGGTGAAGACCGACGAGTAGTTCACCGACCGGTACCAGAGCCAGTCCGTCCAAAAGCCCGCGAACATGGTGAACACCATGCCGAGGACGGCCAGGACGCCCAGTGTCATGAGCAGGGTCCGGACACGCCGGGACGGGCGGCCCACTCTGATCCGCGGCCCTGTCGGGCCTCCGCCGCGGTCCGGCATCTGGAAAGCCAAGGTGCGCACCTCGAAGTTCGCTGTTGATTCGTAAGGCCCGCGTCTTCACGGACCGTCCGTGGCCCCCGTGATCGCGGGCCCCCACCTATGCAACTTACTCACCGTTTACTCGGTTCCCGATTCCGGTCGGGAACGAGGCAGGATTGTGACCATGTCCAACACTCCCATGGCGGCGAGCCCGCTCACCCGGGCCGTACTCGAGATCGACGAGTACGTCTCCGGCCTCGGCTGGGACCAGTCCGCCCGCCTCTTCGCACTCGTCGACACCGCCCGGCTCCGGGCCGAACAGCCTTCGCTCGCGGACCGGCTCGGTCTGGACGACGCGTCGGAGAACCCCGGCCTCACCCCCATCGAGCAGGACGAAGTTCCAACGGGCAAGCCGCTCGACGAGTTCCTGGCCACCATCGCCTGGCCCGACGCGGTGGCCGGCTGCGCGCTCGCCGTGGAGCGCCTGATGCTGCCGCCGTCCGCGGAGGCCCAGGTTCCGCAGGGTCTGGACGAAGCCGCGCTGACGAAGTGGGTCGCGGAGCACCCGGACCGCCAGGAGGTCCGTATGACGGTCGCGGTCCTGCGCGACGGCACGCGCGAGTCGGCCCTGCGCCTGCGCGAGAAGGACTCCCCGACGGAGGTGCTCACCGGATCCGACCTCGTGCCGGGTCTGGCGGAGGCGCTGGCGGCGACGTTCGAGGAGTAGCCGGCGGCTGCGCGGCCCGGGCCGGTCTTCCGGCCCGGGGAACTACCTACCGCACTTGGGCAGATCGGCCGTGTCGCCGCTGCGGACGTCCTTGAGGGCGCCGAGGGCGTCCTCGATGGTCTTCACCTTGATGAGGGTGAGGCCCTCGGGGGTGTCCTTGGCGGCGGCCGCGCAGTTGTCCGCGGGCGTCAGGAAGTACTGCGCACCCTTGGCTCGCGCGCCCACGGTCTTCATCTCGATGCCGCCGATCGGACCGACCTTGCCCTCGTCGTCGATCGTCCCCGTCCCGGCCACGAACCTGCCCCCGGTCAGGCTGCCCGGCGTGAGCTTGTCGTAGATGCCGAGCGCGAACATCAGGCCGGCGCTCGGCCCGCCGACGTCGGCCAGCTTGATGTCGATGGTGAACGGGAAGGTGTGGTCGGTCCCCGCGGAGATCCCCACGATGGCCCGCTTCTCGCCGGCGTCGTCCGACGTCGTCGTGGTGATGGTGATGTCCTGTGTCTTCGTCGGCGTCCGCTTCTCCTTCTCCGCGGCGACCTGCTCCTTGGCGGGCACGATCGTGAAGCGGACGTCCTGGCCCGGCTTGTGCTTCGTGACGAGCTTGGCGACGTCGGCCGGCTCCTTCACCGCCGTACCGTCGACGGCCTTGATCACGTCCCCGGCGTGCAGCTTGCCCTCGGCCGGGGAGCCCTTGACGACCGTCGAGACGATGACCCACGACTTCACCGGGACGTCCAGTTCCTTCAGCGCGGCGACCTTGGCGCTCTCCTGGGACTGGCTGAACTCCTCGGCGTTCTCCTGTGTGGACTGCTCCTCGGTCTTGCCGTCCGGGTAGAGCGTCTCGTGCGGCACCACCTTGTTGTCGTGCGCGAGCCAGCCGTAGACGGCCTCGACCAGGTTCATCCGGTAGTCGGCGCTGGTGACCCGGACCGTCGTCATGTTCAGATGGCCATTGGTCGCATATGTCTTCCGCCCCGAAATCTGGAGCACCGGCTCGCCGCCGTGATCGCCCAGCGTGTTCACCGTCGGCCCCGGGGACATCTCCGAATACGGCACGGGGATGAACACTCCCGCGCACAGGAGCGCGATCAGCATCAGGGTGGAGGCGAGCATCGTCGCGGTGCGGCGTGGCATGACTCGACAGTACGGGACGGTCCTGTCAGCGCACCGTCAGGGCCGCCCGTCCGGGGCGGCCCTGTGCTCTCATACGCTTGTGACCTGCTCTTTTCCCTGGCCTTCCGAACCCGGCCGGGGCTTCTCCATGGCTTCGCGGAAGCGGGCGTAACCCATGAGTTCCGGGCCGTCCCCAGGGACCTTGCGAGTCCGGTTGGCCCAACTGCCCCAGAGACCCGCGCCGATCGCAGCCACAAGCGGAATCAGCAACCAGGCGAGCGCCGCCATGCCGACCTCCAACCCCTTGAGCGTCCGCAACTGACTGATCAGCAGATTAACCATCCGCAGTGACAACGCTCACGCCAGGGGTCCGGTTACGCAACCGGAAAGCTGCCTCCCGGATTCAGCAGGCTCCGACCCATTCCTCGGTGCCGTCGGAGAACTTCTGGTGCTTCCAGATGGGCACGTCGTGCTTGAGGTCGTCGATGAGCTTCCGGCAGGCCTCGAAGGCCTCTCCTCTGTGCGGGCACGAGACGGCGACGACCACGGCGAGGTCACCGACCCGGAGATCCCCCACGCGGTGAACGGCCGCCAGCGCCCGCACCGGGAACTCCGCGACGACCTTCTCGGCGATCCGCCTCATCTCGGCCTCCGCACTGGGGTGGCAGGAATACCCCAGCTCCGCCACGTCGGCACCCCCGTCGTGGTTCCGCACGGTGCCCACGAAGAGCGCCGTGCCGCCGGCCGCGTCGTCCCCGACGGCCCGGAACACCTCGTCCACGGAAAGGGCCGTGTCCCGGATCCCGATCAGCCTGATCGGATCCTGCGCGGCCTGCTCGCCCGGGTGATCACTCGTGGATGCCATGCCTCCATCGTGCCGTACGCGGCCGACAGCGCGGAATAGAGCCATCGACCGGCACGCGCGCGTGGGCGTTGGACTCTCCTACGACATCTCCTGCGCCTTCCCTGCGACGGGACCGGAGAGGCGGGACCGGATGGCCAGGCCGGGGAGGCGGGCCGCAGAGGCGCGCCGGAGAGGCGGGTCAGATGCGCCGCCGGGCCTTCCGCGCCCGCCGCACCACCGCGGCCGCGCCCAACAGCGCCACCGTCGCTCCCGCGGCACCCGCGGCCGTCGCGTCCTTGCGGCCCAGCCGCCGCCCGGCCACGGTGTGCCGGCCGGAGACCTCCTCCAGGAGCTCCGCGAGCACTTCCTCGTTGGTGTACCGCGGCCGCCATCCCGCGTCGTGCAGCCGGCTGCCGCTGACCACCCAGGGGTACATCGTGTACGCCAGGTCTCCGGCCGGAGACGGCGTGAGTCCGATGCGGTGCAGGCGCGCCGCCGCACCCAGCGCGACCGCCGACGGCAGCTCCATCCGCCGGATGCCGCTGAGCTCCTCGACCTCCTCCTGCTCCAGCCACCCGTCGCATCCGACGGTCAGCTCCCCGTCGACCTTCTCCAGGGCGGCGTACTCCAGCGCGCTGCACAGGTCCTCGACGTGGCAGAACTGCCACGCCGGCCGCGACCCGGCGACGACGAGCAGCCGGGGAGACTCGAAGTACCTGGTCAGCGCGGTGTCCGTGCCTCCCACCAGGATCGCCGGCCGCACCACGGTGACATTCAGCCCCGGGTGCGCCCGCGGTGCCCGCCGCGCCAGCCGCTCGATCTCCAGCAGGTCGCCGACGCCCGTCGCCTCGGCCGTGGCCCGCAGCTCCGCGTCCTCGGAGAGCGGCAGCTCGTTGTCCGGCAGCGCCCCGTAGACCATCGCCGAGGTGCACAGCACGACCCGGTGCACTCCGGCCGCCGCGGCCGCCGTCAGAACGGTCTGTGTCCCCCGTACGTTGTAGGCCGTTCGGGCGGCGGCGTCGGTCTCCAGGTCGAGGTCCAGCGCCAGGTGCACCACCACGTCGGCGCCCCGCAGCTTCTCCGCGATGGCGGGATCCCGTACGTCCAGGATGTGCCACTGCGCCGCGGCGCACTCGCCGCGCCGCTCGTCGATGGCGACGACCTGCTTGACCTCGTCGGACGCGGCGAGCTGCTCGGTGAGCAGGGCGCCGACGCCGTACGCGGCACCGGTGACCGCGACGACGGGTCCGCGCGCCGCGGGGCTCGCGGAACTGGTTGACTGGTTTCGCGCTGCGCGAACCTGCGGATCTGGGGAACTCACCGGGCGTCTCCAGCGGTTGTCTTCAGTACGAGCGCGAGCGACGCGTGCGTACCAGGTGGCATCCATCCTGCCGCAGGCTGTCAGTCGGCGACGCACCGAGGCCCGATCCGCCCCAGGTGTCTACGCTGGGTGGTGTTGTCGGGCAGCCGTGCCGCCGGAAAGAACCGGCGGCCCTACCAGCCGAGGAATCCCGTGAGTGACACCCCATTCGGATTCGGCCTTCCGCCGGAGGAGCCGGACGACGGCGACGAGGGCAAGAAGAAGGACCAGGAGAGCGGTGGTGGTCAGGGACCGGCCAATCCGTTCGGTTTCGGCGGCCTGCCCGGAGCCGGAGGATTTGGCGGCCCCGGCGGCCCCGGTGCGGACAATCCGTTCGCAGCCATGTTCGGCTCCCTGAACCCCAACGACCTGGGCGCCGCGTTCCAGCAGCTGGGCCAGATGCTCTCCTACGAGGGCGGCCCGGTGAACTGGGACATGGCCAAGCAGATCGCCCGCCAGACGGTCTCCCAGGGCAGTCCGGACGGCACCAAGGACACCAGCGTCGGCCCCGCCGAGCGCCGGGCCGTCGAGGAGGCCGTCCGCCTCGCCGACCTGTGGCTCGACGACGCCACGTCGCTGCCGTCCGGTGCCGGCTCGGCCGTGGCCTGGAGCCGCGCCGAGTGGGTCGAGGCGACGCTGCCCGCCTGGAAGGAGCTCGTCGACCCGGTCGCCGAGCGCGTCGGCACCGCCATGGGCGATGTCCTGCCGGAGGAGATGCAGGCCATGGCCGGCCCGCTGATCGGCATGATGCGCTCGATGGGCGGCGCCATGTTCGGTACGCAGATCGGGCAGGCCGTCGGCGTGCTCGCCGGTGAGGTCGTCGGTTCGTCCGACATCGGCCTGCCGCTGGGCCCGGCCGGAAAGGCCGCGCTGCTGCCGGTGAACATCGAGACGTTCGGCAAGGACCTGAGCGTCCCGCAGGAGGAGGTGCGGCTGTATCTCGCCCTGCGCGAGGCCGCCCACCAGCGGCTCTTCGCGCACGTGCCGTGGCTGCGCTCGCATCTGTTCGGCGCGGTCGACGGCTACGCCCGCGGGATCAAGGTCGACACGGCCAAGCTGGAGGACGTCGTCGGCCAGTTCGATCCGCAGAACCCCGAGCAGCTCCAGGAGGCGCTCCAGCAGGGCATGTTCCAGCCCGAGGACACGCCCGAGCAGAAGGCCGCCCTGGCGCGTCTGGAGACGGCTCTGGCGCTCGTGGAGGGCTGGGTCGACGCGGTGGTCCACGCCGCCGCGAAGCCCCGTCTGTCGTCGGCGGACGCCCTGCGCGAGACGCTGCGCCGCCGCCGCGCCTCGGGCGGCCCGGCCGAGCAGACGTTCGCCACGCTGATCGGCCTGGAGCTGCGCCCGCGCCGCCTGCGTGACGCCTCCCGTCTGTGGGCCTCGCTCACCGACGCGCGCGGTGTCGACGGCCGGGACGCCCTGTGGCACCACCCGGACATGCTGCCGACGGCCACCGACCTGGACGACCCGGACGGCTTTGTGCACCGCGAGCAGATCGACTTCTCCGAGCTGGACAAGATGCTCGGCGAGGCGGCGGACAAGCCCGACCTGCAAAAGCCCGACCTCAACAAGAAGGACGAGGACGAGGGCGAGGGCAAGAACAGGGGCGACGACGCCGAGTGAGCCTGTACGACGACGCGGTCCTCGTGCTCAAGGAGTACGAGGACCAGACGGACCTGCGCCAGGCCTACCTCGACCATCTGGCGCAGCACCCGGACGGTCTGTGGAAGGCCTGCCATGCGGGCCACATCACGGCGAGCGCCCTGGTCATCGACGCCGAGGCCGGGCGGGTCCTGCTGACCCTGCACAGGAAGCTGCGGATGTGGCTGCAGATGGGCGGCCACTGCGAGCCGGGCGACAGCTCCCTCGCGGCCGCCGCCCTGCGTGAGGCGACGGAGGAGTCCGGCGTCTCGGGGCTCTCGCTGCTGCCGGGCGGCCCGGTGCGCCTGGACCGGCACCCGATCCCGCCGCCGTGCCACTGCCACTTCGACGTCCAGTACGCGGTCCTGGCGCCCCCGGACGCCGCGCACGCGGTCAGCGACGAGTCGCTCGACGTGCGCTGGTTCGGGTACGACGAGGTGGCGGAGGTGGCCGACGAGTCGGTCGTCCGCCTGCTGGAGGCGACCCGCGCGAGACTCGCGACCTGAGACTCATGTAAGGGGCGACCGCCCTGGCGATCGCCCCTTACATCTTGTCCGGTCCGTGGTCGCTCAGTTCCAGACGTTGCCCTGGTTCTGCCCGCGCGCACCCTGCTGGCCCATGCCGTACTGCGCGGCGAGGCCCGAGCCGATCTGCGCGTTCTGCGGCGGCAGCAGCTCGCTGGGCTGGACGAGCGCGAAGCCGGTGCCCATGAAGCTCAGCTCCCAGCCCTCGCCGGTGCTGCCGCGGCGCCGCCACACCCCGGAGGAGTGCGTCTGGGCCTGCATCTGCACCCGCAGGCTCGTCGACCAGGCGACGATCGCGTCGGCGTCGCAGTTGACGTACTTGTCGGGCGTCACCTGCATCAGCAGCGGCATGCCCGAGGTCATCAGGGCGATCTTGCCCCGGCCGGTGATGTTGAGCTGGTACTTCCCGGAGCCGGAGATGCCGTAGAGGCTGTCGACGGCGATGACCTCGTGGTGCAGGGAGGAGTCCATCGCCAGCACATAGCTGCTGTCGACGGTGAGGCCGTCCTGCTCCACCTCCATCACATGGACGTGCTGCTTGAGGTTGGCGAGGTAGACCGTGCCCTGCCCGTGGCAGCGCATCAGATCGAGTCCCTCACCGGTCTGCGCACGCGCGCGTGACTGCTGGTTGCTCTGGTACTCGGCGTCGAACTCGACGAGGCCCTGGTAGGCGACCATGGTGCCCTTGCGGGCCAGGATGTCGTCGTGGCCCTCCAGGGCGACGCGCAGCATCTGCTTGTTCTGCAGACTCCAGCGGTCCTGGGTCTGCTGCTCGTTGTAGGCGAAAATCGGGCTCTGCATGGCGTGTGGCTCCCCCTCAGCCCCGGACCCGGATGCGGTCGGTGCTGTCCTCGCTGGGCTGGACGACGACGATGCCCTGACCGGAGAAGGCCATCTGGTAGGCCTCGCCGCTGCCGCGCCCGATCAGCGACTGTGCCCGGAAGCTGCGCTTGCCCTTCACCTTGAGGTTCGGGGACCAGGCGACCAGGGCGTCGGGGTCGACGTACGTCTCGTCCTCGCCGCCTCCGCAGTCGACGACGATGGGCTTGCCCCGGGAGGTCAGCGCGACCCAGCCCTGCCCGGAAATCTTGGTGTTCCACAGGCCCTGTCCGGCGAACTTCGCCAGGCCCTTGACCCGCTCGACGCCCCATGTGAGGTGGGCGTCGAAGGCGAGCAGATTGGTGGCGTTGACGGAGATGCCGTCGCCGTTGAGGTTGATCACGACGACGTTCGCCCCGTAGTCGGAGAGGTAGAGCAGACCGTCGCCGGAGCACTTCATCAGGGGCGCGCCCTCGCCGGTCATCCAGTCCTTCGCGATCTGGCGCACGGCCGGCGGGTTGGGCTCGTACTGCACGAAGCCCTCGTAGGCGACCATCGACCCCACGCGCGCGAGGAGGTCGTTTCCGGTCTGCATGGCGACCTTCAGCATGTGGTTGCCGTGGTTCTCCATGCGGGCGGTGACGGGTGCGGGGGCGTGGCCCGCGAGTTGCTGTGTCATGACGGGCTCCCTCAGACCTCGTACGGCTGGACGACGATGAAGTTCCCGGGCGCTCCCCGGAACTGGAGGTTGACGCTCTCCCCGCTGTCACCCGGGTAGGCGTTGCGGCGCATCCGCACCTGGCTGGAGACGACGACCTGGGCGGCGGCCGACCAGGCGACGACGGCGTTGCAGTCGGCGAACGTGGTGGGCGTGACCGGCAGGACCACGGGCGTGCCGTGGGTCTTGACGACGATCGTGCCGGTGCCCGTGAACTGCATCGTGAACAGCGCGCCACCGGGGATGCCGTGCCCCTCGATGCGGCGCACCTCGTACTGGAGGCCCTCGTCGAAGGCGAGGACGTTCTCGGCGGAGACGCAGATGCCGTCGCCCTGGAGCTCGATGGGGTGCAGCATCGTGGAGTCCTCGGCGAGGAACACCTGCCCCTGGCCTGTGCAGCGCATCAGCTGCATCTCCTGGCCGGTCGCGTTGCCCACGATCCGGCCGGCGAAGCCGGCGCCCTTGTAGCTGAAGTCGACCTTGCCCTGGTAGAGCACCATGCTGCCCTGGCGGGCCAGCACGGGCTGCCCGCCGATGCCGAGGTCGACGCGGACGAGCTTCTTGTTCTGCTGCGTCCAGCGCTGCCCGGTGGGGGTCTCCTTGAATCTCTGGAGAGCGGCGGCGACACCGGGGCCCTGCGGCGTTCCCTGAGGCGCTCCTTGCGGCACTCCGTAGGGGGCTTGCCCGGGCGGCTGCTGGCCGTAGCCGGGGGGCGGTGCGGGCTGGGCGTATCCCGGGGGCGGGGCCGGGGCATGGGGTGCCTGGGGTGCTGCCTGGGGGTGGCCGTAGCCGGGCGGTGGCGGGGCCGTCTGGCCGGGGAGCTGGCCGTACGGCGGCTGCTGGCCCGGCTGGCTGTACGGCGCGGGCGCCGGGGCCGGGGGCGGCACCGGGGAGCCGCCGGGCGGGGTGTTCATGGGCGCGACGATGGTCGGGGCGGCGTGCACCTGGGGTGCGGGCGCCGGGGCCGGCGGCGCAGTGGCGCCCGGCGGGGGCGCGAAGCCCTGCGCGGCGGGAGCCGGGGCCGGGGGCGCTGCCGGTGCGGGTGAGGGAGCCGGCGCGGGCTCCGGAGTTCCGGGGACGCCGAACGCGGGCGGTGCGAACCCCGGGGCGGCTCCGGCCTGTGGCTGCTGGGCGGCGGGCGCGGGCGGCGCGGGCGTCTCCTCCTCGGCCACCTCGCCGCCGAAGTTCTTCAGCAGCGCGTCGAGACCACCGTCGAAGCCCTGCCCGACGGCGGCGAACCGCCAGACGTCCTTCAGGTAGAAGTCGCCGAGCATCACGGCCCGTTCGGTGGAGAATTCCGAGCCGTCGAAGGGGTAGCGGGCCACCTCCTCGCCGCCCGCGACGATACGGATGTAGCCGGGGGCGATCTGCGACATCTGCCCGGCGCCGTCGATCGTCGCCGTGAAGGACAGCTTCTGGATCTGCGGCGGGATCCGGTCGAGCGTCACCCGGAACGACTCCGTGTCGCCCGCCTGGGCGCCCAGGAGCTGAACGGAATCCTCGGGGGACTTCGGCTGGTTGTAGAAGACGAAGTACCGGTCGTCCGAGAGCCGTTCGTCGGCGTCGAGGCCGAAACAGCTGATGTCGAAGCTCAGTCCGGGGCCGGAGATCTGTACGCCTACGTACAGATCTGTGCCCGCGGTGAGGTCACTGATCCTGGCCTTGTGGCCGCGTTGGAATTCCCTGGCCATGCGTAACGACCGTCCCCCATCCAGAACGTGATTGCGTCGCGCCAGGCTAACGGCAAACTCGGACACCGGACGGAGTCGGTACACACCCGGTACAGAACCCGCGCCCGGCCGTACCGGCTGCTCTCTCACGGAAAGCGGTCACTCACCCCGGAGCTCGCCGTGGGTGCTCATCGCGCGTGCACAGCCGGGCGTTCGGCCCACGGGACACTCAGCCCGCATCACCCTCGCCCCGCGCACCGGGCACGTGCGGCAACCGCTCGGCCGCGACCACGCCTTCGAGGTAGCCCCGGGCCCGCTCCGTGCGCGGATAGGCCTCCAGCAACTCCCAGAAGCGGGGGCCGTGTCCGGGTACGAGCAGATGGGCGAGTTCGTGGACGAGGACGTAGTCGACGACGTACTCGGGCATGCCCTTCAGACGGTGGGACAGGCGGATGCTGCCCTCTGACGGGGTGCAGGATCCCCAGCGCGTGTTCTGGTTGGTCACCCAGCGCACCGAAACGGGCCGCGCCCGCCCACTGAAGTACTGGTCCGAAAGGCGCCGGGCCCGCTCGGTCAGCTCGGCGTCGCCGAGGGCCCGCTTGCTCTCCTGGGCGGCCAGCTTGTCGAGCATGACGTTCACCCAGCGCTGCTCCTCCGCCTCGGACATCCGGGCGGGGATGAGCACCACGGTGCGATCGCCCTCGCGGTACGCGGAGACCGTTCTGCGTCGGCGGGCGCTCCTGCGGACCTCGATCGCGCTCGCCCCCGAGCCGCTCGGCGGCTGGCTCGTCGTGCTGCGCTGTGGCTTTCCGGCGCGGTGCAATGGGTCGGCGGGCACGCCCCGACGTTACCCGCTGTACCCGGGGAAGTCCCGGCTCCGAGAGGGTTCGATGCCGATGACCCCCGCCGCCCGCCGGATTTGTACGACGAATACCCGCACCTGTGGACAACTTTCTGCAGCCGGCGACGGCTTTGGGCATGCTGGCTGTTGCCGGCGAAGCGACGGACAGGCCCGGCCGGGACCAGGCCGGCCTGGATCCGGGCTGGACACGGCATACGAGGACGATCTATGGCTCACGGGGGGCCTGTCATGCATCCGATGGTGAAACCCGCGCTCAGGCGCGGCTGGCGCGACCTCAACACCGTGCAGTTCGGGATGACACCGGCGCATGCGATGACGCTCGGCCCGATGGACCTGGCGACCGGCAGCTTCCTGGATCTGCTGAACGGCACACGGGGGCTGGAGCTGCTGCGCGAGGAGGGGCGCCGGATGGATCTGCCCGAGGGCCATGTCGACGGACTGGTGCGGCGGCTCGCCGGGGCCGGTCTCCTCGACGACGCGCGGGGCGGCGGGCCGGCCGCCGACGCCCTGCGCCAGAAGAAGGAGGTCCTCGACCGGCTGCGTCCGGACCTTGCTTCCCTGTCGCTGACCACCTCGGCACCGGGTGACGCGATGCGGCAGCTGGCCGCCCGGCGCTCGCAGCGTGTGCGGGTGCGGGGCGCGGGCCGGGTGGGTGCCGTGCTGGCGTCACTGCTGTCGGGCGCCGGTGTGGGCGAGGTCGACGTACGCGACGGCGGCCGTGTGGAACCGTGGGACGTCGCGCCGGGCGGGCTGCCGCCGGAGGCCGTCGGCGACCGCCGGGACGAGTCGGCCCGCCGGGCCGTGCGCCGGGCGGCCCCGGACCGGCCGCCGCGCCGCACCGCACCCCGGACATCCCCCGAGGAAAGCGACCCCGGCTTCTCGCTGGTGATCATCGCCCCGCGCGACGATGTGGCCGTGCACGCGCCCGACCCGTCGGCCGCCGAACCCCTGATGTCCTCCGGGACCCCTCATCTGTACGCCGGGGTCGTGGAGGGGACCGGGGTGATCGGCCCGCTCGTCCTGCCCGGGGAGACGGGCTGCGCGGGGTGCCTGCACGAGAACCGCACGGACCGGGATCCGACCTGGCCGCGCCTGGTCGCCCAGTGGCGCTCGGGCAGGCGTCGACAGGCGCGGCCCTGCGACCTGACGCTGGCCACTACGGTGGCCGGACTGGCCGCCGCCCACGCGCTCGCCTTCCTGGACGGCCGGGTTCCGTCGAGCGCCGGGGCGCGCTGGGAGGTCTCCGTGCCCGGTCTGCACTGGCATACGCGGCCGGTCTGGGCGCATCCGGCATGTCCGTGCGGGGCGGTGGAGAGAGGAAAGGGGGAGCACCCCTCGGAGGATGGGGAGTCACACGAGACAATGGCGGTGCAACGGCCGTCGGCGCAGTGCCGTAAGGCAGCGGCGAAGCGGCCGGCTGGGACTTGGAGGGCGCATGTCTGATCTTCCCCGGAAGGCGGTCACCCGGACCGCCAAGCTCGCCGCGCTCCCGCTCGGCATCGCCGGGCGGGCGACCTGGGGATTCGGCAAGCGGATCGTCGGCGAGTCCGCGGAGCTCGTCGGCCGCGAACTCCAACAGCGCACGGCTGACCAGCTGTTCAAGGTGCTCGGCGAGCTCAAGGGCGGCGCGATGAAGTTCGGCCAGGCCCTGTCCGTCTTCGAGTCCGCGCTGCCCGAGGAAGTGGCCGGCCCCTACCGGGCCGCGCTGACCAAGCTCCAGGAAGCGGCGCCGCCGATGCCGACGCGCACCGTGCACGCGGTGCTCGAGGAGCGGCTGGGCGAGGGCTGGCACGAGCTGTTCCTGGAGTTCGAGGACAAGCCCGCCGCGGCGGCCTCGATCGGCCAGGTGCACCGCGGGGTGTGGCATGACGGCCGCGAGGTGGCGGTCAAAGTGCAGTACCCGGGCGCAGGCGAGGCCCTGCTGTCCGATCTGAACCAGCTGAGCCGCTTCTCCCGCCTGCTCGGCCCGCTGATCCCCGGCATGGACATCAAGCCGCTGATCACCGAGCTGAAGGACCGCGTCTCGGAAGAGCTTGACTACGGCCTGGAGGCCCAGGCCCAGCAGACTCACGCCGAGGAGTTCACGGACGACCCGGACGTGATCGTGCCGCAGGTGGTGCATCAGTCCGACCAGGTCCTGATCACGGAGTGGATCGACGGCATCCCGCTGTCGGAGATCATCTCGGACGGCACCCAGGAGCAGCGCGACCGGGCCGGTCAGCTCCTTGCCCGCTTCCTGTTCTCCGGCCCCGCCCGCACGGGCCTGCTGCACGCCGATCCGCACCCGGGCAACTTCAGGCTGCTGCCCGGCGGCCCGGACGGAGAGGACGACTGGCGCCTGGGCGTCCTGGACTTCGGCACGGTCGACCGCGTCCCGGGCGGTCTGCCGGCCACCATCGGCGAGTCCCTGCGGATGACCCTCGACGGGGAGGCTGAGGCGGTCTATGAGCTCCTGTGCGCGGAGGGGTTCGTGAAGGAGACCATAGAGCTGGATCCCGACGCGGTCCTCGACTACCTGCTGCCGATCATCGAACCGGCCGAGGTCGAGGAGTTCACGTTCACGCGCGGCTGGATGCGCAGCCAGGCGGCCCGCATCGCGGACCCGCGCTCCCCGGCCTACCAGCTGGGCAAGCTGCTCAACCTGCCGCCGTCGTATCTGCTGATCCACCGGGTGACGCTGAGCACGATCGGCGTCCTGTGCCAGCTGGGGGCGACGGTGCGGCTGCGCGAGGAGTTGGAGGAGTGGCTGCCGGGTTTCATGTCGGAGGACCCGGCGGACGGGGAGGACTCGGTGGCGGAGGCATGAGCCTCGGCGGGCACCACGGGTGACCGGTGCCCGCGCCTCACCACCAGTCCGAATCCAGGCGCCCCTCCACCGCGACGGTCGCACACGAGCGGCTGAGGCTGCGCTGTGGAGTTGCCGTCACTCCTCCGGGAGAACCCGTCACCCGGCGACGACAGTCGGCGACGGTATCGCCGTGCCCACGGCCCGCGGGGCACAACGCGCCGCGGGGGCCGGTCCGTTCGGCACGGACCGGCCCCCGCGGAGAGAGCTCGG
Organism: Streptomyces sp. NPDC007991; assembly: GCF_042958445.1. Classification (NCBI taxonomy): domain Bacteria; kingdom Bacillati; phylum Actinomycetota; class Actinomycetes; order Kitasatosporales; family Streptomycetaceae; genus Streptomyces; species Streptomyces sp. NPDC007991. The sequence goes on from NZ_JBIBJD010000012.1 coordinate 299,116, forward strand.
CCTCCCGGGCCCGGGAGGCCACCGCTTCAGGTGAGGTCGGTTACTGCATGACCGCCATGGCGAGCGCCCGGCGGGCACGCCGTGAGGCGCGCTCCGCCCTGCGCTGCATCCGGCGGGCGGTCGCCAGGCGCACGGCCGGGCGTTCCCGCTCCGCCTCTTGCAGTCGCTCGCGCATATGCGCGCGAGCCATGGCTTCTGGGATGAGTTGCATCTCTCGGGTCCTGTTCTGACGCGAGTCCTTCGCGCCGGTGGTGGTGAAGTCTTGGGTCGCGGAGCCTGCGGGCTCGGAAGTGGACGGCTTCATCGGGGCCTGCTTCTGGGGGTCGTGCGTGAGGGGACGGTCGATCGTTCCTGCGGTTTTCATGCCGTAACCGGGTTCTTGCGCGGGCGGCCACGCGGCCGCTTCCGGGCGACGACGACACCCTGCACGAACAGCTCGCCACCCCAGACGCCCCAGGGCTCACGCCGCTCTTTGGCCCCGGCGAGGCAGGCCTCGACCAACGGGCAGGTACGGCAGAGGGACTTGGCGTACTCGACGTCCGCGGGCGACTCGGCGAAGAAGACCTCCGGGTCGTAGGAGCGGCATGGGACGGGTACGCCGAGGTTCTCGATGGCGTCGTCGAGCGCGGTGAGCGCGGTGAGCGGGGTCAAGGCGGAGTCCTCCGTGGAGCCGGGCTTGGGGATCGTTTCGGAAGGCGGTACGGACGGGGCGTGCGCTTCGAGTTGCACGGTTCGTCTTCCTCGTCTGGTCGTTCCGGCCTGTTGGCCGAGGGGCGGCTGGTACCGGGTTCTTTTCTTGTCCCGAGGCTCCTTCGGTCCGTCGTCCCTGTTCAGGGACAAACAGAAGGGCCGCGGATCCCGGATGGGGTTCCGCGGCCCTGAAGGCGCCGGCCTGATCGGCGATCAGGCTGGATCACTCCAGGGTTCTGGCCCACGGAAGGCCCACATCTGGTGGTGCTGCGTCGTCTGCTTCCGGAATCCGGCACCGGTCGCCGTAAAGGCATAGGCCTGCGCCTGTGCCACTACTGCCGCTTCCAGTGCCTTGGTCGGTCGCTCATTGCGCTCGCGGACGGGAAGGCCCGCGGGGGCAACGGAGGAGGACGCCGGACGCGCGGCACGAATGCCGGACAGACCGGTGCCCAGGTTCGAAACGCCGAGCATGCACGCGGAGACGGCCGAGCGATCGGTCATTTTCACGATGCTGACGGAGCTGGTGTTGATGCTGATCACTGGACTCGCCTCCTCTCGGCGTCTCGGGGGACTGGATGAACCAGTCCTGCGGATATGCAAGTACAACACGGAATCAGGGCCTCCGAGAAGGCCGCTGCTCTCGTGCCTAAGAACCTATGGGGATTGCTGGGGCATGCGCAAACTATTTTTCCGACGAGTTCGTGTCAGTCCTGATCCGTGTCCCCTCCGGCGTACTGGCCTGCGCAGATGGCCAGTACGTCGGCTCCGTAGCGGTTGAGCTTGCGCATTCCCACGCCCGGGATGCGTGCCAGCTCGCGCTCGTCGTCGGGCGCGGTCTCGGCGATGGCCATCAGGGTCCTGTCGGTGAAGACGCAGAACGCGGGCTGGCCACTACGTCGCGCCTGGTCGGCGCGCCACTCGCGCAACTGCTCGTAGAGACCCTCGTTCATGTCGGAGGGGCAGTCGTCGCACCGCATCAGTTTCATCTCGCCCGCGTCGGTCAGCGTGCGGCCGCAGACCCGGCAGCGGGCGGGCGTTCGCTGAACCCGCCTCGGGGCGGAATCCCTGATTCCGGCGATTCCGCGCTCGATGCCGCCCGTGCCGCCGGCGGCGGTACGGGCCGTGGTGGCCGTCGAACCAGGGCGCAGCCCGTCGAGGAAGCGGCTGGGGCGGCGGTTGGGCCGGCCTCCGGGGGAACGGGACAGGGCCCAGGAGACGTGGAGGCGTTCCCGCGCGCGGGTGACGCCGACATACAGGAGGCGGCGCTCCTCCTCGATCTGTTCGTCGGTCTTGGCGTAGGTGATCGGCATCATGCCCTCGGCGACACCGACCAGGAACACGACGTCCCACTCCAGGCCCTTGGCCGAGTGCAGGGAGGCGAGGGTGACGCCCTGCACGGTGGGGGCGTGCTGGGCGTTCGCCCGTGCGTCGAGTTCGGCGACCAGGTCCGCCAGGGTGGCGCCGGGTTTGGCGGCGATGAAGTCCTGGGCGAGGTTCACCAGGGCGGCCAGGGACTCCCAGCGCTCTCTCACGGCGCCGGAGCCGGCCGGTGGCCGCGGTGTCCAGCCCTCCCCCGACAGCACCGCGCGCACCTGGGAGGGCAGGTCGACCGCGTCGTCCAGAAGGGAGTCGTTGCCGCCGAAGCGGGCCGCGCCGCGCAGGGCGACGCTCGCCTTGCGTACCTCCGGACGGTCGAAGAACCGCTCGGCGCCGCGCAGCTGGTAGGGCACCCCGGCGTCGGCGAGGGCCTGCTCGTAGGTCTCGGACTGCGCGTTCGTCCGGAACAGGACGGCGATCTCGGCGGCCGGGACCCCCGCGTCGATGAGCTCGCGGATGCGCCGGGCCGCGCCCTCCGCCTCGGCAGGCTCGTCCGTGTACTCGGCGTAGACCGGCTCGGGCCCCGGGGCGCGCTGGGAGACGAGCTCCAGGCGGTGGTCGGCGGCGCGGCCCTTCGCCTGGGCGAGCAGGCCGTTGGCGAGGTGGACGACCTGGGGGGTGGAGCGGTAGTCGCGGACCAGCTTGACGACGGTGGCGCCGGGGTGGCGGGTGCGGAAGTCGAGCAGATGGTCCGGGGTCGCTCCCGTGAAGGAGTAGATCGTCTGACTGGCGTCGCCGACGACGCACAGGCTGTCCCGGTCGCCCAGCCACAGTTCCAGCAGGCGTTGCTGGAGGGGGCTGACGTCCTGGTACTCGTCGACCACGAAGTGCTGGTACTGGGCGCGGACCTGCTCGGCGATGTCATGCCGGTCCTGGAGGACGGCCACGGTCAGCAGCAGCACGTCCTCGAAGTCGATGACGGAGCGCTCGCGCTTGACGTCCTCGTAGGCCGCGTAGAGCTGGGCGATCTCGGCGGGGTCGCGGGGGGTCTCGCGGCCGGCCTTGGCGGCGGCGGGCGCGTAGTCGGCGGGGACGGTCTGGGTGACCTTGGACCACTCGATCTCGGCGGTGACGTCCCGCAGCTCGCCCCGGTCGAGGCGGATGCGGCAGGCGGCGGCCGCGTCGGCGACGAGCTGGACCTTGCGGTCGACGAGCCGGGGCATGGAGCCGCCGATCGCTTTCGGCCAGAAGTACTGGAGCTGGCGCAGTGCCGCCGAGTGGAATGTGCGCGCCTGGACTCCGGCGGCGCCGAGCTGGCGCAGCCGGCCCCGCATCTCCCCGGCGGCGCGGTTGGTGAAGGTGACGGCGAGCACGCTGGAGGGGTGCAGGATGCCGGCGCGCACTCCGTAGGCGATGCGGTGGGTGATCGCCCGGGTCTTGCCCGTGCCGGCGCCCGCCAGGACGCACACCGGACCGTGCAGGGCCGTGGCCACCTCGCGCTGCTCGGGGTCGAGCCCTTCGAGGACGGCGTCGGGTGTTTCCGGTACCTGCGGGAACAGGGTGGAGTGCGTTGCTGCTGTCACACAGCCATGCTGCCAGGTCACGCGAAACGGCTGTGCCGGTTGTCCACAGGCAGGCACTGATAGTCGTACGAATGCGGCAGGCGTCACGTCCGGCAGGGCGCGGGCCGCGGGAATGGTGGCCCTCTCACGGACGTTCCACTCCTGCGAACCACCTGTCCCCGAGCCACCGAAGGAGCACGAGAGACATGCCGGGCACTGTGACGATGTACAGCACCACGTGGTGCGGCTACTGCCGTCGGCTGAAGAGCCAGATGGACCGCGAGGGCATCGCGTACACCGAGATCAACATCGAGCAGGACCCGGAGTCCGCCGCGTTCGTGGAGAAGGCGAATGGCGGAAACCAGACGGTGCCCACCGTGCTGTTCCCGGACGGCTCCACCCTCACCAACCCCTCGCTGGCTCAGGTGAAGCAGAAGATCGGCGCGTAGGCGTCGCGCGGTTGTGCCGGAAGGCGGTTCCCGAGGCGTCTCGGGGGCCGCCTTCTCGTGGTGTGCCCCCTGGCGGGTGACCGCCTCCCCGAACGGCCCGTGACGGACCACGGCGACCGCGTTGACGAAGTCGTACGTGTCCTCGGGCAGCGACCCGTCGGCGAGGAAGTCCGCCTCCGGGCGAGCGGACCCGTCAGGCGACGCTTCTCGTCGGCAGCGGCTTGCCGTACCAGAGCTCGATCAGCCGGGCCGCGATCGAGATGCCGTACGGCGGGAGCACCTCGCCGGACTCGAAAGCGGCGCGCAGTTCGTCGCGGGAGAACCAGCGGGCCTCGTGGATCTCGTCCCCGTCGACGTCGATCTCGGTCGAGGTGGCGCGGGCCAGGAAGCCCAGCATGAGGCTGGACGGGAAGGGCCAGGGCTGGCTGGCGACGTACTCGACCTGGCCGACGGTGATGCCGACTTCCTCGTGGACCTCGCGGCGCACCGACTGCTCGACGGCCTCGCCGGGCTCGACGAAACCGGCGAGCGTCGAGAAGCGGCCTTCGGGCCAGTGCACCTGGCGGCCGAGCAGGATGCGGTCGTCCTCGTCGGTCACGGCCATGATCACGGCCGGGTCCGTCCGCGGATAGTGCTCCGCGCCGCAGGCCTGGCAGCGGCGGATGTGACCGGCCGCGGCGATGACGGTGCGCTCGCCGCAGCGCGAGCAGAAACGGTGTGTGCGCTGCCAGTTCTCCAGGCCGACCGCGTGCACCATCAGGCCCACGTCCCGGGCCGACAGTAGCAGGCCCGCCTCGCGCAGCCCCGCGGGCCGCGCGGACTGATCCATGCGCCCGGGCAGGGAGTCCTTCTGGAGGGCGAAGTAGCTGACGCCGTCCTCGTCGATGCCGAGGAAGTAGCGGTGGGCCTCGGTGAGGGGGGCCTCGAAGGAGGGCGTCATGACGAGTTCGGTACGCCCGTCCGCCGTCTCGTCGATGAGGACCTGGCCGCCGGAGACCACGAAACAGCGCGTGGAGGGGTGGCTCCACGCCGCCGCGAGCCAGGCCTCGTCGAGCCGGTGGTGGGCGGCCCGGTCGATGCCGCTCGGTGCGGTGAGTGAGATGGGTCGGTCGGCGTTCTGGTCGGTCCAGGTGGTCACGGGTGCTTCCAACTCCCCGGTGGGACTGTCGGGTTCGGCGGGCTGATCAGCGGGACGTACGGCGGGAGGTGACCGGGTCCGGCGGCGCTGGGCGGTGCGGGGCAGCCCTTCCAGTGTGCCTCGCGCGCGCTGCCGGTCCGGACGGTGCGGGACGGTCAGGGCGCATGGCGCCAGTGCTCGGCGAGGTCGCCCCACAGGTACGCGGTGGTCTCGACGCCCTTGAGGAGCAGGTCGAGTTCCACTTTCTCGTTCGGGGCGTGCCAGCCGTCGGACGGGACGGAGATGCCGAGGAAGAGCACCGGAGTGCCGAGCACGTCCTGGAGGTCCGCCGCCGGTCCCGAGCCGCCCTCGCGCGTGAAGCGGACCGGCTTCTCGAAGGCCCGGCCCATGGCGCGGACGACCGACTTCAGGGCCGGGTGGTCCAGCGGCGTCAGGCACGGGCGCGTGGCCCCGCTGAACGTGATCTCGCAGCGGATCCCGGCGGGCACCTGCTGCTCGGCCCAGGCACGGACGGCCTTCTCCACCTGGCCGGGGTCCTGGCCCGCCACCAGCCGGAAGGACAGCTTCACCATGGCGGAGGACGGCACGACGGTCTTGCTGCCGGGGCCCTGGTACCCGCCGCCGATGCCATTGACCTCCGCGGTCGGGCGAGCCCAGACGCGCTCCAGGGTCGTGTACCCGGCCTCCCCCTGGATGGCGTACGACTTGGCCGCGCGCAGCCACTGGCGCTCGTCGAAGGGCAGCTCGGCGAAGAGCTCCCGCTCGCGGTCCGTGAGTTCGATCACGCCGTCGTAGAAGCCGGGGATCGCCACACGCGCGTGCTCGTCGTGCAGGGCGGCGACGAGGCGGGCCACGGCGGTCGCCGGGTTGGGCACCGCGCCGCCGAAGGAGCCGGAGTGGATGTCCTGGTCGGGGCCGTGCAGCCGTATCTCGCACTCGGCGAGGCCGCGCATGCCGGTGCACACCGTCGGGGTGTCCTCGGACCACATGCCGGTGTCGGAGACGATCACCGCGTCGGCGGCGAGCCGCTCGGCATGCTGCTCGACGAGGGCCCGGAAGTGCGGCGAGCCGGACTCCTCCTCGCCCTCGATCAGCAGCTTCAGGTGCACCGCCGGGGTGGTGCGGCCGGTGGCGGCGAGGTGGGCGCGGACACCGAGGGTGTGGAAGAACACCTGGCCCTTGTCGTCGGCCGCCCCGCGCGCGTAGAGGCGGTTCTCACGGACGGCCGGCTCGAAGGGCTCGCTGTCCCAGCCGTCCTCCCGGGCGGCGGGCTGCACGTCGTGGTGGCCGTAGACCAGCACCGTGGGCGCCCGCGGGTCGTCACAGGGCCACTCGGCGAAGACGGCGGGCGCGCCCGGGGTCGGCCAGACCTCGACCGTCGGGAAACCGGTCTCCTTCAGCTTGGCGGCGAGCCAGTCGGCGCTGCGTCGTAGGTCGGGCGCGTGGTCCGGCTGGGCCGACACCGACGGGATGCGCAGCCACTCGGCGAGGTCGTCGAGGAAGGCGGCGCGGTGCCGCGCGATGTACGTACGGACGACACTGTCCGGGGTCTGGCTCATGGTCACGAGCCTATCGGCCCGCGCCGACGTCCTCGGAGTGCGGTTCCTCACCGGACGGCTCCCCGAGACCGGACGGCTCCCCGAGCAGCAGCCGCTCCAGCGCGGTCCGGTCCGGCAGGTCGTCCGGCCGTACGACCTCGCCGCTGCGCACGTACAGGAACGCGGCCGTGACCGACTCCAGCGGCACGCCCTGCTGCTCTGCCCAGGCGAGGCGGTAGACGGCCAGCTGGAGCGGGTCGGCCGTGCGGGCGCGGTTCGTCTTCCAGTCGACGATCTCGTACGTCGTCTCCCGACCGTCTCCCTCCTTGTAGACGGCGTCGATGCGGCCCCGTACGACGCGGCCGGCGATCTCGAGCTGGAAGGGGGCCTCCACCCGGTAGGGCGTGCGGTGCGCGTACCCGGTGCGTTCGAAGGCGTCCTTGAGTGCTTCCAGGTCCTGTTCGTCGGCGATCTCGGCATCGCTGCCGGGCAGTTCCCCGGGCTCCAGGAACGGCAGCGTCAGCGCTTCGAAGCGGGCCTCGACCCAGGCGTGGAAGCGGGTGCCGCGGCGTGCGGCGGGCTGCGGCGGGCGGGGCATGGGGCGGGCCAGTTCCTGCGCGAAGCCGTCCGGGTCGGCGGCCAGGCGCAGCACCTGGGACGCGGTGAGCGATGCGGGCAGGGGAACCTCGGTGACGCTGTCGCGGGCGCGCAGGAGCTCTCCGGTGAGGGCGTCGAGGTCGCGGTCCCAGGAGGCGACGGTGCGGGCTTCCTCCGGGGTGAGCTGCGAGTGTTCCGGCGTCGTCGGGTGGGGGCGGGCAGCGGGTGGTTCCGTAGGGGCCGCCTGGCGCGGGACCGTGGGGCGGTCCGCCGGCCACGCGTCCTGGTTGCCCGGCCACTCCTCTCGGCCAGTCGGCGGCTCTTCTCGGCCGCCCGGCCACTCGTCCCGGTCGGCAGGGTCTTCCTCAGCGGCGTCGCCCTCGAAGGGTTCGTCGTCGAAGGTTTCGTCATCGAAGGGTTCGTCGTCGAACGGGTCCGGTTCGTCGTACGCGGGCTCGTCGTCCTCGGGGGGCGGCGGCCACTCCGGGTCGTCGACCCTGTCCGGGTCGTGCACGGGAGCGGGGGGCCCGTCCTCGTGGGACGCCAGGTCCTCCAGGTGCGCCAGCACGGTCGCGGCGGCCGCGCGGCGGCGGGCCAGGGCCGTCTCGTCCAAGGGCAGGGGCCACACCTGGTCGGCGGCGGCCTGGTGCAGGGCCGGGTTCTCCTCGTCCTCGGCGGGTTCGTCCGCCCAGGCCTCGATCTCGCCGTGACCGGCCGCGCAGTGCTCGTACAGGGCCTGGAGGAACGCGGACGGTCCGCGGCGCTTCTTCTGAGTGGGTCCCCACCAGTGGCCGGAGCCGAGGAGCAGGGAGCGGGGGCGGGTGAAGGTGACGTAGCCGAGGCGGAGTTCCTCGGTGTGCTGGTGCTCCTTCATGGCCTCGTGGAAGGCCCTCAGGCCCCTGGCGTCCCAGGACTCCACGTCGGGCAGGGTGTCGGCGTCGCCGCGCAGCCGGTGCGGCAGGACCTTGCCCTGGGAGGTCCACTTCTCGCGGCCCTGGCTGCTGGGAAAGGTGCCGGTGACCAGCCCGGGAACCACCACGACGTCCCACTCCAGGCCCTTGGACTTGTGGGCGGTGAGCACCTTGACGGTGTTCTCGCCGCCGGGCAGGGCGTTGTCGAGGCCCTTCTCGTACTGGGCGGCGGTGCGCAGGAAGCCGAGGAAGGCGAGCAGGGTGGCCTCGTTGTCACCGGCCGCGAAGGAGGCGGCGACGTCGAGGAAGTTGGAGAGGGTCTCGCGGCGGCGCGCGGCCAGGGCGTGCGGGGACGCCGACAGCTCGACCTCCAGGCCGGTGACGGCGAGGACGCGGTGCAGGACGTCCATCAGCGGGTCGGCCAGGGAGCGGCGCAGCTCGCGCAGCTCGGTGGCCAGGCGGGCGAAGCGCACGCGCGCGTCGGGCGAGAAGGGCAGGCCGTCGTCGTCTCCGTGGCCGTCCAGCGGCGTCTCCAGGAAGGTGTCGAGGGCGTCCGCGAGCGAGATCACCTCGGCCGGGTCGACCCCCTCGACGGCCTCGGCGAGCCGGCGGTCCGGGTCGTCGTCGCCCTCCACGCGCGCGTGGGACACCAGGCGCCGGGCGCGCCGCCCCAGCAGGGCGAGGTCGCGTGGGCCGATGCGCCAGCGCGGACCGGTCAGCAGCCGGACCAGCGAGGCGTTGGCTCCGGGGTCCTGGAGGACTTCGCAGACGGCGACGAGGTCGGCGATCTCGGGCAGGTGCAGCAGCCCGGACAGGCCGACGACCTCGACCGGGACGTCCCGGTCGACCAGGGCGCCCTGGATCTCTGCGAAGTCGGTCGCCGTACGGCACAGCACGGCGATCTCGCCGGGTGCCGTCCCGGTCCGGACGAGGTGGGCGACGGAGTCGGCGGCCCAGTCGATCTCCTCGGCGTGGGTGCGCAGCAGGGCGCAGCGGACCATGCCGTCGCGTTCGGCGCCGGGGGCCGGGCGGAGGGCCTCCACGCCCGCGTGCAGCGCGCGCAGGGGCTCCGCGAGGCCGTTGGCGAGGTCGAGGAGACGGCCGCCGCTGCGGCGGTTCTCGCTGAGCGCCTGCCGGGTCGCGGGGCGGCCGTCGGCGTGGGCGAAGTGCTCGGGGAAGTCGTCGAGGTTGGCGACGGAGGCGCCGCGCCAGCCGTAGATGGCCTGGCAGGGGTCGCCCACGGCGGTGACGGGGTGCCCGGTGCCCTCGCCGAACAGGCCCGCCAGGAGGACGCGTTGGGCGACCGAGGTGTCCTGGTACTCGTCGAGCAGGACCACCCGGAACTCGTCGCGCAGGGCGTGGCCCACCTCGGGGATCTTCGCGAGCCGGGCCGACAGGGCGATCTGGTCGCCGAAGTCGAGCAGGTCCCGCTCGCGCTTGGCGGCCCGGTAGCGGGTGACCAGTCCGGCCAGTTCGCGGCGGGCGGCGGCCGCTTCGGGCACCTTGCGCAGGTCGCCGTTGGTGAGCTTGGCGCCGCGCAGGGTCAGCAGCAGCTCGGCGTCGTACGCGCGCAGCGCCTCCGGGCGGACCAGGTGCTCGGCGAGCTCGGCGTCGAGGGCGAGGAGGTCGCCGACCAGGTCCGGGAAGGAACGGGTCAGTGCCGGGTAGGTCCCCGGGGCCTCGCGCAGCACGCGCGCGGCGAGCTGGAAGCGGGTGGCGTCGGCGAGCAGCCGGGACGTGGGCTCCAGGCCGATGCGCAGGCCGTGGTCGGTCAACAGGCGGCCGGCGAAGGCGTGGTACGTGGAGATCACCGGCTCGCCCGGCGGGTTGTCGGGGTCGATGGCGTCCGGGTCGGTGACACCGGCCTTGACGAGCGCCTTGCGGACGCGCTCGGCGAGTTCGGCGGCGGCCTTGTTGGTGAAGGTGAGGCCGAGCACCTGCTCGGGGGCGACCTGGCCGGTGCCGACCAGCCACAGCACGCGTGCCGCCATCACCGTCGTCTTGCCCGAGCCGGCTCCGGCCACGATCACCTGCGGGGCGGGCGGCGCGGTGATGCAGGCCATCTGCTCAGGGGTGAACGGGATGCCGAGGAGCTCCTTGAGCTGCTCGGGGTCAGTGATACGGGCGGGCACGTCACAGAGGCTAGCGGCGGCCACTGACAGCAGCGGCCGGATCGGCTGCCGAGACACAAAACGCGCAGGTCATCACAGGTGGTGCGATAGATCACTCCACGACATGACGGCCCTCCTGCCGGGCGCTGCACGAGGCCCGGAACGCGCAGTGCGTGCAGTGCTGGCCGGCGGTCGGCGTGAAGCGTTCGTCGAGGACCTTGCCGGCCGCGGTGGCCAGCAGCTCGCCGCCCCACTCCCCCTCCAGCGGCTCCTGGGCCTGCACCTTGGGCACGGTCTCGCCGCCGTCGCGCTGGGCGGCGCCCTGGCGCAGATGCACGAGCTCGGCGCCGCCCGGCTCGGGGCGCACACCGTCGAAGACGTCGTCGACGGCGCCCTCCCGTACGGCCAGTTGGTAGACGGCGAGCTGCGGGTGGCGCTCCACCTCCTTGCCGGTGGGCGCCTGTTTGCCGGTCTTGAAGTCGACCACGTAGGCACGGCCCTCGCCGTCCGCCTCCACGCGGTCCATCTGGCCGCGGATGCGCACCTGGTAGTCGCCGGCTTCGAGGGTGACGTCGAAGTCGTGCTCACTGGCCACCGGAGTACGGCCGGTCCGGTCCATGACGTGCCACTTCAGGAACCGTTCGAGCGCCACGCGCGCGTTGTCCTTCTCCTGGTCGGACTTCCAGGGCGCGTCGAAGGCCAGGGCGTTCCACACGGAGTCGAGCCGTTCCATGAGGACGGAGAGGTCGGCCGGGGTGTGCCCGGAGGCGACCTCGTCGGCGAGGACGTGCACCACGTTGCCGAAGCCCTGGGCGGCGGTCGCCGGCGCGTCTGCCTTCACCTCGCGGCCCAGGAACCACTGCAGGGCGCAGGTGTTGGCGAGCTGGTCGAGGGCGCTGCCGGAGAGCACGACGGGCTGGTCGCGGTCGCGCAGCGGCACCTTGGACTCGGTCGGCTCGAACATGCCCCACCAGCGGTACGGGTGCGCGGACGGCACCAAGGGGCGGCCGTCCTCGTCGGCGAGGGCGGCGAGCCGGGCGAGGCGGCGGGCGGCGGCTTCCCGGAGGGCCTCGGAGACGCGCGGGTCGACCGTGGTGGCGCGCAGTTCGGCGACGAGTGCCGCGACGGACAGCGGGCGGCGTGGGCGTCCCGTGACGTCCTTGGGTTCGACGCCGAGTTCGGTCAGGAAGCGGGAGGGCTGGTCGCCGTCGTCCGCCGGGGCCTTGACCGCGGTCACGACGAGGCGTTCCCGCGCGCGTGTGGCGGCCACGTAGAACAGGCGGCGCTCCTCGGCGAGCAGCGCGCCGGGGGTGAGGGGTTCGGCGAGTCCGTCGCGGCCGATGCGGTCGGCCTCCAGCAGGGAGCCGCGGCGGCGCAGATCGGGCCACAGGCCCTCCTGGACGCCGGCGACGACCACGAGGCGCCATTCCAGGCCCTTGGAACGGTGCGCCGTCATCAGGCGGACCGCGTCGGGGCGTACGGCACGGCGGGTGAGGGTGTCTGCGGCGATGTCCTCGGCCTCGATCTCCTCCAGGAAGTTGAGGGCGCCCCGGCCGCCGGTGCGCTCCTCGGCACGGGCCGCGGTCGCGAACAGCGCGCAGACGGCGTCCAGATCACGGTCCGCGTTGCGCCCGGCCGCACCGCCCCGGCGGGCCGCCCGCTCCAGCCGCGTGGGCCATGGCGTGCCCTCCCACAGGTCCCACAGCGCCTCCTCGGCCGTACCGCCGCCCGCCAGCCGCTCACGGGCCTTGCGCAGCAGCGCGCCGAGGCGCTGGGCACCACGCGCGTACGTGGGGTCGTGCACGGCGAGGCGCTCCGGTTCGGCGAGTGCCTGCGCGAGCAGCGCGTCCGAGGGGGGCGGCAGCGGGTTGCCCGCGGCCCGCTCCTCGTCGCGCAGGGCCCGGCCCAGGCGGCGCAGGTCGGCGGCGTCCATGCCGGCCAGCGGGGAGGCGAGGAGGGTGAGGGCGGTCTCGGTGTCGAGCCAGCAGCCGTCGGGCCGGGCGGGTGGGGCGCCCTCGGAGGAAGGGTCCCTGTTGGAGTCATGAGGCTCAGCAGGTGTCGCCTCAGCAGCCCCTGCCTCCGCCGTCGCGACCGCCCGCAGCGCCGTCAGCAGTGGTGCCACCGCCGGTTCGTGGCGCAGGGGCACGTCGTCACCGTCGACGTCCACGGGGACGCCGGCCGCCGTGAGGGCGCGGCGGACCGTCGGGATGGTGCGGGAGCCGGCGCGCACCAGGACGGCCATCTCGCTCCAGGGCACGCCGTCCTCCAGGTGCGCCCGGCGGATGATGTCGGCGATGTTGTCCAGCTCCGTCCCGGACGTCGGGTACGTGTACGCCTCGACGCGGCCACCGTCCCGTACGGGCGCGAGTTCGCGGTGGGCGCGCACCTTCTCGGCGGGCAGGCGGGTCAGCGGCATGCGCTGGGTCAGCAGCCGGGTCGCGGCCAGCAGGGCGGCGCCGGAGCGGCGGGACGTGCGCAGCACGGTGACGGGGGCCGGGCGGCCGTCCGCGCGCGGGAAGGCGTGCGGGAAGTCGAGGATGCCGTTCACGTCCGCCCCGCGGAACGCGTAGATCGACTGGTCGGGGTCACCGAACGCGACGAGCGTGCGGCCGCCGCCGGCCAGCGCGTGCAGCAGTCGTACCTGAGCGGGATCGGTGTCCTGGTACTCGTCGACGTAGACCGCGTCGTACCGGGCGGCGAGCCGCGCGGCGACCTCGGGCCGGCGGGCGAGGAGCACCGCGCGGTGGACGAGTTCCGCGTAGTCGATCACGCCCTGGAGGTCGAGCACGTCGAGGTACTCGGCGAGGAAGGCGGCGGCGGCGCGCCAGTCGGGGCGTCCGGTGCGGCGGGCGAAGGCGTCCAGGGCGTCCGGGCCGAGACCCAGTTCGCGAGTGCGGGCGAGGACCGCGCGGACCTCGTCGGCGAAACCACGCGTGGTCAGGCAGGCGCGCAGTTCGTCCGGCCAGCGCACGTGCGCGAGCCCGAGCCGCTCCAGGTCCGGCTGGCCGGCGAGCAGTTCCCGGACCGAGACGTCCTGCTCGGGGCCGGACAGCAGCCGCAGCGGCTCCACGAACAGGTCGCTGTCCTGGTGGGCGCGGACCAGGGCGTAGCAGAACGAGTGGAAGGTGGTCGCCTGGGGCGCGTGGGCCGCGCCGCTCCGCAGGGCCATGCGGTCGCGCAGTTCGACGGCCGCCCTGCGGCTGAAGGTGAGCACCAGGACGCGGTCGGGGTCTGATCCCCGGGCGATGCGCTCGGCCACGGACTCGACGAGCGTGGTGGTCTTGCCGGTGCCCGGACCTGCGAGAACGAGCAGCGGGCCGGTGGTGTGGTCAACCACGGAACGCTGCGCGGCGTCCAAAAGCGGGGGGCCCGGCCGGACAGGAGGGGTACGCACCAGTCGGTAAGCGCCACGGCTCCCCCGCTGCACCCGGGGGTGCGACAGGCCGCTGGTCGAGAAGGAGGAGCTCACGTGGTTCGCCGGTCCTGGTGGAAGTGCTGGTGGGCGGGCCACCGCGCGTGGCGGGCGGTGACCGCGGGGTGACGGGGACGCGCGCAGGCGACGTTACGCCGACGGGCGAGGCGGAAGCAGGGCTTCCCCTTCTTCCCGCCGGTCACCGGAGGCCCTCACAGCACCCAAGGCGCTTGCGGCACTCATGTCCCTCATCTCACGAACGTACGTCATCTCAGCGAAGTGCCCCGATTCCCCCGTCCGGATCACGGGTCACACGGGAGGGCGCCCGATGCCGGAAGCTGTCAGGTGTGACCCTCCGCGCGTTCACCGCCGTCCCAGCGCGCCCGTCTCATGTCGAGGCGCGGCAGGTGCCCCTCGGCGGCCCGGCTCGCCTCCTTCAGGGGCGTGCCCTCCGCGCGGTAGTGGCCGAGCGCCCGCTGCTCGTGGCCCGGCAGCAGGACGCCGTCCGCGCGGACGACGCGCCACCACGCAACGGCTCCGCCGTAGAGCGCCATCACCCGGCCGACCTGCCGCGGACCGCCCTCCTCCAGCCACTCGGCGACGTCCCCGTATGTCATGACGCGGCCCGGCGGGATCAGTTCGGCGACGTCCAGGACCCGCTCGGCGTACACGGGCAGCGCTTCCCCGGGCTCCGCACGGGTGTCGCCGTACCCCGTGCGGGCGTCCTGCGCGCCGGCGTCCTGCCGAAGACTCTCCTCGCTCATCCGTCCCATCCTGCCCCACCCCACCGACAACGGGACGGGTGTGCTCCGGAGCGTTTGCCTCGCCCGGCGGGAGCGCTTCGGGCAGACTGTCCGCCCCCGCATGTGCACCCTGATGCCCCCGTGTGTCGGTGTGGCATGCCACCATCGTGCGGGCGGTGACCGGTGATACGAGACCAAGAAGAGACGATGAAGCAGCAGGGTGCGCACCCCGAGGACCCGGAGGGGCCCTCTGACGCTTCGTCGCGCCCGGGCACCGTGGACCACGGTCCGGGACCGGCCGGTGAGCAGGCCGGGACGGCCGCGGAGGAGTCCGGCGAGAAGGCGCCGACGGTCTCGGGGAGGTTCCGCAAGAAGGCCCCGGCCTCCGCCGGGGACGATGAGACCGTGCACATCGACGAGGTGGAGGGTGACGAACCGCTGCTCCCCGCGCGCGTGCACCGCCCGTCCGACCTGATGCGGCTCCTGGTCGGCGTGCTCGCCGTCGCACTGCTGATCGGGATCGCCGCGTTCGCGCACGGCACCACCTCGGGCCTCGAACAGGACATCAACAAGGGCACGGGCCAGGCGCCCGACCTGCTCATCAAGATCGCGGGACTGGCCTCCAGCATCGCGATCCTGCTGGTGCCGGTCGCCTTCGCCATCGAGCGGCTGATCAAGCGGGACGGGCTCAGAATCGCCGACGGCGTGCTCGCGGCCGTCCTCGCCCACGGAGTGACCCTCGCCACCGACCTGTGGGTCGCCCGCGCCGCCCCCGACTCGATCCAGGAGGCGCTCACCCAGCCCTCCCCCGGCGACATCCACGCGCTGACCGACCCCGTGCACGGCTATCTGGCGCCGGTCATCGCGTACATGACGGCCGTCGGCATGTCCCGCCGCCCCAGATGGCGCACGGTGCTGTGGGTCGTGCTGCTCCTCGACGCCTTCTCGATGCTCGTCACCGGGTACACGACACCGTTCTCGATCATCCTGACCGTGCTGATCGGCTGGACCGTGGCCTACGGCACGCTCTACGCGGTCGGCTCGCCCAACGTCCGGCCCACCGGGCAGACCCTGATGGCGGGCCTGCGGACCGTCGGCTTCCGCCCGGTCAGCGCGTCCCGCGAGGACATCTCGGACAACCCGGACGCCGGCGACCGGGGGCGCCGCTACTTCGTCACGCTGGAGGACGGCCCGCCGCTGGACGTGACGGTGGTCGACCGGGAGCAGCAGGCCCAGGGCTTCTTCTACCGCGCGTGGCGCAACCTGACCCTGCGCGGCTTCGCCACCCGCAGCAGCCTCCAGTCGCTGCGCCAGGCCCTCGAGCAGGAGGCGCTGCTGGCGTACGCGGCGATCGCGGCCGGTGCCAACGCGCCCAAGCTGATCGCCACCTCCGAGCTGGGTCCCGACGCGGTGATGCTCGTCTACGAGCACAGCGGCGGCCGCACCCTGGACTCGCTGCCGGACGAGGAGATCACCGACGACCTGCTGAGCGACACCTGGCACCAGGTGAAGGCGCTCCAGTCCCGGCGCATCGCGCACCGCAGGCTGGTCGGCGACGCGATTCTGGTGGATCGTTCCGGCTTGGTGATCCTCACCGACCTGCGCGTCGGCGAGATCGCGGCCGGCGACCTGCTGCTGCGCATGGACACGTCCCAGCTGCTGGTGACCCTCGGCCTCCGGGTGGGCGCCGAGCGGGCGGTCGCCTCGGCGGTGGAGGTGCTCGGCCCCGACGCGGTGGCGGACTGCCTGCCGATGCTCCAGCCCATCGCGCTCAGCCGCTCCACGCGCGCGACGCTGCGCAAGCTGGCCCGGGAGCGGGCACAGCGCGAGCGCGAGGCAGTCCTGGAGGCTTCCCGTCAGGCCAAGCAGGCGCGCCTGGAGGACGCCTCGGACGAGGCCGTGCCGGTCCTGGAGAAGCCCGACAAGAAGGCCGTACGGGCGGAACAGCGGGCCGAGAAGCGGGCCATCGACGAAGCCCTGGAGGAAGCCCGCGAGGAGGACCTGCTCACCCAGATCCGGCACGAAGTGCTGCGGATCAGGCCGCAGGCACCCGTCGAGCCGGCCCGGCTGGAGCGGGTGCGGCCGCGCACGCTGATCAGTTTCATGGCCGGCGCGATCGGCGCGTACTTCCTGCTGACGCAGCTCACACACATCGAGTTCGGGCCGCTCATCGCGAACGCCGAGTGGGGCTGGGTCGCCGCGGCCGTGCTGTTCTCGATGGGCAGTTACATCGCGGCTGCGATGGCCCTGCTGGGGTTCGTGCCCGAGCGGGTGCCGTTCGTGCGGACCGTGGCGGCGCAGGTCGCCGGGTCGTTCGTGAAGATCGTCGCCCCGGCGGCGGTGGGCGGTGTCGCCCTCAACACGCGCTTCCTCCAGCGCGCGGGAGTGCGGCCGGGGCTCGCGGTGGCGAGCGTGGGAGCGTCGCAGCTGTTCGGGCTCGGCTGTCACATCCTGATGCTGCTGTCCTTCGGCTATCTGACCGGCACCGAGAAGACGCCGTCGCTGTCGCCGTCCCGGACGGTCATCGCGGGTCTGCTGACGGTGGCGGTGCTGGTGCTCGTGGTGACCTCGGTGCCGTTCCTGCGCAAGTTCGTCGTCACACGCGTGAGGTCGCTGTTCGCGGGAGTCGTGCCGCGCATGCTGGACGTGCTCCAGCGGCCGCAGAAGCTGGTCACCGGCATCGGCGGCATGCTGCTGCTGACCGCCTGCTTCGTGATGTGCCTGGACGCGTCGATCCGGGCGTTCGGCGACGAGTCCACATCGATCAGCCTCGCCAGCGTCGCCGTCGTGTTCCTCGCGGGCAACGCCCTGGGGTCCGCGGCGCCGACCCCGGGCGGTGTGGGCGCGGTCGAGGCGACCCTGACCGTCGGTCTGATCGCCGTCGGGCTGCCGAAGGAGGTCGCGGCACCGGCGGTCCTGCTGTTCCGCCTGCTGACGCTGTGGCTGCCCGTGCTGCCGGGCTGGCTGGCCTTCAACCACCTCACGCGCAAGCAGGCCCTCTGAGCGGCAGGCACCGGCCCTTCAGCACCACCGAGGCACCATCCGCCCCCCTTACCTCGTACGGCACGCGTCCCGAGCGGGCGGCCCCCCGCCGCCGCAGGATGGAACCATGCCAACCCGCCTCCGGCTGCGCGCCACCGCCCTGACCGCCACCGCCGTGCTGCTGTCCGCCGTACTGGCGGGCTGCGGTGACGACGGCGGCAAGGACGGGGACCTGACGCAGCAGGAGCTGAGCTGGAAGGACTGCCCCGCCCCGTCCGATGCCCAGGGAGGAGGCTCCACGCCCTCACCGCTGCCGGGCGGCGGCGAGTGGCAGTGCGCCACCATGAAGGCCCCGCTCGACTGGAGCGACCCCAAGGGTGACACGATCGGCCTGGAACTCATCCGGGCCAGGAGCACCGGCGACGAGAGCGCCCGCATCGGCTCGCTCATCTTCAACTTCGGCGGCCCCGGCGGCTCGGGCGTCACCTCGCTGCCGGCCTTCGTGGGGGACTACGGCACCCTGCGCACGCGGTACGACCTGGTCAGCTTCGACCCCCGCGGAGTCGGCCGCAGCGCCCCCGTGATCTGTGAGAGCGACCAGCAGCTCGACGCGTACTTCCAGCAGGACGCCACACCCGACGACCCCGCCGAACGCACCGAACTCCTGGACAACACCAAGGAGTTCAACGACGCCTGCGAGCACAACTCCAAGAAGATCCTGCCGCACGTGCGCACCACCGACGCGGCCCGCGACCTGGACCTGATGCGCCAGGTCCTGGGCGACGGGAAACTGCACTACTTCGGCATCTCCTACGGCACCGAACTCGGCGGCGTCTACGCCCACCTGTTCCCCAAGCGGGTCGGCCGCGCCGTGTTCGACGCCGTCGTCGATCCCACGCAGAACGCCGAACAGGGCTCGCTCGGGCAGACCAAGGGCTTCCAGCTCGCGCTGGACAACTTCGCCGAGGACTGTGTGTCGAAGACCGAGCAGTGCCCTCTCGGCGACAGCGCGCAAGACGTGAAGGACCGTATCGCCGGACTGCTGAAGGACCTCGACCGCAGACCGATCCCGGGGGTCTTCCCTCGCCAGCTGACCCAGAGCGCGGCGACCAGCGGCATCCTCCAGGCGCTGTACTCGAAGGACTTCTGGGAGTACCTCACCGAGGGTCTGCAGCAGGCGTACGACGGCGACGGCAGCATCCTGATGGCCCTGTCCGACTCGATGAACGGCCGCGAGGACAACGGCGAGTACAGCAACATCACCGCCGCCAACGTCGCCATCAACTGCGCGGACGACAAACCCCGCTACGACACCGCGTTCGTGGAGCGGAAACTGCCCGAGTTCCGGGCGGCCTCCGGCCTGTTCGGCGACTTCCTGGCCTGGGGCATGATCAGCTGCACCGACTGGCCGGTGCCGGGCGCCGCCGACCACCCGGACGTGAGCGCGCCCGGCTCGGCGCCGATCCTGGTCGTCGGCAACACCGGCGACCCGGCCACCCCGTATGAGGGCGCGCGCAAGATGGTGGAGGCGCTCGGCAAGGGGGTCGGGGTGGAGCTGACGTATCGGGGGCAGGGGCACGGCGCGTACGACAGCAAGAACAAGTGCGTGCGGGACGCGGTGAACGGCTATCTGCTGGACGGAAAGGTGCCGCGGGCGGGAACCGTCTGCACCTGAGATCAAGCCCTGACTCGCTAAACACGCAGGTCAGAAGGTTATCCACAGGCTGCAACGGCCGACGTGAGATCTGCCTACCATGGCCTGACCGCCATCCGCTGCACGGTGCGGACGGCCTGCGAGGGGGGATGGGCACATGACGCGTTTCGCACGGTGGACCGCTCTGGCGGTCACCTCGGCGCTGCTCGCCGCGGGATGCGGCGGCGGCTCGTCGGACGACAACGGCGGGCTCTCCTGGGGCCGCTGCAAGGCCACCGGCGACGCACCGGCGCCGAGCAGCGACTGGCAGTGCGCGACGCTGAAGGTGCCGCTGGACTGGTCGAAGCCGGACGGCGAGACGATCGGGCTGGCGCTGATCCGCGCCAAGGCCCGCGGTGACGACCGCGTGGGCTCGCTCCTGTTCAACTTCGGCGGTCCCGGCGCCTCGGGCGTGTCCATGATGCCGTCGTACGCTCCGACCGTCTCCTCGCTGCGCGAGCGGTACGACCTGGTGAGCTGGGACCCGCGCGGGGTAGGCGCCAGTGAGGGCGTACGCTGCCGCGGCGACAAGGAGATCCAGGCGGCCGAGTCGGTGGACGTCACCCCGGACACACCCGCGGAGGAGAAGGCCTACTTCCAGGACGCCGCCGCCTTCGCCAAGGGCTGCCAGAAGGACGCCGGGAAGCTGATGGCGCACGTGTCGACCGCCGACTCGGCCCGCGACATGGACCGCATCCGGGAGGTCCTCGGCGACAAGAAGATGCACTACTTCGGCATCTCCTACGGCACCGAACTGGGCGGCACATATGCGCACCTGTTCCCGAAGAACGTGGGGCGGATGACCCTGGACGCGGTCGTGGACCCCGGCGCCGACGCGGTGGGCCACGCCCGGAACCAGGCCAGGGGCTTCCAGCGCGCGCTGAACGGCTACCTGAAGTCCACGGGCCAGGACCCGGCGGAGGGCTCGCGGAAGATCGCGGACCTGCTGCGACGGATCGACGCCCGGCCCCTGCCGACGGGCGCGCCCGGGCGGAAGCTGACGCAGACGCTCGCGGTGACCGGCATCATCCTGCCGCTGTACAGCAGGGACAACTGGCCGACGCTGACCAGCGCCCTCGACGCGGCCGAGCGGGGAGACGGCTCGGAGCTGCTGGCCCTCGCCGACCGCTACAACGAACGCGACCCGTCGGGACGCTACGGCACGACGACCCACGCGCAACGGGTCATATCGTGCCTGGACGACAGGCAGCGGCCGACCGCGGCGACCACCAGGAAGCTGCTGCCTCAGTTCGAGAAGATCTCCCCGGTCTTCGGGACGTTCCTCGGCTGGGACACGGCCAGCTGGTGCCACGACTGGCCGGTGCCCGGGCAGCACGACACCCCGGAGGTGAGCGCCCACGGCGCGGCGCCGGTCCTGGTGGTCGGCAACACCGGCGACCCGGCCACCCCGTACGAGGGCGCCCGGAGGATGGCCGACGAACTGGGCAAGGGCGTCGGAGTGACGCTCACCTGGCGGGGCGAGGGACATGGCGCGTACGGCAGTGGCAGCGACTGTGTCGACTCCACGGTGGACGCGTATCTGCTGGACGGTTCGGTGCCGAAGGACGGCAAGGTCTGCTCATGACGACGGCGGGGGCTCCGGGCACCCCTGGTGCGCGAAGCCCCCGCCGCTCGCGAAGGGAGGCCGGACACGGCTCGGCAGGCCGGCGCGTCCGGTCAGTACACCGGCTTGTCCGGCTCGATCTGGTTGACCCAGCCGATCACACCGCCGCCGACGTGGACCGCGTCCGAGAAGCCCGCGGACTTCAGGACCGCGAGGACTTCCGCACTGCGGACACCCGTCTTGCAGTGCAGGACGATCTTCTTGTCCTGCGGGAGGCTCTCCAGGGCGGTGCCCATGAGGAACTCGTTCTTCGGGATCAGCCGGGCGCCCGGGATGGAGACGATCTCGTACTCGTTCGGCTCGCGGACGTCGATGATGTCGATGCTCTCGCCGTCGTCGATCCACTCCTTGAGCTGCTTGGGAGTGATCGTGGAGTCGGCGGCCGCCGCCTGGGCCTCCTCGGACACGACGCCGCAGAAGGCCTCGTAGTCGATGAGCTCGGTGACGGTCGGGTTCTCGCCGCAGACCGCGCAGTCGGGGTCCTTGCGGACCTTGACCTGGCGGTACTGCATCTCCAGGGCGTCGTAGATCATCAGCCGGCCGACCAGCGGCTCACCGATGCCGGCGAGCAGCTTGATGGCCTCGTTGACCTGGATGGAGCCGATGGACGCGCACAGCACGCCCAGGACGCCGCCCTCGGCGCAGGAGGGGACCATGCCGGGGGGCGGGGGCTCCGGGTACAGGCAGCGGTAGCAGGGGCCGTGCTCGGACCAGAAGACGGAGGCCTGGCCGTCGAAGCGGTAGATCGAGCCCCACACGTACGGCTTGTTCAGCAGCACGCAGGCGTCGTTGACCAGGTAGCGGGTCGCGAAGTTGTCCGTGCCGTCGACGATCAGGTCGTACTGGCTGAAGATCTCCATCACGTTGTCGGCCTCGAGCCGCTCCTCGTGAAGGATCACGTTCACGTACGGGTTGATGCCCTTGACGCTGTCACGGGCGGACTCCGCCTTCGGGCGGCCGATGTCGGCCTGGCTGTGGATGATCTGGCGCTGCAGGTTCGACTCGTCGACCTCGTCGAACTCCACGATGCCGAGGGTGCCGACGCCCGCGGCGGCCAGGTACATCAGCGCCGGCGAGCCCAGGCCGCCGGCGCCCACACACAGCACCTTGGCGTTCTTCAGCCGCTTCTGCCCGTCCATCCCGACATCGGGGATGATCAGGTGGCGGGAGTACCTGCGGACCTCGTCTACGGTGAGCTCGGAAGCCGGCTCGACCAGGGGTGGCAGCGACACGGGGACTCCGTTGGTCGGTCAATCACTACGGTTGTTCTCCCTGTAACACTGCCATGTGCTTTTTCATTCCGAGACACCTGTTCCGACACGCGAGACGATTTCGTCCCAGTAGCCGGGCATGCTCTCCCAGGGGTCGGTGCGGCCGCCGTCGTCCGTGTGGTCGGTGAACCAGATCGTCGCGGCACCCTGCCGGCGGGCGATGCGCAGCGCCTCGACCAGGTGCGGGCGGGGCACTCCGTGGACGAAGTGGCAGAAGCGCTCGGGCGGATGGTCGGCGGTCCACTCGGCCACCTGGGACCACCGGTAGTCGCTCCATGGGCCGGAGAAGGTGACCATTTGGTCGGCGAGCTGGGCGTAGCCCGGGTGCGGGTGGATGCCGTGGCCGAGGACGATGTGGGCCTCGTCACGGATCACGCGGAGCGTGGCGACCGTGCGGCGGGTCTCGGGCAGCTCGGCGTGGTCCGCCGGGCAGCGGTCCAGGAGGAAGCCGTCGACCTGGTACCAGTCGACGAACCGGTGGGCGTCGGAGATCAGCTCCCCGAAGTTCCGGGTGCCGTACCGGGTGTCGAGATGGCCCAGGACGCGGATGCCCGCGTTGCGCAGGCGGCCGGCCGCCTCCAGGCAGTGCGGGTCGGGGCGGGCGCCGGGGCCGCCGGCCACGTTGAGGACCACCCAGTGCAGCGGGGTGCCGGGGCGCGTGAGTTCGCCCCACTCGGTGGGGGCGAGGAGGGGGTGCGCGTAGCCGGGGACGCCGACGCCGGGGCGGAGTTCCGTGCCGGAGATTCGTGGCCGGGTGCTGGTCAGATGCGGCATGCCGCCTCCATCCAGATGTCGGCGAGGGACTCCTCCAGGCCGATCCGGGGGCGCCAGCCGAGCCGGTCGCGGGCGGTGCGCACATCGGCCTGCTGCCAGCTGCCGCAGCCGTCCGGGTACGGGTACGCGACCGGGGGCGCGTGGTCCGGGTCGGGGCGGGGGTGGCCGATGGCCGGGCGCAGGGCAGCGGGAGGACCGTCGAGTTCGTGGAGGGCGCCGCCGTATCCGGCCACGCGGGCGAGGACAGCGGCGGCGTCGCGCAGGCGGACGGCGCGGCCGGAGCCGATGTTGATGACGCCCTGCGCGGCGGAGAGCGAGGCGGCGTGCACGGCCCGGGCCACGTCCCGGACGTCGACGAAGTCGCGCTGTGCGCCGAGGCCGCCGAGTTTGAGTTCGCCGTCGCTGGACTGCATGGCGCGGCGCATGGCCTCGGCGAGCCGGCCCAGAGGGGAGCCGGCGGGGGTGCCGGGCCCGGCCGGTGAGAAGACGCGCAGGACGACGGCGTCCAGGCCGGAGCCGAGGACGAGTTCGGTGGCGGCGAGTTTGCTGACGCCGTACGGGCCGCCGGGCCGGGGGACGGCGTCCTCCGCGGTGGAGGAGCCCGGCTGGCTCGGGCCGTACTCGGCGCTGCACCCGATCTGCACCAGACGGGCACCGCAGCCGCTGCGGCGAAGGGCCTCGCAGACGGTGGCCACGGCGACGGTGTTGTGGCGCGTGAGCTCGCGGGCACCGCCCCGGGTGGCGCCGGCGCAATTGACGACGACGCCCGGGTGGACCGCGTCGAGGAAGCGGGTGAGGGCACCGGGGCTGCCGGACGCGAGGTCGAAGCGGACGTCGGCGTCGTCACCCCGGCCGAGGGCGGTGAGCTGTACGGCCGGGTCGGCGAGCAGGCGGTCGGCGACGAAACGGCCGATGTAGCCGTTGGCTCCGATCAGCAGGACTCTCATCGCGCGGCTCCCGGGGTGGCCGGGGCTGCTGGGCGGGTGGTCATGCGGGTTCTCCTTGGGAGGGGAAGGGAGGCGGGAAGGGAGGGATTGCCGGTGCTGCCGGTGCCGACGGGGCCGGTCGCAGCGGCGGTCACCGGGAGGTGTCCGGCGGTGCGTGGGCCGAGGCCCTGGTCAGCTTGCGGGTCGCGTGGATCAGGAGGGCCAGGGCTGCCGCGCCGCAGGCCAGCGTGGGGACGGTGCCCGCGCCCCAGGTGGTGACGAGGGTTTCGACGGGAGTGGCCAGGAAGCCGCAACCGGGGAGGCGGGAGGTGAAGACCGCGGCGAGGGCGGCTGCCTGGAGCGTGGCCGTGGCGGTGAGGACCACGGCCGGGGCGTAGGCGAAACCGTGGGTGGTCAGGATGCGGGCGAGGAAGAGGAGGGCGCCCAGGGTGAGGGTCTCCGGGTAAGGAGCGGGCTCGTCGAGGACCGCGGCGCTCAGGGTGAGCAGGGCCGCCAGCGCGCCCAGGAACAGGGCGAACACGCCGAGCAGGAGCGGTCGTACGGCGGCGGCGAAGTCCTCCAGGCCACGGCTGGCCGCGAGCTTGCGACGGGCACGCCCGGTGAAGAGGTGGGCGGTCCAGGCGGCGGGCGCACAGGCCAGGGCGAGGGCCAGGACGGGGGCGGCGGTGAGGGGCCAGGGGCTGTCGGCCGTGCCGGTGGGCAGGCCGTCGGGGCCTCCGGCGACGGCGTCGTCGAGCAGGCCGTTGCCCAGGAGGGCGTAGGCGACGAGCCAGGTGGTCCAGGCCGTGGCTCTGCCAGGGGCTGTGCGGTCGGGTCTGCTCAGCGGGCCTCGGCGCAGGGCTGCGCGCAGGCCCAGGGCCACGGCGAGGGTGCCGGCTGCCGCGGCGAACGGGCGCGACTGGCCGTGGGTGAGGTGCACGGCGGCCATGGCGGCGGCGCACAGCGTGCCCGGCAGGAGCGTCAGCAGGGCCCAGTCGGCGCGTGCCCGTGGAGCGGCGGGCTGGGCGGGCGGGGGTGCGTCCCCGTCCCGGGAGGCCCGCGCGTACATCTCCTCCGCGAGGGAGAAGACGTCCCGGTGGCGGAAGCGGGTGGCGGTCCGGTCGGTGATGCCGTGCGCCTCCAGTTCCGCCGCGATCTCGAGGGGATCCACCGCGCGTTCGCAGAGCTCGCGGTGACGGTGCATCAGTGCCTTCACGGGGTCGGCGGCACCGCGGCGCGGGGCGGTGGGCTTGCGGCCGGCGGCCCCCCGCGCCCCGGGTGCCCCCGGGCCGGCCTGGGCCTCCGGGCGGTCCAGTTCGCCCAAGCCGCTCATCGGGCTCCCTCCGGGGCGGGGACGGCACTGGTGGCGCGTACGGGGCCGGCCGTCGCCCAGCCGGGGCCGCCGCGAACGACGAGGCTGGGTGACGGGGCGGCCCAGCGGATCGGGACGTGGTCCTCGGCGGGTACCGCGAAGGGCAGCGGCGCCCCCGCTTCGTCGAGGACGACACGGCGGATCGGCGCGCGCGAGACGATCTCCAGGTAAATGCCGTGAAATGCATCGATGTTCTGCTCGACCGTGAACAGTTCGAGGGCACGGGCGCGGGCGGCGGCACCCAGGCGCGCACGGCGAGCGGGGTCGCGCAGCAGCGCCACACACGCCTGCGCGAGCGCCCGCGGGTTGCGCGGCGGTACGACGAGCCCGGTTCCGCCGATGACCTCCACGACCGCGCCGACGTCCGTCGACACGGTCACGCGTCCGCAGAGCATGGCCTCGACGAGGCTGATCGGGAACCCTTCGACGACGCTGGAGAGCACGGTCACGGCGCCGGAGGCGTAGGCGTCGGCGGGGGCCGGGAGTTCGGGCCCGCCGATCTCCTCGAAGGACACCGGGTTGTCGCCGGTGGCGTGCGGGCCGTCGGCTTCGTCGGGGAAGAGCTGGGCGGCCAGGGCCCGGCAGTGGCCGAGGTAGGCCGTGCCCTCGGAACCGGCGGGCGCTCCGACGATGCGCAGGCGGGTCTTCGGCTGCCGGTTGCGGATCTCCGCGAAGGCGTGCAGCAGCGAGACCAGGTCTTTGGCGGGCTCGACGCGTCCGACCCAGACGAGTGTGTCCGGGTCGGCGCCCTCGGGGGACTCGCCGACCTCGGCGAAGGGCCGGGCGTCCATGCCGGGGTAGACCGTGCGGAGCTTCTCACGGTCGGCGCCGCAGCGCTCCTGCCAGCGGCGGGCGTGCGCGTTGCCGGCGGTGACGATCTCGGCCCGTGCGTAGGCCTCGGCCGCGAGCCTGCCGTGGAAGGCCGCCAGCAGGGACCGTACGGCGGGCGGGGCGTCCGGGGCGGTGAGGTAGTGAGTGCGCAGGCGCACGCCGTACTCGGTGACCAGCAGGGGGACGCCGGTGAAGTGGCGGGCGAGCAGTCCCGGCAGGGCGGCCGTGCCGCCGGACGCGGCGTGGCAGAGGTCGACCGCGCCCAGTCCGTCGCCCTCGTACCAGTCGAGGGAGAGGGGGCGCAGGGCGCGTTCCAGGTGTGCGGTCACGGCGAGCAGATCGGGTACGCGGGCCTCGCGCGCCGCGCGGTGGGCGCCGGGCGCACGGCAGGCGCGTTCCAGGGTGCGTACGGCGGTCTCGGAGCGGAGGGCTCCCACCAGGCCGCCGGTCTCGCGGGCGAGTTCGGCGAGCCCGTACAGAGCGTTGGCGAAACGGTCCGCCTCGGGGGTCGAAGCACCCTCGGCAAACCCCTTGGCGGCGACCGGCTCGCCCCCGGCAGACCCCTTGGGGACAACGCCCCCGGACGCCCCGCTCAGCACGGCCGCCAGTTCGCCGAAGCATTCAGTGAACCGCCGGCGCGCGCGGCGGCCCAGGACCACCGCGTCGTCCTCGGCCGTCCACATCGGCGCGGTGCGCACCCTGCGGACGTTCGGCGGCAGCGGGATCCAGCCCTCGTCCTCCTGGTGCTGGCTGCGGCTGAGCGCGTAGACGTCGAACTCGTGCTGTCCGAGCCCGCGCACCAGCCGGTCGCACCAGAGCCTGGCGTCACCGCTCACGTACGGATAGCCACCCTCCGTAAGCAGTCCGATGCGCACGAGTGCACCCCCGATCTCCCGTATCAGGAGCCGCCGTTGCCCGGCAGCTCGCAGCGGGACGAACGTATGCGGACAAGGCGGTGGCGCGACGGACGGTTGTCCGTCGCGCCACCAAAAGGGGTGAACGGCCGTAACTTTCCCGTGCGGATCGCGTTCCGTCGCGCTAGGAGATCAATCGGTCACGCATCGTCATGCCACGGCCAACTCCCGGTAGCCGGCGGCCCCGACCAGCCAGTCCCGCAGGTCGGGGACGACCTCGGTGCCAGCGGCGCCGTTCTCGCGGTTGCGGGTGGTGAGCGTACGGAAGACCAGGGACGGGACGTTGCCGCCGCCGGAGGTGCACAGGCACGCCGGGTCGAAGTCCGGCTGCGGATTGGCGTTCAGGACGGTGAGGGTGCCGCCCTCGCCGCCTGTCAACTCCCGGGGTACGGCCAGGGGTTGGCGCGGCAGTGGATGCCGTCGTGGTCGAGGAACTTGGTCTGCTGCTGCATGACCGGGGCGAGGCCGCCGTCCTTGTCGCAGGTGACGTGGCCGTAGCCGAGGCGGTGGCCGACCTCGTGGTTGATCAGCATCTGCCGGTAGGCGTGGATCTTGTCGCCGTACGTCTCCGAGCCCTGCGCCCAACGGTAGGCGTTGATCATCACGCGGTCGGTGGCGGCCGAGTCGCAGGAGACGTTGTCCACGGTGGTGTCCAGACCGGACTTGGCGCACCAGTCGGCGGTCGTGCCGGGGCTGGCGAGCGTGATCACGAAGTCGGGCTTGCCGGAGTAGATCCGCTCGAAGGTGCGCGCGCCGTTGTGGGCCCAGCTGCGCTGGTCGTTGAGCGTCTTCTGCACGGCCTCGGCGAACAGGGCGCCGTCGAGCCCGAGCCCCTGCTCCACGTCCACGCGATAGGTGAACTTCTGCCCCGTACCCGGCGCCTCGGCGATGCCGGGCACCGCGTCGAACTTCCCCGAGCCCTTGAGCTTGGCGCCGAGCGGGTAGGTCCTGCCCATCTTCTCGTCGTAGGTCAGCGGCTTCGCACCGGGGGCCGGTACGGGCGCCCGCCCGTCCGCGCGCGACGGGGAGTCCCGGAGGTCGCGGGCCTGGTCGGTGGCGGACTGCGACTGCGCGCCGGAGCCGCCGGGCTCGTCGGTGACCTGACCGGCGACGATCACGGCCAGCACGGTGGTGACGGCGGCGGCCGCGATGCCCGTGAAGGTACGGCCCTTGGCGCCCTTGACCGGGGCGGGTGTGCCGGTGGGCGGCATGTCGTCGTCATCGCCGGCGTCGTCGTCGGAGCGGATGCCGGCCGGGGCGCCGGCCTTCCAGTCCGGGCCGGTGGCGTAGGCGTCCGCCGCGTGCGCGGAGGCGGGCGTACGGGGTGCGAAGACGTCGTCCTCCTCGTCGAAGGCGTTGAGATACTCCTGCCGCGGCCCGGGCCCGGGGGCCCGTCGCTGCCGCGGTATGGGAGTACCACCACTGCCCCGCAACTCACCCCAGCCACCCCCGGTTTCCCGCTGCTCGGGGTGCCCTCCCCGGGCTTGGGGGAAGCCGTGCGCGGGGGTGCCGTCGGAAACCCGGGGCACTCCGCGTGCGGGAGTCCCGTCGGGAAGCCGGGGAACGCCGTGCGCGGGAGTGCCGTCGGAAAGCCTCGGCATGCCGTGCGCGGGAGTCCCGTCCGGAAGCCGCGGGACGCCACGCGCCGGCGTGCCGTCAGGGAGCCGTGGGCCGCCGCCGTGCGCCGGAGCCCCATCGGGCAGCCTCGGAACACCGCGCGCGGGCGTGCCGTCAGGAAAGCGCGGCAACCCGCGCGCGGGCGTGCCGTCGGGCAGGCGCGGAGCACCGTGCACGGGCGTGCCGTCGGGCAGCCAGCCGTCCGGAAGCCGCGGCATCCCGGGCGCAGGCACCCCAGGCGAGGGCGTTCCGTGGGCGGGCGCCCCGTACGAAGGCGTCCCGTGCGCAGGTGTTCCAGGAGCAGGCGTCCCATGTGCAGGCGCCCCAGGCGAAGGCGTTCCGTGGGCGGGCGCCCCGTACGAGGGGGTCCCGTCCGCCGTCGCGGGCCGAGGCCCCGGTGTCCGGGGCGGTGCCGCACCCGGCGGCGGCCAGCCGCTCTGCGACGCGGCCCGGGGCGGAGCCGTCCGGCCACCCCGGCTCATGTTCGCCGCCTGGCCCGGCCCCTGTCCCGGCCCGTCCCGGCCGTCCCGTCCTTCGGTTGTGTCCGCGGTGTCGCCCTTGGCGACCGGCCCACGGCGGCTGTGGCGTCCCACGTCGCGCCTCAGCCCCCCATGCTCTCGTCGGTGCCCGCTTCGTCGACGGCCTTGTCCGGGCGAGCCCGCTTCGCTCGCCGTTCACCCAATTCTCCGGCGCCTTCGAGGAGTTCACGAAACGCCATGGCCACCGTCTCCGGGTACTCCATCATGGCCACGTGCCCCGCATCCGGCAACGTCACCAGCCGCGAGTCGCGATACGCCCGGGCCGCCTTCTGCGCCATCCGGAAGCCCACGAGTTGGTCACGTCCACCGTAGACGAGGAGGGTCGGTGCGAGAACGCGCTGGGCCTGGCGCCACAGTCCCTGCTGGCCACCCAGCGTGTAGGCGTTGACGATCCCGCGCGCGGAACGCGTCATGGCGTCCCAGAAGTATGGCAGCCGCAGCCGCCGCTCCATCTCGTGGACCGCGTTGCTGAATCCTTCCGGCGTCACCCGTCCCGGATCCCCGTAACACAGCGCCAGCACGCCGCGCACGCGCTGCTCCACCGTCCACTCCCGGGTCAGCCGGGTGAAGAGCGGGGCGACACCGGGCACCGCCAGCAGCGCTGTGGGCACGGCGGTGCGCTGTACTCGGATTTCGGGCAGAGCGGGCGACACGAGCGTGAGCGTACGGACCAGATCGGGCCGTACCGCGGCGACACGTGTGGTGATGGCGCCACCGAGGGAGTTCCCGAACAGGTGCACGGGACCGCGCCCCGTGGCGTCGAGGTAACGGATGACCGCGCGCGCGTGCCCCATGACCGAGTAGTCGCCGTCGTCCGGGGGCGGGGAGTCGCCGAAGCCCGGCAGATCGAGGGCCTCGCTGTCGACGACGTCGTCCAGCAGCGGCATCAGCGCCGACCAGTTCTGCGAGGAACCCCCGAGTCCGTGCACGTACAGCGCCGGCGCCAGTCCCTGGCGCGCGGGGCGCCTCGACCGCACGGTCAGCGTGAGCCCGGGCAGCTCGACCGAGCCGAGCCGCTCGCCCTCGACGACCCTGACGGCCGCCACTTTCGGCAGCACATTGGCGGGCGGCACGAACGGCAGCTCGGTCGAAGACATGCGGCAATGTTACGAGACGATCACGTAGTGACTCATGTGTTCGCCGTCACAAGAATCGGCCATGTGGGGCGGGCACATGAGGCGAACACGGGGAAGGCGCTGGGAAGGAGCGGGAAAGGAACGGCACCCGAGAACGGAGAGGCGCCTGGGAAAGACAGGGCATATCAGAAGCAGTCAACGGGATGCGCACTGCGTCACGTCCCGGACGCGGATCGCATAGCGTCCGGATCGGGTGTCTCCTAGGCTCGTAGGGAGGGCACCCGCGTGTGGCCCCTGCATTCCCAGGGACGTTCGTAGGAAGGGAGCCCAGCATGGCCGTAGATCCCACCGACCCGGAGACGTTCGAGGCCGAGGAGGTGCCTCAGACGCCGGAGTACGACGTCGAGGCCCCCGAGGTCGACGCGGCCGAGCAGCACACGGACGTCGCGCCGGACCGCGACGACCCGCTGACCGGTGTCGACCCGGACCGCGCCAATGAGGCCGACCTGGTGGAGCAGGCCCGGATCGTCTCGCTCGACGAGGACGACTACCGGTGACGCATGCCGCCGGGTGGCGACGAGGAGCAGCACCGAGCAGGAAAGGAGCCGCATTTTGCCCGCTCTGACCCTGTTTGAAACATTCTCAACCGCTTTCGTAACCGTCCGGTCCGTGAAATTCTGCGTTCTCACCGCGCACACCACGGTTACCGAAAAGTACGATGGCGACGCGGCCAGATCCGCACGTGGACGACTTTGGGAGGCGGCGTGACAGCCATCGAGCAGACAGAGGCGGTACGCCCGCGGGGCACACGCCTGCCACGCCGTGCCCGACGGAACCAGCTTCTGGGCGCCGCCCAGGAGGTCTTCGTGGCACAGGGCTATCACGCGGCCGCGATGGACGACATCGCCGAGCGCGCCGGCGTCAGCAAGCCGGTGCTCTACCAGCACTTCCCGGGCAAGCTCGACCTGTATCTCGCGCTGCTGGACCAGCACTGCGAGTCGCTCATCCAGGCCGTACGGAACGCGCTGGCGTCGACGACCGACAACAAGCAGCGCGTGCGGGCGACCATGGACGCCTACTTCGCGTACGTCGAGGACGACGGCGGTGCCTTCCGCCTGGTCTTCGAGTCGGACCTGACGAACGAGCCCGCCGTGCGCGAGCGCGTCGACAAGGTCACCACCGAGTGCGCGGAGGCGATCCGCGACGTCATCGCCGAGGACACGGGCCTGTCGCGCGCGGAGTCGATGCTGCTCGCCTCGGGCCTGGGCGGCCTCGCCCAGGTGGTGGCCCGGTCCTGGCTGAACAGCGACCGCAGCGTGCCGCGCGACCAGGCCGTGCAGCTGCTCACCTCGTTGGCGTGGCGCGGTATCGCGGGCTTCCCGCTGCACGGAACCGACCAGCAGCACCACTGAGGGCCGCTTTGTTCCCGCCCGTTGTTCGCTCGTGGCGTTCTCGGGCGGAGCATGCCGGTCCCCTCACCGGGCTAATGTGTGCTGCGTACGGCGCGGAAGGTCGCGCACATCACTGACCGTCGGAGGGACATAGCCGTGGAGGTCAAGATCGGCGTGCAGCACGCGCCCCGCGAGATCGTTCTGGAGAGCGGTCAGAGTGCCGAGGAGGTCGAGCGGGCGGTGTCCGAGGCGCTGGCCGGGAAGTCGCCGCTGCTGACCCTCGTGGACGAGCACGGCCGCAAGGTCCTGGTCCCGGCCGACCGTCTCGCGTACGTCGAGATCGGCGAGCCGGCCCCGCGCAAGGTGGGCTTCGGCGCTCTGTAGGCGCATGTGTGGAACGGGGCGGGGCGGCTTTCGGCCGACCCGCCCCGTTCGCGTTCCCTCTCCCGTGAGCACGCACGCGTACGACATGCCTTGCGGCAAACAGGTTCCTCCACGGATGGCGCACAGTTCACCCACAGGGTGGGTTGGATTCCGCAGGTCAGGGGTAAGACGGGCTACGACCGATATGGGCAGCCGGCCATGTGGGAGGGACCCCGACATGCTCCTGGAAGCGCTGAGTTCCGCGATTCTCGGCCTGGCTCTGTCATGGGCGGCCACACATCGCCTGGCGCACCGGCTCCCGGCCCGCCCCCTGGTCCTGTCGACCGGCGTCGCGGGCGCCCTCTTCGGGTCCTTCGTCATGCACAGCGCGCTGGACGCCGGGCACGTGCTGGTGGTGCTGCTCGGCGCGATGATCGTCTCCGTGGCCTCACTGTCGCTGCTGCTGCGCCCCGCGGGCCGACTGCGCCGACGCTCCGCGCCCGCGTAGCCGGAGGCCGAAGCGGCCGGGCGCGCGGATCCGGGCGGGTCCGGGCGGCGAGTACTGGCCGGCCGCCACAGTGGCGGCGGCGTCGCGGCCGGCCGCCTGGCGGCGCGCTCGAGGGAGCGGCGCATTCCGGCCCGGGCGCAAGCGTCGGCCGCTTGCGGCCGTGCTGTGCGGGCCGCCGACGGCGCCGCCGCGACGCACCGCGCGGCGAGCCCAGCGCGCCCGGGTGGCGGGCGCCTCCGGCGAGGCCGCCCGGAGCGCAACGCGGCCCCCCGCGCGTCTGGTCGGCACCGGCCCGCAGCCGGGCGACACTGCCGGGAGCACATCGGCGCGGAACGCTCCCCGGCCGCAACACCCCGCGCGGAACGCCACGCGACCGGCGCCCCCGCACAGGACGCGCTACGGCCGGAAACCACCTTGCACGGAGGCGACACGCAGCCGTGCGCGGCCGGGCCCCGCACGGAGCGCACGCGACCGGCCTGCCCCACGGCGACCGACCCAGCGCACGAGAACGCTCCACGGCTGGAACCACCCCGCACGGAGCGCACCGCGGCCGACCCTCGACGCGAAACGCGCTACGACCGAACCGACCCTGCGCGCAGCGGCAGACGAGCGGAACACCCTGCGCAAAGCGCCACGGCTACCGCCCCCCTGCGCAAAGCGTCACGGCTACCGCCCCCCTGCGCAAAGCGTCACGGCTACCGCCCCCGGCGCGGAACGCCACCCAACCGGAACCACCCGACACGGGGAGCCCCAGACCACCAACCCCCGGCGCCGAACGCCAGGCGACTGCCCCCGGCGCGGAACGCCACCCAACCGGAACCACCCGACACGGGGAGCCCCAGACCTCCAACCCCCGGCGCGAAGCGCCACTCGGCAGCCCTGCCCGCTGCGCGGAGCGCTACGCCGCCAGCCCCAGTGCGGCCATCCGCTTGGTGTGTGCCTCCGTGATCCGGGAGAACATCTTGCCGACCTCGGCGAGGTCGAAGCCGTCCGCGACGCCGCCCACCAGCATGGTCGACAGCGCGTCCCGGTCGGCGACCACCCGCTGGGACTGCGACAGGGCCTCGCCCATCAGCCGCCGCGCCCACAGCGCGAGCCGCCCGCCCACCCGCGGGTCCGCGTCGATCGCGGCGCGCACCTTCTCCACGGCGAAGCCGCCGTGCCCGGTGTCGTCGAGCACGGCCAGCACCAGACCGCGGGAGTCGGAGTCCAGCCGGGCCGCGACCTCCCGATAGAAGTCACTGGCGATGGAGTCGCCGACGTATGCCTTGACGAGGCCCTCCAGCCAGTCCGAGGGGGCCGTCTGCTTGTGGAACCCGTCGTAGGCGGCGACGAACGGCTCCATCGCCCGCGTCGGCTCCTCCCCGATCTCGGCGAGCCGGTCGCGCAGCCTCTCGAAGTGGTGGAACTCGGCCGACGCCATCTTCGCCAGCTCCGCCTTGTCCGCCAGCGTCGGCGCCAGCTTGGCGTCCTCCGCGAGCCGCTCGAACGCCGCGAGCTCCCCGTACGCGAGCGCTCCGAGCAGGTCCACGACCGCGGCGCGGTACTGCGGGTCGGCGGAGGCCGTCACCCAGTCCCGGGCGGCGACTCCGGTGTGTTCGGCCGGGGTGGCGGTGGCGTCCGAGGCGTTCTCAGGCTTGTCAGAGCTCGTCATGAAGCGCACAATAGCCCGCCCGCCGGGAGGCGTAAGGCCCTGGTCAATCAGTGTGACGACGACTACGTGACCAAATCGGCCGTCGCGTGTGCGGGATTCCGGGGTATGGTGGTAATGCGCCTGCTGGTACGTCGACGTACCTCGACAGGCCGCACGTATGAGGATGCCCGGTCGGTGGCCCGATCGGCTCCGACCCGACAGACCTTCCCGTCCATACGGCACAGTGCGTACGGATGCCGGAGGGACACCCTCAGCGGCATGAGCGCTAGAGCGTCGGCGCGGTCCCGTGCTCTACGGCCCGCCCGTAGGCAGCCGACGTCCCCGGCACGGTCCGACAAGACCCCCGCGCTCGCCTCGCGCCGCCCACACAGAAGAGGCAGCACCCTGACTACGACGTTCCGAGAGCTCGGAATCCTCCCCGAGACCGCCGAGGCCCTGGAGGCCGTCGGCATCACCACCGCCTTCCCCATCCAGGAGATGACGCTCCCCGTCGCCCTTTCGGGCGCGGACGTCATCGGCCAGGCCAAGACCGGCACCGGCAAGACGCTGGGCTTCGGCCTCCCGCTCCTCGAGCGCGTCACCGTCCCCGCCGATGTCGAGGCCGGACGCGCCAAGCCCGAAGACCTCACCGACGCCCCGCAGGCGCTCGTCGTCGTCCCCACGCGCGAGCTGTGCACACAGGTCACCAACGACCTGCTGACCGCGGGCAAGGTGCGCAACGTGCGCGTCCTCGCGATTTACGGCGGCCGGGCCTACGAGCCCCAGGTCGAGGCCCTGAAGAAGGGCGTCGACGTGGTCGTCGGCACCCCGGGCCGGCTGCTCGACCTCGCCGGGCAGAAGAAGCTCAACCTGAAGCACGTCAGGTGCCTGGTCCTCGACGAGGCCGACGAGATGCTCGACCTGGGCTTCCTGCCCGACGTCGAGAAGATCATCAACATGCTGCCGGTGCGGCGCCAGACGATGCTGTTCTCGGCGACCATGCCGGGCGCGGTCATCGGACTGGCCCGCCGTTACATGTCGCAGCCCACGCACATCAGCGCCACGGCGCCGGACGACGCGGGCAAGACGGTCGCGAACACCAAGCAGTACATCTACCGCGCGCACAACATGGACAAGCCGGAGATGGTCGCGCGCATCCTGCAAGCCGAGGGCCGGGGACTGGTCATGGTCTTCTGCCGTACGAAGCGCACGGCGGCGGACCTCGCCGACCAGCTCCAGCAGCGCGGCTTCGCGTCCGGCGCGGTCCACGGCGACCTCGGCCAGGGCGCCCGCGAGCAGGCCCTGCGCGCCTTCCGCAACGGCAAGGTGGACGTGCTCGTCTGCACCGACGTCGCCGCCCGCGGGATCGACGTCGAGGGCGTCACCCACGTCATCAACTACCAGTCGCCGGAAGACGAGAAGACGTACCTGCACCGCATCGGCCGTACGGGCCGCGCGGGCGCCAAGGGCATCGCGATCACGCTCGTCGACTGGGACGACATCCCGCGCTGGCAGCTGATCAACAAGGCGCTGGACCTGGGCTTCAACGACCCGCCGGAGACGTACTCCACGTCCCCGCACCTCTACGCCGACCTCGGCATCCCCCAGGGCACGAAGGGCGTGCTGCCGCGCTCGGAGCGCAAGCGCGCCGGGCTGGACGCGGAGGAGCTGGAGGACCTGGGCGAGACGGGCGGCCGGGGGCCGCGCGGGCGCGGCGGCCGAGGCCGCGGCGGCCGGGACGAGTCCCCGTCGGCCGACCGCGAGCGTTCGGCCCGTACGCCGCGACGCCGCCGCCGTATGCGCGGCGGGACGCCGCTGGACGGCGCCCCGGGGTCTGACGGCACGGCCACGCCGGACACCACGGCCACGGGCGGCTCCGCCGAGGCGGAGACGGTCACGGCTCCTCGCACTCCGCGCCGCCGACGCCGCACCCGTGGTGGCGCCCCGGCAGCCGAGTCGGCGCCGGTCACGGCGGTCGAGTCCCCCGCGTCCGCACCGGCGGAGAACGCCGTGGCGACGGCGGAGGGCACGGACACGGAGGCGGCGAAGCCGCGCAGGCGCCGTACGCGCAGGTCGGAGACGCGGGTGGAGACGCCGGCGGAGGCCGCTGTGACGCCTTCGGCTTCTGTGGAGACCCCGGCGGAGGCGCACGCGGATGCGGATGCCGCGTCGGTCGTGGCCGCCACGGTGACCGAACAGCCCGAGGCGCCCGCGGCCAAGCCGCGCCGCCGTACCCGCAAGACCACGGCTGCCTCGGCGGCCGAGCAGGCGGTCGACACGGCCGAGGGGACCGTCGAGTCCGCACCGGAGCCGACGGAGACCAAGCCGCGCCGCCCCCGCAGGACGGCTGCCACGTCCGAGGCCCCTGCCGCTCCGGCCGAGGCCACGGAGACCAGGCCGCGTCGCACGCGGAAGGCAACCGCAGCGGCCGAAGCCGCCGCCGACACCGCCGAAGGCACGGAGACCAAACCGCGCCGCACCCGCAAGGCGACCGCCGCAGCGGAAGACGCCGTCGACACGGCCGAGACCGCCGAGGCCAAGCCCAGGCGCACGCGGAAGACGGCTGCCACAGCCGCGGATGCCGAGACCGCCGAGCCCAAGCCCCGCCGCACGCGGAAGACCGCCGCAGCAGCCGAAGCCGCCGACACCGCCGAAGGCACGGAGGCGAAGCCCCGCCGCCGCACCCGCAAGGCCGCCGA
This sequence comes from Streptomyces sp. NPDC007991, assembly GCF_042958445.1. Classification (NCBI taxonomy): domain Bacteria; kingdom Bacillati; phylum Actinomycetota; class Actinomycetes; order Kitasatosporales; family Streptomycetaceae; genus Streptomyces; species Streptomyces sp. NPDC007991. Next base: position 335,797 of record NZ_JBIBJD010000012.1, read on the forward strand.
GCCCGCCGAGTCCGTCGCCGCCGGGATCCCGGCCCAGACGGCTCAGGAGCCCGAGGCGGCCGAGCCCGCCGAGGCCAAGCCGCGGCGTACGCGCAAGGCGACGACCAAGGCCGAGGCGAGCGTCGACACTGCCGAGGCGACCGAGGCGAAGCCGCGCCGCACGCGGAAGACGGCCGCCACGGCTGCGGATGCCGAGACCGCCGAAGGCGCGGAGACCAAGCCGCGCCGCACGCGTAAGGCAACCGCAGCGGCCGAAGCCGCGGTTGACACGGCCGAAGGCGCGGAGACCAAGCCGCGCCGCCGCACCCGCAAGGTCACCGAGGCCGCCGAGATCCCGGCACAGGCCGGGCAGGAGCCGGAGGCCGCCAAGCCGCGCCGCACGCGGAAGACGGCCGCGGCCGCCGCGTCCTCCGCCGAGGTCGCGGACGACGCGGCCGAAGCGAAGCCGAAGGCCCGCCGCACCCGCAAGGCCACGGCCGCCGCGGAGCCCACGGAGGGCTGACACTCCCTCGATGGCCCGGCCCCACCGCGTGTGGGGCCGGGCCATCGGCATGCCCGGGCGCGACCCGCCCCGCGCGCCTGTGCCGACGACCGCCCACCGGCGCACCCACCACAGCCCGTCACCAGCCGGCCGCGCCACTCCCACCGGCTACCCTCACCCCGTGACCAGGCAAGCCACCTTCACCCCGCCCCCGTGCGCCCGCGCATACCCCCTTCGCACCACCCGCGGCGAGTTCGCCGTCGTCGACTCATCCCCGAAGCCGGGGTCGCAGGTCGAGGGAGTCGCGCTGATGCTGCCCGGGTTCACCGGCAGCAAGGAGGACTTCAGGCTGCTCCACGAGCCGCTCGCGGAGCGCGGGTACCGGGTCGTCGCCGTGGACGGTCGGGGGCAGCACGAGTCGGACGGCCCCGTGGACGACGAATCCGCCTACGCCCAGCGGGAACTGGCCCGGGACGTGCTCGCACAGGCCGAGGCGCTCGGCGGGCCCGTGCACCTCGTCGGGCACTCGCTCGGCGGGCAGATCGCGCGGGCGGCCGTGCTGCTGGACCACTCCCCCTTCCTCTCCCTCACCCTGGTCTCGTCCGGCCCGGCGGAGATCTCCGTCTCCCAGCAGCAGCGCGTGAAGCTGCTGCGGGACGCGCTCGCCATGCGGTCGATGGAGGAGGTGTGGGAGGCCATCCAGGCGATGGGACCGCCGGAGGAGGTCGGCGGACCGGCTCGCGGCCTCGGCGACGCGGAGCAGTTGCGGCGCCGCTGGCTGGGCCACAGCCCCGCCCAACTCCTCGCGACCGGGCGCCAGTTGTGCACCGAGCCGGACCGTGTCGACGAACTCGCCGCCGTACCTTTGCCGTTCCACGTCCTGTCGGGCGCGCACGACGACACCTGGCCGGTGGCGGTCCTCGACGACATGGCCGTACGGCTGGACGCGCACCGCACGGTCGTCGAGGGAGCCGAGCACTCCCCGGGCATCGACCAGCCCCTGCCGACCGCCCACGCCCTCGCCGATTTCTGGGACAGGCTCCCCCGGGACACCCGCCCGACCTAGGGCCCTAGTACTGCGTCCGGAGATGCTCCCAGAAGCCGTCCCGCAGTGCGCGCCGCAGGTCCGCCTGGCCGCGCAGGGAGTACTGCAACAGGCCCTCCGCCTCCACGAGCAGGTCCTGGTCCACCGAGCCGGGCAGGTAGGGGTGGCCGGGCAGCAGCTCGACCAGCGTGTCCCGGCCGCGGGCCGCCAGCCACTTCGCCGCGATCTGCGCGCCCACGAACCGCACGTCCTCACGGGTGGGCCGGCCCGTACTCGCCTCGTTGGCGGGGGCCGTGCGGCGGGAGACGTACGGCTTGAAGAAGTCGAGGTCGAAGGTGCGCTGGCTGTCGACCTCCCACAGGAGGGGCTCCGCCTGGTTGCGGCCCTCCGGCGCCTCGATGCCCCAGAGGTGGACGCGGGCGCCGTACCCCTGGGCCGCCTCCACCGCCGACACCAGGTCCTCGTCGCCGCCGAGCAGGGCCGCGTCGCTGATGGCGCGGTGGCGGGCGAGGGACTCCAGGTCGGTGCGGATGAGCGAGTCGACGCCCTTCTGCTGGTTGCTGGAGTTCAGATTGCCCAGGCGCACCTTGACGTCCGGCAGTTCCGCGATGCTCTGCTGCTCGGCCGTGTGGATGCGGCGACGGGCGCCGTCGTACCAGTAGACCCGCAGCAGCCGGCTGTCCGCGAAGATCGTGCGGGCCTTGTCGATGAGCGCGTCGATCAGGCCCTCGGCGTCGAGGTCGAAGGCCCGGCGGTCCTCCGTACCGGCGACGAGCCGTCCCGCGGCCGCGTACAGGTACCCGGCATCGACGAAGATCGCATGAGTCGAGGGTGTCTTCGCCACCTCGGCGAGCATGCGCTGGAGCAGCTCGTTGGTGCGGTCGATGCGGGCGCTGAGGGCCGCTGGGTCGTCGTTCATCACCTCCATTGTCCCGGCGGTCACGCTGCGAACACAACTGGTCCCGGTCGGTCCCGTAACGACAGCCTTACGGCTCATTAATTAGCCGGTCGAAAAATTTCCTTAGCGTAGGGAATGTTTCAACCGCCCCATGCTGTTGACCCATACGGAACACAGGGCACCGCCGCCTCGTGGGCCGACCACCGAGTAGTTCTCCTCAGGAGGATGACCAGACGAAGGGAGAAGCCCTTGCGCTTCGAAATCATGCACCTCGACGACGTCGACGGCACGCCCGTGGACACGACCGTCGTGGACGCCGCCTCCGTCAACCGCATCGTTCAGCAGGCCGCCGCGACAGGGCAGCGCCTGTGGATCCGCCCGGCCGGGACCACGGCCTCATAACGCGCGCCGCTCTCCCCCGCTTCACAGCCCCCGCACGGCATCGGCCGGGCGGGGGCTGTGCTGTTGCGGACCTCCCTGGTGGGGGGCGTACTGGCTGCTGGGGGGGGGACGGCGAGAGCGAGAACAGGACGGTGGACGGCATGTCCGTGACGGGCCGGTCGAACAAGGAACTGCACGAGCGGGTCGCAGCCGAGGCCGCGCGGCGGTACGCGGACTCCGCCGCGGAGCGTGAGCGGGTCGAGGGCCGGATCGCGGCCGGTGTGCGGTTCCCGGACAACCCGGACGCGCTCGCCGTGCGCGCCGACCGGATCCTCGACCGCGGCGGTCTGCCGCCCTCGGCGGTGGTGGCGGACATCCGCGGCGAGGCCATGGACCAGCCCCAGGTCAACGAACGCATCATCGACCTGTCGAACGAACTCCAGGCCTGGAGCTTCCTGCCGCGCGGGGTCAGGGCCGGAGCCACGGTCGCCCGGATCACCCTGCGCCGCGACGGCCGCGAGCTTCCGTACGGCACCGGCTTCCTGGTCTCGCCGCGGCTGCTGATGACCAACCACCACGTGCTGCCCGACGAGGGCTTCGCCCGCCAGTGCTTCGCGGAGTTCAACGCGCAGGTCACGGTCGACAACGTCCCCGACACCGCCGTCCGCCTGGAGTTCGACCCGGGGACCTTCTTCGCCGCGGACCAGCGGCTGGACTTCGCCCTCGTGGCGGTCATGCCCGCCCAGGACGGCCGCCCGCCGGGTGATGCCTTCGGCTGGAACCGGCTCAGCGTGCAGCTCGGCAAACTGGTGCTCGGCGAGAAGGTGAACATCATCGGTCACCCGGACGGGCGCCTCAAGGAGATCGTTCTGCGTGACAACGCGTTGCTGGTGCGGCTCGACGACTTCGTCCAGTACCGCGCCGACACCCTCCCCGGAAACTCGGGCTCCCCCGTCTTCAACGACCAGTGGGAGGTCGTGGCGCTGCACCACAGCGGCGTACCGAAGAAGGACGACCAGGGCCGCGTCCTGCGCAAGGACGGCCGGCCCTGGAGCCAGGGCGACGGCGACGACGCGATCGACTGGGTCGCCAACGAGGGCGTCCGCATCAGCTCGATCCTGAAGTACCTGGCCCAGCTGGACCTCGACCCCGGGCGCCGCGCGCTGCTGGCCGAGATGGGCCCGGACTCCGGCCTGGACCCGAGCACGGCAGCCCTCGCACCACCCCAGCCGGAGAGCAGCACACCGGCCGTACCCGGCGTCACGACCCCGTCGGTCCCCGGCACCCCCATGACGGTGGCCATGACCGAGAGCGATACCCGGACGACCGGGGCACCGGGCGCCAAGAAGGGATGCCCGGCCCGCAGCACCGCCTTCGGCGGGCGTCGGCACCTGGTCTTCCTGCACGGCAGGGACCAGCAGAGCAAGGAGCCCGACGTCCTCCGCCGGGAGTGGACGTCCGGCCTGAACCGCGGCCTCACGCTCGCGGCTCTGCCCACGGTCGACCCGCAGGACGTGTGGTTCCCGTTCTACGGCACGAGACTGGCCGGTCTCGTGAGCGGGCGGGAGAGCACGGCCCAGCCCGTCGGACTCGACGAGGTGAGCGCCGCCGCTGCCGCCGAGGTCTTCGCCGCCGAGTCGCCCACCGGCTCCTACGAGCAGCTGCTCCACGAGGCGGCCGCCCGGGCCGGCATGCCCCAGAACGGCCCGGCGACCACGGAGGGCTTCGGGGCGGGGCTGGTCGGCGCCCTGCACCGGCCGCTGAGCTGGCTCGCCGCCAGATCCGACCTGGACGAGTGGACCATCGCCACGTTCCTGCGGGACGTCGACCTGTATCTCGGCGACGGTGCCGTGCGGCAAGCCGTCCTGGACAGTGTCCTGGAGACGATGCCCGCCACCGGCGAACTGGTGCTGGTCACGCACAGCCTGGGCACGGTCGTCGGCGTGGACCTGCTGACCCGGCTCCCGGAGGGCCTCGACCCCGTCCTGCTGGTCACCGCGGGCAGTCCGCTCGGGCTGGACGGCGTCAACGAGCGGCTCCTCACCCACGGTCCGCACCGGCCGCCGAAGGTCCGCGACTGGGTCAACGTCTGGTGCCCCACCGACGCGGTCGCCGTCGGCTGTCCCCTGGAGGACGAGCGGTGGGGCAAGCTCACTCAGCTCGCCGTCCAGAACAGCCGGGACCGCGTGCACAAGATCGATGAGTATCTCGCCCACCCGGGACCCGCCAGGGAGATCGGTACCGTGCTCACCCGCCCCTGACGCGGCGGCGCCTCAGCTCCCCTGGATCACCTGCGTGACCCCGTTGATGATCTGCTGCACGGCGATCGCGGACAGCATCATGCCCGCGAGCCGCGTCACCAGGACCACACCGCCGTCCTTGATGATCCGGATGATCACCAGCGAGTAGCGCATCACCAGCCACAGCACGACGTGGATGGCGAGGATCGCCATCCACACGGAGACCTGTGTGGCGACGCTGTGGGCCTTCTGCACGGCGAGGATGACGGACACGATCGCCCCGGGCCCGGCCAGCAGCGGCATGCCCAGCGGCACGAGAGCGACGTTGACGTCCTTGGTCTGCTTCGGCTCGTCCGTCTTGCCGGTCAGCAGATCGAGCGCGATCAGCAGGAGCAGCAGCCCGCCCGCGATCATGAGCGCGGGCACGGACACGTGCAGGTAGTTCAGGATCTGATGCCCGAGCAGCCCGAACACGGTGATCACACCCCCGGCGACACAGACGGCCTGGAAGGCCATCCGCTTCTGCACCTTGCCGGGCCGTCCGGCGGTGAGCGCGAGGAAGATCGGGGTGATCCCCGGGGGATCCATGATGACGAAGAGGGTCAGAAACAGGGAGCCGAAAACGGCGAGGTCGAACATGAGGGTGATGGCCTTGCGGGGTCGGTGAGCGTGGGCAGCGGGCATCCGCGACCGCTGTGGGCACGGACTTGCGGAGGAGGAACCTCAGACCCCGCCGGCCCCCGGCACGGGAAACGCCCCGAAGGCCCGCCGCGTGATCTCCCCGTACACCTCGGGATCCGTGGTGTACTCCCCGAGCACACACGTCTTCCGGCTGCCGTGGTAATCGCTGGACCCGGTCACCAGGAGCCCCAGCTCCTTCGCCAGCCCCCGCAGCCGCGCACGCGTGTCCGGGTCGTGGTCCATGTGGTCGACCTCGATGCCGTCCAGCCCGGCCGCGGCCATCTCGGCGATCGCGGCCTCCGGCACCGTACGCCCCCGCTTGCTCGCCCCGGGGTGCGCGAAGACCGCGACCCCGCCCGCGCCCTTGACCAGCCGGATCGCCTCGAAGGGGTCGGTCTCGTGCTTCTCGACGAAGGCCCGGCCGCCGTCGGCCAGCCAGTCCTCGGTGAAGGCGTCATTGACGGTCGGCACGACGCCGAGCTCGACGAGCGCGGTCGCCACGTGCGGGCGTCCGACGGATCCGTCACCGGCGATCCGCGCCACCTGCTCCCAGGTCACGGGCACGCCCAGCTCCTGAAGCCTGGCGATCATGCCCTGCGCCCGGGGCACCCGGTCGTCCCGGACCAGCTCGCGCTCGGCGAGCAGCGCGGGCTCCTCGGCGTCGAAGAGGTAGGCCAGCATGTGCATGCTGATGCCGTCGAGCCGGCAGGAGAGCTCCGCTCCGGTGACCAGCGTGAGCCCCTCGGGCAACGCGGCGATCGCCTCGGCGTGGCCGCGGGTGGTGTCGTGATCGGTCAGCGCGATGACGTCCAGCCCGGTCGCGGCGGCCTTCCGCACCAGCTCGGCGGGAGCGTCCGTACCGTCGGAAGCGGTGGAGTGGGTGTGCAGATCGATACGCACGACGCGGACTCCAGACACGGACGGGACGAACAGGGCTGCTCCAGGATAACCGCATTTTCGACTACCCCTGTCACACCCGAACCCCCCAAGCGCCCCCTACAGTCACCGCCCTGAAGGGGCGCGGGGAACTGCGCGAGGGGCCACAGACCCCCCGCAGCCGCCCGCACGCCCGAAGCCCCACCCCCGGGGCGCTACGGCTCGAGCAACCGCGGCGACAGAGCCCCGCACGGCACCAGCTCCACCTCCGCCCCCGCCTCCCGCAGATCCGCCAGCACCAGCTCGTCGTACATCAACAACCCCGACTGCTCGGGCCACACGACCGCCCACAGCCACATCCCGAGCGCCTCACCGGCGAAAACCGCGCGATCGTCCGGCGCACCGGACACATGCCACAGCGGCGTCGGCCGCCCGGCGGCGAGCACCTTGGCCTGCGCGGGCTTCCCGACGTCGAGGTACGGCCCCGGGTCCGGACCCTCGATGCCGGCGTACCGCGCACCGAGTCCGACGCCGAGCTCCTCCGCCACCAGGATCAGCTCACCCACCCCGCCGAGCGGCCCGGGCCCCGTGCAGGCCACAGCGGTGGCACGGCCGCCCGTGCGATCGTCCCCCGCGCAGGCCACGCCCGTGAACAGCCAGCCCACCGGCAGCGGCCAGGGCATCCACACCGGCACCTGGGTGCGGTGCACCACGACGTTGAGAGCGTCGACGCTGGGCGGTATCACGGGCTGCACCGGATGGACGGTGCCGTGCACATCGCACTGCCACGAGTCGGAGAAGAGGCCGGGAGCCCTGACCCGGCCACCGCACTTCGGGCAACTGGGTTCGCCCCTCATAGGGCCCCACGGTCCTACCCGCACCCCGTCGCGTCAAGGACGATCACCCAACCGGACGGAACCCTTCACCCCGGCACTAGGTGCAACTTGCATTAATTAGTCTAGCTAACTTAGTGTGTGCATATACCAACTACTTCCGTTCGGGAAAGGGAGCACGCAATGGACCCCTTCGACGCCGGAGCGGGCGGGCTTCTGAAGCAGCCCAAGTCCGTGTGGGCGACTGCCGGGGCGTCGGTCGTCGCCTTCATGGGCATCGGACTCGTCGACCCGATCCTGCCGTCCATCGCCCAGGGTCTGCACGCCACCGCCGGCCAGGTCTCCCTGCTCTTCACCTCGTACTTCCTCATCACCGCCGTCGCGATGCTGGTGACCGGCTTCGTCTCCAGCCGGATCGGCGGCCGGAAGACCCTGCTGCTCGGCCTCGCGTTCGTCGTGGTGTTCGCCGGACTCGCGGGCACCTCCGGATCCGTCGGCGAACTGGTCGGCTTCCGGGCCGGCTGGGGTCTCGGCAACGCGCTGTTCGTCTCGACGGCCCTCGCGGTCATCGTCGGGGCGGCGGCCGGCGGCAGCGCGGCGGCGATCCTGCTGTACGAGTCGGCCCTCGGCCTCGGCATGGCATGCGGTCCACTGCTCGGCGCCCTGCTCGGCGACGCCAGCTGGCGCTACCCGTTCTTCGGCACGGCGTTCCTGATGGCGGTCGGCTTCCTGTGCATCGCCGTGTTCCTGAAGGAGCAGCCGAAGCCGGCCCGCAAGACCTCGCTCCTGGACCCGGTCAGGGCGCTGGGCCACGGCGGCCTCGCCTCGGCGGCGGTCTCGGCGTTCTTCTACAACTACACGTTCTTCACCGTGCTGGCCTTCACCCCGTTCGTGCTGAACATGAGCCCGTACCGGTCGGGGGCGGTGTTCTTCGCCTGGGGCGTGCTGCTCGCCGTCTTCTCGGTGATCGTGGCACCGCGGCTGCAGAAGCGGTTCGGCTCGCTGAAGGTGCTCGGCGGTTCGCTGGTGCTGCTCGCGGCCGACGTGCTCGTGCTCGGCTACGGCTCCCACACCACCGCCGTGGTCTGCACGATCCTGTCCGGCGCCTTCATCGGCGTGAACAACACCGTCTACACCGAACTGGCCCTCGGCGTCTCGGACGCGCCCCGGCCGGTGGCGAGCGCGGGCTACAACTTCGTGCGCTGGTTCGCGGCGGCCGCCGCCCCGTACTTCGCGCCGAAGATCGAGGAGTGGACCGACCTGCACATCCCGTTCGTGGTGGCGGCCGTCACCGCGGTCGTGGGCGCGCTCGTGGTCGTCGTACGGCGCAAGGCGCTCACGCACGAAGCCGAGGAGCTGGAGCCGAAGCACGCCACCGAGGACGGTGTCGCCGTCTTCGCCAACTGACGCTCCTCGGCCAGGGGTTGGTGAGCTTCCTCACTCCAGCGGGACGGACTTCCGGGACGGATCCCGGAGGTCCGTCCCCTGGTTCAGCCACCTCTCCTGGAGCGCCTGGGCGCCGTGCACGCGCTTCCAGGCCGCCTCGTTCGGGGTCATCGGCAGCAGCGGCAGGAACCGCACGGGGTCGAGGGGCTCGTCGAGCTCCAGATCCTCGACCAGACCGCCCGGCTCGGCGACCAGGACGGAGGTGAAGGGGGCGCCGGGCCACAGCGGCTCGCCGACGTCGAGCGAGGCTCCCGGGGCCACGACCAGGCCCTCCACCTGCGGAGACGCGGCGAGTACGGCGAGCGGGCGGAGCACCTTGTCCGTGTCGGCCAGCCCGGCGCGCACCGAGAGGACCAGCTCCGCGCGCGGCCCCTTGACCGGGTCGGCAACCACCGCCGTGGGGTCCGTCATGGGGTGCTCGGACATGCCGAGTGTGGCGTAACGGACGATCTCTCCCTCCTGGAAGCGGAGCACCTCGATGCGGTCCGTACCCAGGAAGGTGACCGCCGCGCGCCCGTCCGGTTCGCCCAGCGCGCTGCGCAACCGGGCCTCGACCAGAGGAAGAACATGTGCCATGCGGCGAGCATAGAACTCGTCAGTAGCGGGCAAACAAGCGCCTTGACACGTCGGGCGGCTGATACTCTTGCCCGGTGGTTCGGGGCAGCACGCAGAAGCGTCGCGATCAAGCCCCGACGCCGAAGGAACTCCCTTACGAGGGACCGGCCGGAGGAGGTGGGACTGCAATGGACCGAAGTCGACCGTGCAGTAGCACCACGCTCTTCCCGCCGCTGACGTAGCTGTCCTGGCTCTGGCTGGTCGCCACCTCTCGCACTCGCTTCACGCGGAAGAGCGCTTCGTTTCGCTTTGCCTGATCTGCCTCAGTAGCTGAATCAGTAACGAGACTCGCCACCGCGACGGTGCGGTGCTCCCCGCTTTGTGGACGTGCCAAACATCATCGGTCCCAACGTCCTCATTCCGGGTAGTTCCACCTGTCGGGTCCGGCGCCTTTCGTTGCCTGTCGCGAAGGAGCCCGCCATGTCGATGATCCGCGACCTGCGCGCCGTCGTCCGTCCGTCCCGTGTGTCGCTGCGCAAGGAGGGCGGGACGTACGACGCCACCCGCAGCCCCGCGACGGCCTCCGCCGTCGTCGACTGCGCCATCTACCGGGACGGCCGCCGCATCCAGACGGAGAGCCCGCTCACGCCGCACGAGGCGGTGCGCCTGGTGCGCCGCGACGGCGGCTTCGTGTGGATCGGCCTGCACGAGCCGACGGAGGCCGAATTCTCCGGCATCGCGAGCGAGTTCGGACTGCACCCGCTGGCCGTCGAGGACGCCGTCCAGGCCCACCAGCGGCCCAAGCTGGAGCGCTACGACGACTCCCTGTTCACGGTCTTCAAGACCATCCACTACGTGGAGCACGACCAGCTCGACGCCAACAGCGAGGTCGTCGAGACCGGCGAGGTCATGTGCTTCACCGGACGGGACTTCTTCATCACCGTCCGGCACGGCGGGCAGGGCTCCCTGCGAGCCCTCAGGCACCGCCTCCAGGACGACCCCGAGCTGCTGGCCAAGGGCCCCTCGGCCGTGCTGCACGCCATCGCCGACCACGTCGTCGACGGCTACATCGCGGTCGCCGACGCCGTGCAGGACGACATCGACGAGGTCGAGACCGAGGTGTTCTCCCCGGGACGCAAGGGCTCCCCGCGCGGCTCGGACGCCGGCCGGATCTACCAACTCAAGCGCGAGGTGCTGGAGTTCAAGCGGGCCGTGTCGCCGCTGCTGCGGCCCATGCAGCTGCTGAGCGAGCGGCCGATGCGGCTGATCGACCCGGACATCCAGAAGTACTTCCGGGACGTCGCCGACCACCTGGCCCGCGTCCAGGAGCAGGTCCTCGGCTTCGACGAACTGCTCAACTCCATCCTCCAGGCCAACCTCGCGCAGGCGTCCGTGGCGCAGAACGAGGACATGCGGAAGATCACCTCATGGGCCGCGATCATCGCCGTGCCGACGATGGTGTGCGGGGTGTACGGCATGAACTTCGACCACATGCCGGAGCTGCACTGGCGGTACGGCTACCCGGTGATCATGGGCATCACGGTGGTCATCTGCCTGGGCATCCACCGCACGCTGAAGCGGAACGGCTGGCTGTGAACAGCGTGGATAGGCTGGGGGCCATGACAAGCGAGCTGCTCGGCCAGGCCCTCGTCGAGGAGGCCACCAAGAAGTCCGGCCTCGTCTGGGTCCAGGGCCCCGACGGCCCGGCGCGTGCGCTGTGGCACGTGTGGCACGAGGGTGCCGCGTGCCTGGTCGGCGACGGGCCCGGCGAGCAGCCGCTGCCGGGCCTGGCCGACGGGTCCCAGGCCCGGGTGACGGTCCGCAGCAAGGACAAGGGGGGCCGGCTGGTCTCCTGGACGGCCCGGGTCACCCAGCTCGCCCCGGGCTCCGAGGCGTGGGACGCTGCCGTCGCCGAGCTCAAGGGCAAACGGCTGAACGCGCCCGACGGCGAGGCCATGACCGAGCGCTGGGCCCGCGAGTGCCGGGTGCTGCGCCTGGAGCCGACCGGGACGACGGCGCCGCTGCCCGACGACTCCCTGTCCGAACCGCCCCTGCCGACCCCGGCGACCACCCGCCGTCCGATCCCGGCGGGCCTGCCCCGCCTGCTGCTGAAGAAGCGCAAACGGACCTGACGGCCTACGACGCCGGCAGCTGCCTGCCGTAGTCGACCGTCTCGTTCTTCTCCGGCTCCCTCAGGGAGAAGTCCTGTCCCCATGCGGAGAACGTGAGGGTACCCGCCCCGCCGGCCCGCTCCAGGCGCAGCGGATACGGCTTGCCCTCCAGGGACACCTCCAGGGTGCCGCCGGAGCCCTTGCCGCCCGAGATGCGGATGGTGTGGATGCCCGCCTGCTCGTCGTGGCCCTCGGTCGCGAGCTTGCCGTGCAGGGTCAGCAGACCGTCGAGGAGGACACTCTTGTCCGTGAAACCGCTGAACTTCTTGTACGAAGGGTCGCCCTGCGGCACCTTCACGAACTTGCCGCCGAGCTTGGCGGCCGCGGCGGCATCCGCCTTGCCGCCCCCGCCCTGGGCCGCGCCATGACTCCAGAACGCCGCGTCGGCCTTGACGAAGAGCTGCTCGCCGACGCGCAGCAGCCGGAAGGTCGTCCCCTTGGTGGTGACCGACCCCTCGCCGCCGTCGGTCTTCAGCCGCATGTCGAGCGCGTAGGTGCGCCCGCCGCTGACGACGCTGCCGTGCACCCGGACCGCCCCGGCGGATTCGGCGGCCGTACGGGTCTTGGCCTGGATCTTCTCGGCGGGCAGTCTGCCGACCCCGTTGGTGCCCTCGTTCGGATCCTCCGCACAGCCCGTGAGCACCGTCCCGGTCACGGCCAGTACGCACATCACGCTCGCGAGTGCGGCACGGTCGTTGCGGCCCTGGCGAATCGGAGTCACAGGTGGGGCTGCCTCTCTGACGGGAGACCTGAACGGCGTACCGCAGGGTACCGGGGAGATGCGGGCAGGTCGGAGCCAGTCCGTCCGGAGCGCCCGCCGACGCGTCCCCGATCAGGACGGGCTAGCCTGAAGCCCACCCGAGCGGGCAATTCGGAAAAGACAGGCACGCAGACAGACACACAGACAAAGACACAGCCAGGCACACAGTCAGGCACCACGGAACACCCCGCACGAAAAGGAGCCGCGGCCATGCCAGCGGGCGCCCCCCGGATCTTCGTCTCGCACCTCTCCGGTGTCGCCGTCTTCGACCCCGCCGGCGACCAGGTGGGGCGTGTCCGCGATCTGGTCGTCATGCTGCGGATGGGACAGCGACCGCCGCGGCTGCTCGGCCTCGTCGTCGAACTCGCCACCCGCCGCCGCATCTTCCTGCCGATGACCCGGGTCACCGCCATCCAGTCCGGGCAGGTCATCACCACCGGCGTGCTCAACGTCCGGCGTTTCGAGCAGCGGCCCACGGAGCGGCTGGTCTTCGGGGAGCTGCTGGACCGCCGCGTCACGCTCACCGAGACCGGCGAGGAGGTCACCGTCCTCGATCTGTCGGTGCATCAGCTGCCGGCCCGCCGGGAGTGGGAGATCGACCGGGTCTTCGTCCGCAAGGGCCGCAAGGGCAGTGCCTTCCGGCGCGCCAAGGGCGAGGCGCTGACCGTCGAGTGGACCGCCGTCACCGGCTTCTCGCTGGAGGAGCAGGGGCAGGGCGCCGAGAACCTGCTCGCCACGTTCGAGCAGCTGCGCCCCGCCGACCTGGCCAACGTCCTGCACCACCTCTCCCCCAAGCGCCGGGCCGAGGTCGCCGCCGCCCTCGACGACGACCGGCTGGCCGATGTGCTGGAGGAACTCCCGGAGGACGACCAGATCGAGATCCTCGGCAAGCTGAAGGAGGAACGCGCCGCCGACGTCCTGGAGGCCATGGACCCCGACGACGCGGCCGACCTGCTGGGCGAGCTGCCGACGGACGAGCGGGAGCGGCTGCTGAGCCTGATGCAGCCCGGCGACGCGGCCGACATGCGGCGCCTGATGTCGTACGAGGACCGCACGGCGGGCGGTCTGATGACCACCGAGCCGATCGTGCTGCGCCCGGACGCCACCGTCGCCGACGCCCTCGCCCGCGTCCGCAACCCCGACCTCTCCCCCGCACTGGCCGCCCAGGTCTACGTCTGCCGGCCACCGGACGAGACACCGACCGGCAAGTACCTCGGCACGGTCCACTTCCAGCGCCTGCTGCGCGAGCCACCGCCCTCCCTGGTCAGCTCGATCCTGGACAGCGACCTGCAACCACTCGACCCCGACGCCGACCTGCCCGCCATCGCCGGGTTCTTCGCCACGTACGACATGGTCGCGGCGCCCGTCGTCGACGAGGCCGGCTCGCTGCTGGGCGCGGTGACCGTGGACGACGTACTCGACCACATGCTCCCGGAGGACTGGCGGGAGACGGAGTTCCACCTGGCCGAGGAGGAGGTGGCCAGCGATGGTTCCTGAGCGCGAGACCCTGCGCGAGCGCACGCCGTCCGGCTCGACGGCCGCGGGCCGGCCCCGCACCGCCCGCCTCGACCAGCCGGGCGTGCCCAAGCGCCGGATCCTGCCCGAGTACGACCCGGAGGCCTTCGGACGGCTGTCGGAACGCATCGCGCGCTTCCTCGGCACCGGACGGTTCCTGGTCTGGATGACGGCCGTCATCATCCTGTGGGTCGCCTGGAACAGCCTCGCCCCGCGCGACCTGCGCTTCGACGAGTACCCGTTCATCTTCCTGACCCTGATGCTGTCGCTCCAGGCCTCCTACGCCGCCCCGCTGATCCTGCTCGCGCAGAACCGGCAGGACGACCGCGACCGGGTCAATCTGGAGCAGGACCGCAAGCAGAACGAGCGGTCGATCGCGGACACCGAGTACCTGACCCGCGAGGTCGCGGCCCTGCGCATCGGCCTCGGCGAGGTCGCCACCCGCGACTGGATCCGCTCGGAACTCCAGGACGTGGTCAAGGAACTGGAGGAGCGGCACAACGGCCACCGTCACGACCCGGTCGTATTCCCGGCGGAACGGTCACGGGGACGTGACGCAGACGACCGCTGAGACGCTTCCCTACGCACCGGTACAGCGCCGTACCATCGTCCTTATGGCTACGGAAGACGCGGTGCGCGAGGCACTGGCGACGGTGAACGACCCCGAGATCCACAAGCCCATCACCGAACTCGGGATGGTCAAATCCGTGGAGATCGACGCGGACGGGGCGGTCGCGGTCACCGTGTACCTGACGGTCTCGGGCTGCCCGATGCGGGACACGATCACGCAGCGCGTGACCGACGCGGTCTCGGCGGTCGAGGGCGTGACCCGCGTCGACGTCACGCTGGACGTGATGAGCGACGAGCAGCGCCGCGAGCTGGCGTCCGCCCTGCGCGGCGGCCAGACCGAACGCGAGGTGCCCTTCGCCAAGCCGGGCAGCCTGACCCGCGTCTACGCGGTCGCGTCCGGCAAGGGCGGCGTGGGCAAGTCCTCGGTGACGGTGAACCTGGCGGCGGCGATGGCGGCCGACGGCCTCAAGGTCGGTGTCGTCGACGCCGACATCTACGGCCACAGCGTGCCGCGCATGCTGGGCGCCGACGGCCGTCCGACCCAGGTCGAGAACATGATCATGCCGCCGTCGGCGAACGGCGTGAAGGTCATCTCCATCGGCATGTTCACCCCGGGCAACGCCCCGGTCGTCTGGCGCGGCCCGATGCTCCACCGCGCCCTCCAGCAGTTCCTGGCGGACGTGTACTGGGGCGACCTGGACGTCCTCCTGCTGGACCTGCCGCCCGGCACCGGCGACATCGCGATCTCCGTCGCGCAGCTCGTCCCGAACGCCGAGATCCTGGTCGTCACGACCCCGCAGCAGGCCGCCGCCGAGGTCGCCGAGCGCGCCGGCTCCATCGCCGTCCAGACCCACCAGAAGATCGTCGGCGTGGTGGAGAACATGTCCGGCCTGCCCTGCCCGCACTGCGGCGAGATGGTCGACGTCTTCGGCACGGGCGGCGGTCAGGTCGTCGCCGACGGCCTGACCCGCACGACCGGCACGAACGTCCCGGTCCTCGGCAACATCCCCATCGACGTCCGCCTCCGCGAGGGCGGCGACGACGGCCGGCCGGTGGTCCTGACGGACCCGGACTCCCCGGCGGGCTCGGCCCTGCGCGCGATCGCGGGGAAGCTGGGAGGACGCCAGCGGGGCCTTTCGGGCCTGTCCCTGGGGATCACCCCGCGGAACAAGTTCTAGAGAGATCTGAAACGCCCTTGGGGGCAGCCCCCTCAGGGGCGCGGGGAACTGCGCGAACAACCACAGACGACCCGCACCCGCCCCACGGCAGGAATCCCTACGGCGAAGGGGCGCCGAACCGAACCCGGCGCCCCACACTCACGCGTAAGCGGCGATGTCCTTGACCACGGCGAAGCCGAGCCCATACGCACTCATGCCCCGCCCGTACGCCCCCACATGCACGCCCGAGGACGTCGACCCGGCCAGCACCCACCCGAACTCGGACTCCCGGTAGTGGAACGCCGTCGGCACACCGTCCACCGGCAGCGACAACGTCGACCAGTCGGCCCCGTCCAGGTCATCCGCCAGCACCCACGCCGTCTCGGTCTGCTGCTCCAGCCAGTCGTCCCGCAGGGAGTGGTCCATCTGCCCGGGCCATGTGAAGGACAGCAGCCCCACGCCCGCGAGCCACGCCGCCGAAGACACCGTCGTCGCCTCCAGCAGCCCCGTGCCGTCCGCACTGCGCCGTGAGGGATTCGCCGCCACGGTCACCACGACCGCGAACTTCTCCTTGGCCTCCTGATCACCCCCGGCGGCATGCTCGTTGCGCACCGTGGGCTCGTCACCGTGCCCGATCGACCCGTGTTCCACGGCTCCGTCGGCCGTCGTACCGACCTGCATCAGCCAGCGCGGCCCCGTGAACGCCTCGTCGAGGCCGTACCACGGGAAGGGCGCGCGCAGGTAGCCGTCGACCGTGCGCCGGGCGGAGGGGACCTGTTGTCCGCCCTCCGCGGCCGGCGCCTGTGCGACTTCCCGACTCGTCGTCTCCATATGCCCGGACGCCTCCTCGCTCTCGTCGGGCCGGAACGGCCCGCCCCCCTTCGGGCGGCGTTGCTGGTCCAGTACGGCCCGCCCATCAACTCGGCAGCATAGCCACACCGCTGCGAGCAGCAGGGAAACCGCCCGGCGCGTGGGCCGCACGGGAGCCCGGTTCAGGCCGTACACAGCCCGACCGGAGTATGAAACGCGTCACGCGTGCCGGGGGGTACGCCCCGGTGTCGCCTCAGGTGGCGTCCATGTCGAAGGGCGGCCGGTCGTCCTGTTCAGGGATCTCGGGCTTCTTCGTCATGTCGATACGGCCGCCGGACGAGCCGGAGGACGACGAGGAGGAGGACGGGTCGGAGTCCCGGCTGTGGACGGCGTCGGTGACCTCGGCCATCTCCTTCTTCAGGTCGAAGCCGTTGCGGATCTCCTTGAGCCCCAGGTCCTCGTTGTCCAGCTGCTTGCGGATGAACGTCTTGGGGTTGAGATCCTCGAACTCGAAGTCCTTGAACTCCGGGCCCAGTTCCTCCCGGATGTCGTTCTTGGCGCTCTCCGAGAACTCACGGATCTTCCGGATCGTGCGCGTCACGTCCTGGATGACCTTCGGGAGCTTGTCCGGACCGAAGACGAGCACGGCGAGGACGACGAGCGTCACCAGCTCGAGTGGTCCTATGTCATTGAACACCTGAAGCTCCTTGCGATGTCCTCGGTCCTCGGCCCTCGGTGGTCATGCGGGTCTTGCCGTGGTCCGGGCCGGATCCACGGTACCCGGCGATCCTGTCCGACCGGTACCGTCCCGAGACCTCCGAGTGCGGCCAGTGGGAGCGCTTTCCCGAATGTTTGCCTTCTTCGTCCCTGTACGTGCCGGACATCACGACTCAGCCGCCGCCGGCGGACCCGAGGACGAGCGACACCGTCCGCTCCTTGCCGGCACGCTCCACGGTCAGCTCCAGACGGTCGCCGGGGCGGCGGGCACGGGTCTTGACGATCAGTTCCTCGCCGGAGTGGACGCGCCGGCCGTCGACCTCCGTGATGACATCGCCCGCCTTGATGCCGGCCTTGGCGCCCGGACCGCCCACGGTCACCGGCGGTCCGCCGTCACCGCCCTCGGTGGCGACGCGGGCTCCGTCGCCCGTGTAGTCCATGTCGAGGGTGATGCCGATGACCGGGTGGGTCGCCTTCCCGGTGTTGATCAGTTCCTCGGCGACGCGCTTGCCCTGGTTGATGGGTATGGCGAAGCCGAGGCCTATCGAGCCGGCCTGGCCGCCGTCCAGGTCGGAGCCGCTGTCCGCGGAGCGGATGGCCGAGTTGATGCCGATGACCCGGGCCTTGGCGTCGAGCAGGGGCCCGCCCGAGTTGCCCGGGTTGATGGGGGCGTCGGTCTGGAGCGCGTCGACGTACGACACGTCGCTGCCGTCGCCCTTCTCGCCGCCCGCCGTGATGGGCCGCTGCTTGGCGCTGATGATGCCGGAGGTGACGGTGCCGGCCAGGTCGAAGGGCGCTCCGATGGCCACGACAGGGTCGCCGACCTGCACGTTGTCCGAGTTGCCGAGGGCCAGCGGGGTGAGTCCGCGCACGCCCTTCACCTTCACGACGGCGAGGTCGTAGCCGCTGTCCCGGCCGACGAGCTCGGCCTGTGCGGTCTCCCCGCCGTTGAAGGTCACGGTGATCTCGCCGGTGGATCCGGCGGCGCGCACGACGTGGTTGTTGGTGAGGATGTGCCCTCGGGTGTCGAGCACGAAGCCGGTGCCCGTGCCCTGTTCGCCGGAGCCGCTCACATGCAGCGTGACCACGCTGGGCAGGGCCCGCCCGGCGATCCCGGCCACACTGTCCGCGTCCCGCCCGGCGGGCTCCTTCCCGGCCTGCGGCAGTTCGACGGTGCCGATGCCGCCGTTCCGCTCCAGATACGTCCCGATGCCGCCGCCGACACCGCCGGACACCAGCGCGAGCAGCACCGCACCACCGGCCAGCGCCTTCCTGCCCCGGCGGCGCCGCTGCTCCGTGCTGAGCACTCCGGCCCCGTTCTGCTGCAGGGCGCCCTGGCCTCCGGGGGCCGCCCAGGGGTCGTAGCGCTGCCAGGGGCCGGGGGCGGGGGCCGGGTGCTGGGTGTCGGCGTAGCCGGCCGCGGCGGGCACCGGCGCGGGGGCGCCGGGGGGCGGCAGGGGCCCGGCGGGCGCGGGCAGGCCGGGAGGCGCCGCCGGTGCCCCCTGCGGTGGCGCGACGGGCGTGCCGGGCATGGCCGGCCGGTCCGCCGTCACCACGCCGTGCGCCGGGGTCGCCGCCGGATGCTGCACCGGCGGCGCGGGCGCCCAGGGCCCGGGCTCACCGTAGGGCGGCGTGCTGTACGGGTCGGGATCATGCAGTGGCTTGGCCCCACCATCGCCCAGCACGACGGAAGGGACGCTCCCGGCCTCTACGGCACTCCCGCCGACCCCACCCTGGGCGGGCACGGCGGAAGGGACGCCCACAGCCTCGACAGCGCTCCCGGCAGCTCCGCCCGGGCCCGACACGGCGGTGGGGACGTCCCCGGCCTCCACAGCGCTCCCGGCCTCCGCAGGCTCCCCGGCAGCCCCGCCCCGGGCCTCCGCCGGGCTCCCGGCGAGTCCGCCCTGGGCCGGCACGGCGGTCGTGGCGGCAACGTCGGCCTCGGCACCCCGGGCGGGTGTCCCGGCGGCGTCGGCCGGTGGCCGCTCGGGGCGGCTCAGCTCGTAGTCGCCGCCGGTCTCGTCCTGCCGCACGGCAGGCCGCGCCAGCTCGAAGTCACCGTCGGTGTCGGCCGGGGCCGCCGGCGTCTGCCCCGTACTGTCCGGCTCCCCCGAAAGGCCCTGCGGCCGAGGACGGCTCCACCACTTGGCCTTCGTGGGCTTCCCCTCGTTCATGCTCTCCCCACAGCCGCGGCACGGCTCGACGGCGGTAGCCGCAGTTCGTCGAATCGGCGCCACGGCCACGCCTCGGCCGCGGGCGCCACCCCCGGATTCAATCAGGTTCGCTCGCCGCCGCGCAGCGGCCGGTCAGCGGGCCGTACGGGAGGAGGCGGGAGAAGAGGGGGACGAGGTCGTGTCCGGGAGGGGCACGGCGAGCAGGGGAGCCGCGATCTCGGGGACCGTCGACCACGAGGTGAGGACGGCGGGCGGGGCCGCCTCGAGCGGACGTATCAGCGGGGACACGACGGCGGCACCGGCCATCACCGGGGCGGCCAGCGCGTGGACGGCCTGCTGCCCCGCGGCGGAGTGCGGCACACCCGGCAGCAGCGGTGCGGACACTTCGGTCGGGGCGACGGGGGCGCGGCCGAGCACACTCTGGCCGTGGATCTGCCCGAGCAACGGCCCCGTACTGCGGCGCCGCTGGGTTTCGGGCTGAGTCGCGGCGCCGGTGCCCTGTGTGCGCATCGGTGTCACGTTGCTTCCCGCGCCGGCGCCGCCGCGGGCCTCCGGGTCGGCCGCGGTGCCGCCGGTGACACCGCCCAGTGCGATCGCGGCCAGGGACACGGCTCCGGCGGCCGCGAAGGCGAACCGCAGGCGGGAGGAGGATCTGTCGGGCTCGTGCCGCCCGACGTCGTGGATAGGGAAGCCCCGGCTGCCCGCGGGAAGACCGCGGTCGTCGGACGGCAGGCCTGCGCCCGAAGGACGTCTCCGGCTCCCGGCGGAGGACGGCAGCACGGGGACGTGCGGCCGGGCCGGGACGTACCCGAACTCGAACCGGTCGCCGCGCTTCGCCCCGAGGGCCCCGGACGATCCGAACCGTCCTGACAGTCCGCCGGGCAGCGCTCCCCCGCCCGGCGGCGGGGCATCACCGTCCGGGCCGCCGCCCGCGGGTAGTCCCTGCAGACGGGCCAGGAAGCTCTCGGAAGGGGGCGGCGGGGCCGCCTCCGCGAAGACGTTCTTCAGCCGGCGCTGGGCGTCCACCTCCGCCTTGCACTTCGGGCAGGTGGCCACATGCGCCAGTACGCGCTCACGCGCGTCATGACCGAGCTCTCCGTCCACCAGGGCGGAGAGTCGGTCTCCCAGGTGCTGCTCTGCGAGGTGGCCCTCGGAAGCTTTCGGCCGTGATCCGCTCACGCGCTCGCGCCCCCTCCCCCCAGTGCGGGTACACGGGGGACGAAGGAGCGGCGCTCGGCGCGCGCCTGAGGAGAGCGGTGCGCGAGGGCCTTGCGCAGCTGGGAGCGGCCCCGGTGGATCCGCGAACGGACCGTGCCGAGCTTGACGCCGAGGGTCGCGGCGATCTCCTCGTACGACAGTCCTTCGATGTCGCACAGGACGACCGCGGCGCGGAACTCGGGGGCGAGGGTGTCGAGGGCCTGCTGGACGTCCGCGTCGAAGTGCGCGTCGTTGAAGACCTGCTGCGGCGAGGGCTCCTTGCTCGGCAGCCGCTCGGCCGCGTCCTCGCCGAGCGCGTCGAAACGGATGCGCTGCTTGCGGCGGACCATGTCCAGGAACAGGTTCGTCGTGATGCGGTGCAGCCAGCCCTCGAAGGTGCCCGGCGTGTACGTCGACAGGGAACGGAAGACACGGACGAAGACCTCCTGCGTGAGGTCCTCGGCGTCGTGCTGGTTGCCGGTCAGACGGTAGGCGAGCCGGTAGACCCGGCCGCTGTGCGTGCTGACGATCTCCTCCCACGTGGGCGGAGTCCACGCCTGCCCGTCCGCGTCGGTGGTGAAGGTCGCGGTCTGGGCGAAGTCAGCGGCGTGGCTGTGGTCAGCAGTGTCGTTCACGGATGTCGGCCTGCCCGCCGATGTGAAGAAGCGCCGGAGCACTCCTCCCCTGTCCGCAGGCGCGGCCGCACCTCCCCTGTCAGCTCTGGTGGTGTCCAGTGGAGCCCCTACCATAGCCACCTCGCCCGTTAGGACCGGATAAGCGGTTTTACGAGAATTTGATCTGGGCTGATACGCCTCGTACTGCTGCGTCGGCCCTTGCTCGGCGCCTCGATCCACTGCCTGCCCCCCGTCACGACCCGCGCCATTCGCTTGCCCCTATAAACGACCGGTCCCATCTGCGGGTTCCCGGGCCCAACGGATACAGTCACGCCCAGGCATTCACGGGGACAGGAGAGGGTCATTACCGGCAACCGGCAGACGAGCTGGGCGTTCGCCGACGCCTATGTCGCCGAGGACGACGCGCTGCGCTGGGCCCGCGACCGGGCCCGTGAGGCGGGTCTGCGCTCGGTGTCGCCCGGCACGGGCTCCGCGCTGCGGTTGCTGGCCGCCTCCGTCGACGCCAAGGCCGTCGCCGAGATCGGGACCGGCTGCGGTGTCTCCGGGATCCACCTCCTGCACGGTATGCGCCCCGACGGTGTTCTGACCACCGTGGACCCCGAGCCGGAGCACCAGCAGTTCGCCCGCCAGGCCTTCCGCGCCTCCGGTTTCGCCAGCAACCGGGCCCGTTTCATCCCGGGCCGCGCCCTGGACGTGCTGCCCCGCCTCGCCGACGCCGGCTACGACCTGGTCTTCTGCGACGGCGATCGCCTGGAGGTCATGGACTACCTCGCCGAATCGTTGCGGCTGCTGCGCACCGGCGGGCTCGTCGTCTTCGAGGGCGCCTTCGCGAACGGCCGGACGGTGGACTCCGGTCCCCAGCCCACCGAGGTGCTGCGGCTGCGGGAACTGCTGCGCGCGGTGCGCGAGAGCCAGGAGCTGCTGCCGTCCCTGCTGCCGGTGGGCGACGGACTGCTGTGCGCGGTGAAACGGTAGCCGGGCAGCACGTTAGTCGGGCCGAACCCGGGGCAGGCGAAAGACATCGGTGAGAAAACAGCCGCCCCGGCACCTCATGTGATGCCGGGGCAGCTGAAAGGGTATGGTCGCTTGCGCGTCAGCCGACGACCTTCTTGAGGGCGTCGCCCAGGGCGTCGGCCTCGTCCGGGGTCAGCTCGACGACGAGCCGACCGCCGCCTTCGAGCGGAACGCGCATGACGATGCCCCGCCCCTCCTTGGTCACCTCGAGCGGGCCGTCACCCGTCCGCGGCTTCATGGCCGCCATGCTCGTTCCCCTTCCTGAAACCCAGCTCATCGTCAAGGCCGACGGGCCCCCTGAAGAAGGGCACAGTGCGGTCCTTGAGGCAGGACACGCGACACCGGCATCGAACACATTGCTTCCAGGCCATTATCCCGCATCTCAGGACCCGATGACCAACATCAGTCGGCATCGCTTGGGCAACGCCCGCGAGCAAAACCACTCAATTCGGCGATGTGACTGCGATACTCCGCCCCCGCACACACATCCGCCGAACGGAAACGGGCGAGAATTCTTTGACGCAGGTCACACGTCCGGTCCGGTCGGCCGTCGGCGATCTCGGTCATGCTGTCTCTCAGACCCGGGACGTACCGGCCGGTACGTCCCCGAGCAGCGACACGGAGGGGATACTCCATGGCCGACACCGTGCTCTACGAGGTGCGCGACGGACTCGCGACGATCACGCTGAACCGCCCGGAGGCGATGAACGCGCTGAACGTGGCGGCCAAGGTCGCCCTGCGGGACGCGGTCAGGGCCGCGGCGGACGACACCGCCGTACGGGCGGTGCTGCTGACGGCCGCCGGTGACCGGGCGTTCTGTGTCGGACAGGACCTCAAGGAGCACATCGGCCTGCTGACCGAGGACCGGGAGACCGGTTCGGGGCAGACCATGAGCACGGTGCGGGAGCACTACAACCCGATCGTGCGGGCGCTGGCCGAGGCCGCGAAGCCGGTCGTCGCCGCCGTGAACGGCGTGGCGGCCGGGGCGGGCTTCGGCTTCGCGCTCGCGGCGGACTACCGGATCGTGGCGGACACGGCCGCGTTCAACACCTCGTTCGCCGGGGTGGCGCTGACCGCCGACTCAGGGATCTCGTGGACCCTGCCGCGGGTGATCGGCCCCGGGCGGGCGGCTGACCTGCTGCTCTTCCCCAGGAGCATCAGCGCGCAGGAGGCGTACGAGCTCGGCATCGCCAACCGGCTGGTGCCGGCCGCCGAGCTGCGCGCGGAGGCCGAGAAGGTGGCGCGGGCCCTGGCCGAGGGGCCGACGGTGGCCTACGCGGCCCTGAAGGAGTCGATGGCCTACGGGCTGACGCACTCCCTGGCGGAGACGCTGGAGAAGGAGGACGAGCTCCAGACCCGGGCCGGGTCCTCCGAGGACCACGCGATCGCCGTGCGGGCTTTCGTCAACAAGGAGAAGCCCCACTACCTGGGCCGCTGACCCGGCCGCTGATCGAACCGCTGACCTGCCGCGGCGGCCGTCAGATACGACGCGCGACGCAGGCCTGGAGGTGGTCGTCGACCAGTCCGCAGGCCTGCATCAGCGCGTACGCCGTCGTCGGGCCGACGAAGCGCAGGCCCCGCTTCTTCAGTGCCTTGGACAGGGCCGTCGACTCAGGGGTGACGGCCGGGACGTCAAAGAGCGCCTTCGGGACCGGGCGGGTGCCCGGCTCGGGGGCGTGCGACCAGATCAGCTCGTCCAGTTCTCCCGGGGCCCACTCGGCCAGCACTCGCGCGTTGGCGAGCGTCGCGTCGATCTTGGCGCGGTTGCGGATGATGCCGGCGTCGGCCAGGAGGCGCTCGCGGTCCTCGTCGGTGAAGGCCGCCACCGAGGCGATCTTGAAGTCGGCGAAGGCGGCGCGGAAGCCGGGGCGGCGGCGCAGGATCGTGATCCAGGACAGGCCGGACTGGAAGGCCTCCAGGCTGAGGCGCTCGTAGAGCGCGTCGTCGCCGTGGACCGGGCGGCCCCACTCCTCGTCGTGGTACGTCACGTACTCGGGGGCGGACAGGGCCCAGGGGCAGCGCAGCGCGCCGTCCGGCCCGGCGAGGGCGGCGCCGTCGCTCATGGCCGGTCCTCCTGGCGCGGGGCCGGCTTGTCCATGGAGACGTGGTTCTGCCCGGAGCTGTTCTCCCCGGACCGCGGGCCGTGTCCGGCGGCTGTTCTGGCGCCCGCCAGGGCCGACTCCAGGTCGGCGATACGGGCGTCGCGCTCGGCGAGCTCGGCGCCCAGGCGGCTGAGGGCGTCGTCCACGTCGGCCATGCGGTAGCCGCGGGCGGCGAGGGGGAAACGCAGGCCTTCCACGTCGGCACGGTCGACCGGGCGGTCCGGGGGCAGCGGGTCCCGCAGCCGCTCGGGGGCGGCCTCGGGCAGCGGGCCGTTCTCGCCACCGCCCACCACGGCGAGGGTCACCGCGGCGACCACGACGGCTAGCGCGACGACCAGGAACAGGAACATAACCATCGCGGAGCCCCCACGGTCGGATCTGTCGGTGTCTTCGGACACCGATGGTGTCAGGCTCCGATCGTGCCATGCGAGTCCGACCGTTAGGGTCGCAGGCGGCGGAAAACGGGGACGTACCAGGAAAGGTCACAGCGGATGCTCAGGCTGGGCAGGCGGGAATTCGGGCCGCACGAGCCGGTGATCATGGCGATCGTGAACCGGACCCCGGACTCCTTCTACGACCGGGGCGCGACCTTCCGCGACGAGCCGGCCCTCGCACGCGTGGAGCAGGCGGTCGCCGAGGGAGCCGCGATCATCGACATCGGCGGGGTGAAGGCCGGGCCGGGCGAGGAGGTCACGGCCGCGGAGGAGGCCCGGCGCACGGTCGGTTTCGTCGCGGAGGTGCGGCGGCGCTTCCCGGACGTGGTCATCAGCGTGGACACCTGGCGGGCCGAGGTCGGCGAGGCCGTGTGCGAGGCCGGGGCCGACCTGCTGAACGACGCGTGGGGCGGGGTGGATCCGGCGCTCGCCGAGGTCGCCGCGCGGTACGGGGTGGGGTTGGTGTGCACACACGCGGGTGGTGCGCAGCCGCGGACCCGGCCGCACCGGGTGGAGTACGACGACGTGATGGCCGACATCCTGGACGTGACGGTCGGGCTGGCGGAGCGGGCGCTGGAGCTGGGCGTGCCGCGGGAGTCGATCATGATCGACCCCGGGCATGACTTCGGGAAGAACACGCGGCACAGTCTGGAGGCGACCCGGCGGCTGGGGGAGATGGTCGCCACGGGGTGGCCGGTGCTGGTGTCGTTGTCCAACAAGGACTTTGTCGGGGAGACGTTGGATCGGCCCGTGAAGGAGCGGGTGGTGGGGACGTTGGCTACGACCGCGGTGTCCGCGTGGCTGGGGGCGCAGGTGTACCGGGTGCATGAGGTCGCGGAGACGCGGCAGGTGTTGGAGATGGTGGGGGCGATTGCGGGGTGGCGGGAGCCTGCGGTTGCCCGGCGTGGGCTGGCCTAGGTGTTCTGTCCACGGAGGTTGGTGACAGCGATCACTGGAGAGTGATCTTGAACGAGTGAGGGCCTTCCGGGTTCGGTGTGGATTGCGA